>JBOGEN010000215.1:0-2483 GCA_050743265.1 Actinomycetes bacterium
GTCGAGGGAGCCGGGGCCGTCGTACGGGTGTGGCTACACCCTCGTACGCCCGCGCCCGCGGAAACCGGTGAGCAGGCCCACCGCGAGCAGCACGAGCGCGATGATGAAGAGCCACTTGGCGGCCGTCGCGAGGCCGATGACGGCGGCGACGACGGCGAGCAGGATCAAAGCGAGGAACATGTTCATCGTGTGACCTTTCTCCAGGTCCAGTGGGGCTCCCGCGAGGCGCGCGGGGCTCGTGTCCCGAGCCGGGTCGCGCGGCTCAGCGCCGCCCGCGGATGCGGGGCAGCACGAACAGCAGCAGCAGAACCACGACGGCGACGACGAGCAGAGCCTTGAGCACGGTGTCTCCCAACCGGACAGGGCGGCGGTTCTCCGCCGCCTCGGCCCGGACCTACCCTGCGATTCCGTAGCCACACGAGGACGGAGAGTGATCGCCAGGCGAGCTCAGCGCAGGCGGGTGACGCTCAGCACAGGCAGGCCGCGGGCAGCTCGAACCAGCGCAGGTGCTCGAAGTCGTCGGAGACCTGGCCGGTGAGGTCCGTGTCGAGGGCGTCGTCCGCGCGGGACGCGAAGAGGGCACGTGCCTCGTCGAGGTACCCGGCGAGCGCGGACTCGGGCGCGCGGTCGTGGTGGGCGGGGAAGTGCATCTCCCCGTCCGGGCCGTACGTCACCTGGTGGAGGCGCAGAGGCGGCTCCACCGGCCCGGCCCGATGCCGCCACAGCCCGGTGGCGGGGTCGAACCGGTAGTCCGGCAGCAGCGTCCAGCCGTGCCGCGCGACGAGGTGAACGGCCTCCACCACGTACCGGAACACATCCTCGGAGATGAAGTAGTTGAAGTTCACGCGCACCCAGCCGGGCTTGATGCCCTCGCAGCCGAGCGTGATCTCGCGCTCGAACTCGTGCGACCGCTCGATGTCGATGCCGAGCAGCCGGTGCCCGTACGGGCCGGCGCAGGAGCACCCTCCGCGCGACTGGATCCCGAACAGGTCGTTGAGCAGCGACACCACCGCGTTGTGGTGCAGGTAACGCCCGCCCGGGCGGCGCACGGTGAACGACACGATCGACAGCCGCTCGGCGTCGAGGTTGCCGAGGATGCCGAGGTAGGGGTTCTCCCGCCACGACCCCACGGCACGGCGCAGGAAGTCCTCCTCGTGGGCCCGGATCACCTCGATGCCAACGGCGTGCTTGAGCTGGAAGACGAGCCCCGCCCGGATCGACTCGACGATGGCGGGCGTCCCGCCCTCCTCGCGGTGCACCGGGTCGTCGAGGTAGACGTGCTCCTCCGGGTTGACGTACGCCACCGTGCCGCCGCCGACGACGACAGGCACCCGGTTGGTGAGCAGCGCACGCCGGATGGCGAGGACGCCGGGTGTGCCCGGCCCGCCGATGAGCTTGTGCGGCGAGAGGAACACCGCGTCCTTGGACGCCTGCGGGTGGTCCTCGCAGCGCGGGCTCATCTCCAGGTCGACGTAGGGCGCCGCCGCGGCGAAGTCCCAGAACGCGAGAGCACCGTGCCGGTGGAGCAGGTCCGAGACGCCGCAGGTGTCGGTGACGATGCCGGTCACGTTCGAGGCGGCGGAGAAGGCGCCGATGCGCAACGGCCGGTCCGCGTACCGGGTGAGCGCGGACTCGAGCGCGGTGACGTCGAGGTGGCCGTCGGCGTCCTCGGGGATGCGCACGACATCGGCGATCGACTCGCGCCAGGGCAGCTCGTTCGAGTGGTGCTCGAACGGGCCCGTGAACACGACGGGCCGCTCGGCGGCCGGGATGTGCTGCGTGAGGTGGTGCCGGTCCTCCAGGGCGGACGGGATGCGCAGCCCGAGGATGCCGACGAGCCTGTCGACGGCCCCCGTGGAGCCCGACCCGCAGAAGATGACGCACGTCTCCGCGTCCCCGCCCACCGCCCGGTGGACGAGGGCCCGGGCGTCCTCACGCAGGCGGGTGGTCTGCAGCCCGGTGCCGGAGGACTCGGTGTGCGTGTTCGCGTAGCGGGGGAGCACCTCCCGCCGGACGAAGTCCTCGAGGAAGTCCAGCGCCCGGCCGGAGGCCGTGTAGTCGGCGTAGGTGACCCGGCGCGGACCGTACGGCCCCTGCATGCACTGGTCGTCGCCGATGACGCCGTCGCGGATACGGGCGAGCAGCGGCGAGTCCGGCAGGTCGGGGGAGGGCGGCGCCAACGACAGGTCCACCCACGCACCGTATGCGGCAGGGCGCTCCGCGCGGGGTGCCAAACGGCGCCCCGGCCGCGCCGATGACCCTCGGCATCCTCCCCCGAGTCTTTACAGGGAGGACCAATGGGCGTAAAACCCTCACAAAGCGAACAACCCACCCCGAGGGGGCCCCTGTGCCGACCCGTCGCGCGTTCCTGTCCCTCTCGGCCGCCGCGGCCGCCGCCAGCACGATGGGGCTGCCCGGCCTCGTCGGCAGCGCGTCCGCCGCCGGCGTCGCGATGGCGCCCCTCACCACGGGAGGCCCCGGCC
>JBOGEN010000216.1:0-10091 GCA_050743265.1 Actinomycetes bacterium
CGCCGGGCTCAGACGGGACGGGCGTCGGCGCCGGCTCCGGCATCGGCACGTCGGGGCTCGAGTCGCCGGGGGCCGGCGCGGGGGCGCCGCTCGAGGTCGGGCGCGCGGTCGTGGTCCCGTTCGAGCCGGCGGTCTGGGTCGTCGTCGGGCTCGCGGTCGTCGTCGGGGTCTGGCTGTCGCCCCCACCGGACCCGATGGTCGTCGGGGACTGCGACGACGTCGTGCTCGCCCCGGCGGCGTCCTCGTCCTGCGACGGCACGACGGGGGACGTCGCTGCCGCCGGGGAGGGTGCGGGCGACGGCGTGGGCAGGGCGACGGTGCTCGTCCCCGACGCGGTGCCGGGGGACTTGGCAAACGGCGCGGGCGCCGGACGCGGCACAGGTGACGACGGCATCGCGGACAGCACGTCCAGCTCGCTCGGGGTGGTGATCGCCACCGGACCGGGCGCGCGCAGGGTCGGCAGCGAAGAGAAGGCGGATCCCGGGCCGGGGACCCCGCGCAGCGCGGCCACGGTCAGCCCGGCGACGGCACCCGCGGTGGCCACGGTAAGGGCGACGAGTCCCAGCACGGAGGCGGCCACACGGGCATCCGTCCCCGCGACCTCGCGCTGCTCACGGTGCTTCGCCATCTCACGCTCCGGCCTCGTGCCCGCCCCGGGCACTGCCCGGGGCTGGGGTGCTCGGCAGGTTCCTCCGTTCGCGGTAGACCGAGAGGGTGATTCTCCCTCGCACAGTCCTAGGGTGAGGAGGGGTCTTTCGTCGAGCCCGAGAGAGGGAGGTCTTCGTGGCCACCGACATGATGTTCCACCCGCGAGGGATGCTGATCGACGGGGCCTGGCGTGATGCCGGGGAACGGGGCACCTCCGAGGTGCGCTCACCGTACGACGGCTCGCTGCTGGCCACGGTCCCCGCCGGTGGCCAAGGCGACGTCGACCGCGCCGTCTCCGCCGCGAAGGATGCCCTGACCAGGGACGACTTCGCGCGTCCGGACCGGGCCGCACTGCTGGACCGGGCCGCCGTCGTCCTCGCCGAGCGCACCGAGGAGTTCGCACGCATCGTTGCCGCCGAGGCCGCCAAGCCGATCAAGACCGCGCGGGCCGAGGCGGCCAGGGCCGTCGAGACGTTCCGGTTCTCCGCCGCCGAGGCGCGGACGTTCACCGGCGAGGTCGTGCCGATGGAGGCCACCGCGTCCGCCACCGACAAGACGGCGTTCACGCTGCGTGTGCCGATCGGGGTGGTCGCGGCGATCTCGCCGTTCAACTTCCCCCTGAACCTTGTCGCGCACAAGATCGCCCCGGCCATCGCGGCGGGCTGCCCGGTCGTGCTCAAGCCGGCCTCGCAGACCCCGGTCTCGGCGATGACGCTCGTCGAGATGCTGCACGACCTCGGCGTACCCCGGGGGTGGCTCAACATCGTCACCGGCAGCGGGTCGGCCGTCGGCGGTGCGCTCACCGGCCACCCCGACGTGTCGTACGTGACGTTCACCGGCTCCCCCGAGGTCGGGTGGGGCATCCAGGAGAGGGCCCCTCGCAAGAAGGTACGCCTCGAGCTCGGCTCGAACTCGCCTTTGATCGTGGATGCCGACGGCGACTGGGAGACGGCGGCGACCAAGGCGGCAGTGCACGGGTTCAGCCACGCCGGGCAGTCCTGCATCTCGACCCAGCGCGTGTACGTGCACGAGTCCGTCGCGGACGACTTCCTCGGCGTCCTGGTGCCCAAGGTCGAGGCGCTGCGTACCGGCGACCCGATGAGCGAGGACACGGACCTGTCCAGCCTCATCTCCGGCGACGACACCACGCGCGTCTCGTCCTGGATCGAGGAGGCCACCGCCGCCGGGGCCAAGGTGCTCTGCGGGGGCGAGGTGGTCGACGGCGTGCTGCGCCCGACCGTGGTCGACAACGTCACCGCGGACATGAAGCTGCAGTGCCGCGAGATCTTCGGTCCGGTCGTCACGATCACCCGGTTCCGCGGGTTCGACGACGCGCTGGCCGCCGCGAACGACTCCGTGTTCGGGCTGCAGGCCGGGGTCTTCACCCGCGACGTGGGCAAGGCGCTCAAGGCGGCGCGGACGCTTCAGTTCGGCGGCGTCCTCGTGAACGAGGTGCCCACCGCACGGGCCGACCAGCAGCCGTACGGCGGCGTGAAGGACTCGGGCAACACCCGCGAGGGTCCGCGGTACGCCGTCGAGGAGATGACCGAGCTGCGGCTGGTGACGCTGCAGGGGTGACCCGGGCCGCTGTTGGCCACTTGCTGGCCCTTGTTGGCCCCGCCTCCGGCTACGCCACCGACGGCAGCGGCGCGGCTCGCTCGCGCTCCCACAGGTCGCGGTAGAGACCCGGGACGCGGACGAGCCCGGCATGCGTGCCGCGCTGGACGACCCTGCCGGCGTCGAGCACGAGCACCTCGTCGACCCGGTGCAGCTCGGCAAGCCGGTGGGTGACGAGGACGGTCGTCCTGCCCTCGGTGGCGGCGAGCAGGTCGGAAGTGAGCGCGTCCGCCGTGGACGCGTCCACGTTGGCCGTCGGCTCGTCGAGCACGAGAATGCGCGGGTCCGCCAGCAGGGCGCGGGCCAGTGCGAGCCGCTGCCGCTGCCCGCCGGACACCGCCAGGCCGTGCTCCCCCACGGGGGTGCCGAGCCCGGAGGGGAGCCCGTCCACCCAGTCCGCCAGGCGTGCCTGGGCGAGGACGTCGTGCAGCGCCTGGTCGGAGGCACCGCCGCGGCCCACGCGCAGGTTCTCCCTGATGGTCGTGTCGAAGAGGTACGCGTCCTGTCCGCAGAGCACCACCGCGCTGCGGACGGCGTCGGAGTCGAGTGAGGGCAGGGGGACACCCCCCAGGGTGGCCAGACCGGACTCGACCTCGCAGAACCGGACGAGGACGGCCGCGAGGGTGCTCTTGCCGGCACCGCTCGGGCCGACGACGGCGAGGCGACGGCCCGGGGCCAGGTCGAGGTCCACGCCGTCGAGCGCGAGCGGCGCGTCCGGACGCCACCGGGCGCGCACGCCCCCCAGGTGCAGGGCCAGCGGGCCGTCCGGGAGCGGGGTGGGAGTGGCCGGCTCGGCGACGGGCGGCGCCGTCGCGCACACCGCGTCCACGCGGACACGAGCAGCCCTGACCCGCTGGCGAGCGGCGACCGCCGCCGGTACGGCACCCACGGCCTCGGTGAGGGCGAGCGGCACGAGGGCGAGCGCGGCGAGCCAGACCCCGTCCAAGGCACCCGACCGGACAGCCGGGACGCCCACGGCCAGCGCGCCCGCGACCGCGAGGCCCATCGCCAAGGCGGACACCCCCGCGCCCAGCCCTCCGGCCCAGGCGGACCGGCGGGCCAGCCGGGTGAGGTCGGCGTCCACCTCGTCCACCCTGGCGAGTCGCGCCTCGGCCGCACCGAAGGCGAGAAGGTCCGGTGCCCCGTGGAGCGTCTCGACGACCTCGGCGGCGAGCGCTCCCCGGGTGACGGCCACGCGCGCCTCAGCCCGTGCTCCGGCGCGCGCCGTCAGCCAGGGACCGACGACCCCGCCCGTGGCGAGGGCCACGAGCAACAGCAGCCCCGCGACCGGGAGCAAGCCGCTCACCAGCAGGACGGAGGCGCCCCCGACCACCGCGGCGCACACGCACGGCAGCAGGACGCGGACGAGACGGTCCTGCTCGGTGTCGACGTCGGAGACGAAGCGGCTGAGCAGGTCCCCGCTGCGGAACGCGGGGAGCCCGCCCGGAGCCAGGGGGACGAGCCGGGTGAACACGCGTACCCGGAGTGCGGTGAGGGCCCGCAGGGCGGCGTCGTGGCCGACGAGGCGCTCGACGTACCGGAAGACCCCCCGGGACAGCGCGAACGCGCGCACCGACGCGACCGCGACCATGAGGTAGAGCACGGGTGGTTGCTGCGCGGCCCGGGAGATGAGCCACGCCGAGGTGGCCATGAGCCCCACCCCGCTGCCCAGGGCGAGGACGCCGGCGAACCCGGCCAGCACGGTCCGGCGGCGCAGCGTGCGCGCGGCGCGAGTCGACTCGTGCAGGTCCCGACTCACGGCCCGGCCCTCACCGGGTCGAGGCGGACGACCTCGTCCGCGGCCTGCACCACCGCGGGACGGTGCGACACGAGCAGGACGGTCCGCCCCACCGCCAGGAGGCGGATCGCAGTCACGACCGCCGCCTCGCTCTCCCCGTCGAGGTGGGCGGTGGGCTCGTCGAGCACGAGGAGGGGGGTGTCCCGAAGGAAGGCCCGGGCCAGTGCGAGCCGCTGCCGCTGGCCCGCCGACAGCCCCGCGCCTCGGTCACCGAGGACGTGGGCGAGGCCGCCCGGCAACGCGTCCACGACGTCCTCGGCGTCGGCGAGCCGGATCGCCCGGCCCACCGCCGCGTCGGGCGCCGCCGGGTCCCCGAGCCGGACGTTGTCGGCGACGGTCCCGGCGAACAGGGCCGGGCGCTGGGGGACGTAGGCGACCTGCTGTCGCCACGCGTCCGGGTCGAGGTCGGCGAGCTCGACCTCCCCGATCCGGACGTGCCCCTCGGTCGGGGCGACGAAGCCGAGCAGGACGCCCACCAGGGTCGACTTGCCCGCCCCGCTCGGCCCGACGAGGGCGACGGTGCGCCCCGGCAGCAGGGTGTGCGTGAACGCGCCGAGCGCGGGAGCGCTGCGGTCGGCGTACCGGACCGTCAGGCCCTCGAACCGGATCGGGACACGCGCGGGTGACGGCACGTCGGTCCGCGTCCCGCGGGTCGGCAGCGGTGTCTCGAGCACCGCGAACGCCCGCTCCGCCGCGGCGAGACCCTCGGCGCTCGCGTGGTAGTGCGTGCCCACCTGGCGCAGCGGCCAGTACGCCTCGGGCGCGAGGACGAGGACGAGCAGCCCGGTCTCCAGGTCGAGCCCCCCGTGGACGAGGCGGAGACCCACGCCCACGGCCACGAGTGCGACCGACAGGGAGGCGACGAGCTCGAGGACGAGTCCGGAGAGGAACGCGAGGCGCAGCGTGCTCAGCGTGGCGCGGCGGTGCTCCTCGCCCAGCCGGTGGATCGTCGCCGCCTGCTCGCGTGCCCGGCCGAACACCCGCAGGGTCGGCAGGCCCTCGACGAGGTCGAGGAAGTGCCGGGAGAGCACGGCGAGGCGCCGCCACTGCCGCTCGGTGTGCGCGTGGGTCAGCCAGCCCACGAGCGCCATGAACAGCGGGATCAGCGGCAGCGTCAGCGCGATGATGAGCGCGCTCGTCCAGTCGGCGAGCAGGATGCGCAGGCCCACCGCGAGCGGGACGACACCCGCGAGCACGAGCGCGGGCAGGTAGCGCGCGAAGTACCCGTCGAGCGCGTCGACGCCGCGGGTGGCGAGCGTGGCGACGTCCCCCGTGCGGGCGCGCCCCTCGGAGGGTCCGAGCCGTACGGCGTGCGCGACGAGCCGCCGACGCAGGGCCGACTTCACCGCCGCACTGGTGCGGTGGGCGAGCACCTCGGTCGTCCACGCGAGCACCGCGCGCGCGGCCACGACGGCGACGAGCAGCACCAGAGCCCCGTGGACGTCGTCGAGCGTGGCCTCGCCCAGGAACGCCCGCGCCACCACGGACGCGAGCAGCGTCGCCTGCGCGACGACGAGCAGCGCGCCCACCGTCCCGGACACGACGGACGCGACGAGGAATCCTCGCGTCGCCGCCGCGTACCGGGCGAGGCGGGGGTCGTACGGCCGCAGGCGCGGCTCGCGCGGCTCAGTCGCGAGGGGCATGGGGGACGTCCCACTCCGGCCGGGGCCCGGGCACCTGGGAGTCGGCCGCCTCCCACCGGGCGAGGTCGAGCGCGTCCACGGCACCTCCCGCGAGAGCGGCGTCGGGCGCGTCCGTGCTCAGGGCCGCCCCAGACCCCCCGACCTTCTCCCCGGCAGGGTGTCGCAGGTCAGGCCCTCGTGGCAGGCAGTTCGCCGACTCCGCGGGTCTCGCACACCGACCATCGGCGGGGTCGCGACGCGTCCCGTCCCGCCTCGCGGGTGAGAGACCGCCGGAACGGGGGAGGATTGAGGGCGGACCACCCCTCCTCCCTCGAAGGATCTCCATGCAGCAGCGCACAATCGGTGACGTCCGGGTCGGTGCGGTCGGGCTGGGCGCGATGCCCTTCTCCGTCGCCTCGCGCCACCCCGAGGAGGCCCGCTCGGTCCGTACGGTGCACGCCGCGCTGGACGCCGGGGTCACCCTCCTCGACACCGCGGACGCGTACACGCTGGACGCCGACGACGTGGGCCACAACGAGCGCATCGTGGCCCGGGCCCTGGCCGCGTACGCCGGAGACACCTCGTCGGTCCTCGTGGCCACCAAGGGCGGGCACGTGCGGACGAAGGGCGGCGGCTGGGCCGTCGACGGCCGGCCCGAGCACATCAGGAGCGCCTGCGAGGCGTCACTGAAGACGCTCGGCGTGGACGCGATCGGGCTCTACCAGTTCCACCGCCCCGACCCGGACGTGCCGTACGCGGAGAGCGTGGGCGCCTTCCGCGAGCTGCTCGACGAGGGCAAGGTCCGCATGGTCGGCATCTCCAACGCCCACCCGGACCAGATCCGCCTCGCCCACGACGTGCTGGGCGGGCGGCTCGCCTCGGTGCAGAACGAGTTCAGCCCGCGCTTCCGCTCGTCCGAGCCGGAGATCGGCGTGTGCGCGGAGCTGGGCGTGGCCTTCCTCCCCTGGTCGCCGCTGGGCGGCACCGGAGGGGCCGGCAAGCTCGGGTCCTCACACGGGGAGTTCGCCGCCGTGGCGGCAGAGCGGGGCGTGACCCCGCAGGTCGTGGCGCTTGCCTGGATGCTGGCCAAGGCCGACTGCGTCATCCCCATCCCGGGAGCCAGCCGGCCCGAGTCGATCCAGGACTCGGCCACCGCCGCCGACCTGGCTCTGACCCCGGAGCAGCTGGCCACGCTCGGCTGAGGGCGTGGCCGGGCCCACCGCGTCCCCGGCCTCACCCGGGCTACCGGACCGTCGTGGGAAAGCGGGAAAACCTGTTGGCTCGTGACGTTGAATGGGCGACAGCACCGAAAGGGGCCAGCGCTCATGACAGTCACGTCGCCGCCCACCGGGGTCGCACCTCCGATCCCCCGACCCGTCGCGATCTGGGCCGCGCTCGGCATCGTGTACGTGGTCTGGGGGTCGACGTACCTGGGCATCCGGGTGGCCGTGCAGGCCGGGCTGCCACCGCTGGTCTCCGCCGGGGCGCGGTTCCTGCTCGCCGGGCTGATCCTGGCCGCCGTGGTGGCCGTACGGCGTGGGCCCTCGGCGTTCCGTTCCGCGCCGCGGCAGGTGGGAGCCGCCGCCGTGATCGGGTGCCTCCTGCTCTTCGGTGGCAACGGGGGCGTGATGGTCGCCGAGCAGACCGTCCCGTCCGGCCTGGCCGCGCTGCTCATCGCGGCCGTCCCGCTGTGGGTGGTCATCTGGCGTACGGCCACCGGTGACCGCCCGCGCACGATGACGCTGCTCGGCGTGGCCCTTGGCCTCGGAGGGCTCGCCATGCTCGCGCTCTCCGGCGGGAGCACCTCGGGCGCCGAGACGTGGGGCATCGTTCTCGTGATCGCCGCCACGATGTCGTGGGCCACGGGATCGTTCTTCTCGTCCCGCATCGGCATGCCCGCCGACCCGTTCGTCTCGACCGTGTGGGAGATGCTGGCCGCGGGCGCAGCGATGATCGTCGCCGGCACCGCGCGTGGCGAGCTGGCCGGGTTCGAGGCGGGGGACGTGCCCACCAAGGGCTGGGTCGCGCTTGCCTACCTCGTCGTGTTCGGGTCGATCGTCGCGTTCACCTCGTACGTGTGGCTGCTCCACTCGGCCCCGATCTCGCTGGTCGCCACGTACGCGTACGTGAACCCCGTGGTGGCCGTGTTCCTGGGCTGGATCATCCTCTCCGAGACGGTGAGCTTGCCGATCGTGCTCGGCGGTGCGATCGTCGTCGCCGCGGTCGGGCTCGTCGTCTCGACCGAGCGCCCTCGCCCGGCGACCGAGCCCGAGCCGGAGTGCGCCTGACCCCCCGAGGCCGCAGGACATCGGAGGCCTGACCCGTGGCCCACCTCGTACCGCCGACGGTCACGTTGCAGGCCTCGTTCGTCGAGGCGCTGGACGAGTACCGCCGCGACGACGCGTACGACGTGCTCGACCCGGGTGCGGCACGTGACCCGGCCGCCTTCGCCCGGTACGTGGAGGGCCTGCGCGACGCCGTCCGGCCGTCCGAGGAGCAGGTCATGGCCCCCGTGCCCACGACCACGCTGTGGTGGGTGGACGGGTCGACGTACCTGGGGACCCTGACGATCCGGCACCGGCTCGGCACCGACTTCCTCGCCACGTACGGCGGGCACCTGGGCTACCGCGTGCGGCCCGCCGCGCGCGGGCAGGGTCACGCGACGCGGATGCTCGCCGCCGCCCTCCCCGTGATGGCATCGCTGGGCATCGATCCCGCCCTGGTCACCTGCGACACGGTCAACGGAGCCTCGCGGCGGGTCATCGAGCGCAACGGCGGACGGTTCGAGAGCGCGCTGGACGGCAAGCTCAGGTTCTGGGTCGACACGCGCTGACCTCGGCGTGTGGCCTGTGGCGGACCCGCTACGTGACTGGGAGGTCCTGACATGACCAGCAAGGTCACCGAGCTTGCGATCGACTGTGCCGATCCCCACGGTCTCGCCCGGTTCTGGTGCTCGGTCCTCGACTATGAGGTGCAAGACGAAGACGACGGAACCGTCACAATCGGCTCCCCTCTGGTGCCTGAAGGCAAGAACCACCGTGGCCCGGTGCCACCGACCTTGACTTTCGCGCACGTGCCCGAGGGCAAGACCGTCAAGAACAGGCTCCACCTCGACGTCAACCCCACCGACAGGGAGCAGGACGAAGAGGTCCGTCGCCTGCTCGACCTCGGTGCTCGACACGCCGACGTCGGCCAAACCGGCGAGGAGAGCTGGGTCACGCTTGCCGACCCAGAGGGGAACGAGTTCTGCGTCCTCGCGGGCCGCCGCCCCTGACCGGAGGCCGCACACCGCGCGCTTCACGCCGTTCACCCCTCAGGGTTGACCTGCACGGCAGCCACGGCCCCCGCGGCTCACGCGTCGAACTCGAACCAGACCGTCTTGCCCTCGGGTGTCCGGCGTACGCCCCACTCGGGGGCGAGGCGTTCGAGCAGGTGCAGCCCGCGACCGGAGTCCACCTCGGGAGAGCTCAGCCGCCGGACGGGGCGCAGCCGGCTCCCGTCCGTCACCTCCACGCGCAGCCGGGACGTCGTACGGCACAGCCGCAGGCCCACCGGCGTCCCCGCGTGCCGGACGACGTTGGTCACCAGCTCGGAGGTGAGCAGCTCCACGGTGTCCGCGAGCGAGTCGAGACCGTGCGCGGCGCAGAAGCGGAGGGCCTCGGCCCGCGCCCGGGATGCGCTTGCCGCCTCGGGAGGCAGCTCGAGCACGAACACGTCGTGTCGTCCCCGCGGGTCGTCCGATCCGGGGACGCGCAGGACGACCACGGCGATGTCGTCCCGGGGACGCCCCCCGGCGAACCCGACGGCGGCGTCGACGACCGCGTCCGCCACGGCCTCGGCGTCCCCGTGGAGGGTCGCGAGGGCGGAGGCGAGCAGGTCGTCGGCGAACTCACCGGACGGGTTCCTCGCCTCGACGACGCCGTCGGTGACGAGCACCATGACGTCCCCCCGGCAGAGCCGCACCTGCGTGTCGGCCACCTCCGCCATCGGAAGGAGCCCGGCGGCCATGCCGGGGTCGCCGGCGACCTCCTGCCCGCCGTCGGCACGGCGGATGACCGGCTGGGGGTGCCCGGCGAGGGACAGCCGAACGTCGCACCCGTCCGCGGACGGCTGCACCTCGAGGTAGGCAACCGTGCAGAAGTGGTCCTGCTCGGACTCCATGAGCTCGTCGTTGAGCACGCCGAGCACGAGCCCGGGACCCGGCTCGCTGCGGGCGGCGGTACGCACGGTGTGTCGCGCCAGCGCGGTGAGCGAGGCCGCGCGCACGCCCTTGCCCGACACGTCCCCGATGACGATCCCCCAGCGGCCGGGCGCCACCTGGAACAGGTCGTAGAAGTCGCCGCCGACCTGCGCACCCTGCTCGACCGGCCGGTACCGGGTGGCCACCTGCAGCCCGTGGGGTGCCT
>JBOGEN010000217.1:0-25560 GCA_050743265.1 Actinomycetes bacterium
GGCCACTGCGATCGCGATCGGCCGGCTCGGTGGGCTGGGCGTGCTCAACCTCGAGGGCCTGTGGGCGCGCTACCAGGACCCGGAGCCGCTGCTCGCGGAGATCGCCGGTTTGGACGAGGGCACGGCCACTCGGCGGATGCAGGAGATCTACACCGAGCCGATCAAGGAAGACCTGATCGGGTTGCGGATCGAGCAGGTCAAGGACGCCGGGCTGGCGGTCGCCGCCGCGCTCTCGCCGCAGCGCACCGCGCGGTACTACAAGGCCGTCGTGGACGCGGGCGTGGACCTGTTCGTCATCCGCGGTACGACGGTGTCGGCCGAGCATGTGTCAGGCCGCGCCGAGCCGCTCAACCTCAAGCAGTTCATCTACGAGCTCGACATCCCGGTCGTGGTCGGCGGCTGCGCGACCTACCAGGCGGCGCTGCACCTCATGCGTACCGGCGCGGCCGGCGTCCTGGTCGGCTTCGGCGGCGGGTCGGCCCACACCACGCGCAAGGTGCTCGGTGTTGCCGTCCCGATGGCCACCGCCGTTGCCGACGTCGCCGCGGCGCGGCGCGACTACCTCGACGAGTCCGGCGGCCGGTACGTCCACGTCGTGGCGGACGGGGGCATGACCGCGAGCGGTGACCTCGCCAAGGCCGTCGCCTGCGGAGCGGACGGGCTCATGATCGGCTCGCCGCTCGCCCGTGCCACCGAGGCGCCGGGGCGGGGGTACCACTGGGGCGCGGAGGCCAGCCACAACGAGCTGCCCCGCGGTGCCCGGGTGGAGGTCGGCACGGTCGGCTCCCTCGAGCAGATCCTGCTCGGGCCCTCGACCGTGCCGGACGGCTCGATGAACCTGTTCGGCGCCCTGCGCCGGGCGATGGCGACGACCGGGTACTCCGACCTCAAGGAGTTCCAGCGCGTCGAGGTCACGGTCGGGGTCTGACGGAGCGCCCCGTCGCCTACGCTCGGGCAGCGTGGGGAGCGGGAGCCTGGGTCCGGCCGAGCGGACGCGCGCGCTCGCGGCCCTGCAGGGTGGCGAGCTCGACGTCGTCGTCGTCGGCGGGGGCGTCGTCGGCGCCGGCACCGCTCTGGACGTGGCCACCCGGGGTCTGACCGTCGGCATCCTCGAGGCGCGTGACTGGGCGTCCGGCACGTCCAGCCGGTCGAGCAAGCTCATCCACGGCGGCCTTCGCTACCTCGAGCAGCTCAACGTCGGGCTCGTCCGCGAGGCGCTGGCCGAGCGGGGCCTGCTCGTGCAGCGGCTGGCGCCGCACCTCGTCCGCCCGGTGCCGTTCCTCTTCCCGCTCACGCACCGCGGGTGGGAGCGGTGCTACGTCGGTGCGGGGCTCGCGCTGTACGACACCCTCGGGTACGGGACCGGCCACTCCCGCGGCCTGCCGCACCACCGGCACCTGACGCGCCGGCAGGCGTTGCGGCTCGCCCCCGCGCTGCGATCCGACGCGCTCGTGGGTGCACTGCAGTACTACGACGCCCAGGTGGACGACGCCCGGCACACGCTCGCGCTCGTCCGCACCGCGGCCGCGTACGGGGCGCACACGGCCAACCGGGTCCAGGTCGTCGGGTTCCTCCGCGAGGGGGAGCGGGTCACCGGCGTCCGGGCGATCGACCTCGAGACGGCGGAGTCGTTCACCGTGCGGGCACGGGTCGTCGTGAACGCCACCGGGGTGTGGACCGACGACACGCAGGCGATGGTCGGCGGGCGCGGCCAGATCAGCGTGCGCGCCTCGAAGGGCGTGCACCTCGTGGTGCCGCGCGACCGCATCAGGTCCGACACCGGCATCGTCCTGCGGACCGAGCGCAGCGTGCTGTTCGTCATCCCGTGGGGCCGCCACTGGGTGATCGGGACGACCGACACGGACTGGACGCTCGACAAGGCGCACCCGGCGGCGAGCAGCACCGACATCGACTACGTGCTCGCGCACGTCAACGCCGTGCTGCGGACGCCGCTCACACGTCAGGACGTCGAGGGGGTGTACGCGGGACTGCGGCCGCTGCTCGCCGGGGAGTCCGAGCACACCTCGGCACTGTCCCGCGAGCACGTCGTCGCCACGCCCGTGCCGGGGCTCGTCATGGTGGCCGGCGGCAAGTACACGACGTACCGGGTGATGGCCAAGGATGCGGTGGACGCTGCGGCGCACTCGCTCGGTGGCTGGGTCGCGCCGTCGTGCACCGACCGCATCCCGTTGCTCGGCGCGGAGGGGTTCCCCGCGCTGTGGAACGCCCGGGAGCGTCTCGCCGACGAGTCGGGCCTGCACGTCGCGCGGGTCGAGCACCTGCTCCGCCGGTACGGGTCCCTCGTGCACGACCTGCTCGCCCTGGTGGCGGACGACCCGGCGCTGGGCGAGCCGGTCCCGGGGGCGGACGACTACCTGCGTGCCGAGCTCGTGTACGCGGCGACGGAGGAGGGCGCCCGGCACCTCGACGACGTGCTCACCCGGCGTACGCGGATCTCGATCGAGTCCTGGGACCGCGGCGTCGAGGCGGCGCCGGACGCGGCTCGCCTCGTGGCGCCCGTCCTCGGGTGGGACACCGACCATGCCGCCCGCGAGGCCGAGCACTACCGCAA
Organism: Actinomycetes bacterium; assembly: GCA_050743265.1. Taxonomy (GTDB): domain Bacteria; phylum Actinomycetota; class Actinomycetes; order JBOGEN01; family JBOGEN01; genus JBOGEN01. Next base: position 2,573 of record JBOGEN010000217.1, read on the forward strand.
GCGCGTGGAGGCCGAGCGGGAGAGCCAGACGAAGGCGGACGACCGCAGCGCCGACGCTGCCCGGCTCGGCGCGCCCGAGATCGTGCCGGTGGCGCCGGTCACCTCGCCGATGACCGGCTGAGCGCGCGCGCCGATCGAGCCCGTCAGCCCACCGGCTCGTCCGCCATGGCGAGCAGCCGCGTCACGGTGTTCCAGTTGCGCGCCGTCACCGTGACGCCGGGGAGGCGCTGCTCCCAGGCCGTGCGGTCGAGTCGTGAGGCCGTGACGCCGTCCGGCAGCCAGGCGTAGATCTCGCGGCCCCGGACGCGGAAGGCGTCCGGCGCGTACGCGTCCGGGTCGAGGTCGTCGAGCCGGTGCCCAGCGGGTTCGGAGAGGAACGTGACGAGGTAGCGCGCCCCGTCCGTGGCCACCCCCGCGAACGGGTCGGACGCGACGACCGCGGCCAGCTCGTCCCGGCTGCGCACGACGACCCGCGCGTCGAACCCGAACCGCGCCGACAGCGCATCCTCGAGCGGCGCGACGAGCGCGTCCGAGGACCTCGCGTCTGCGGTGAGCAGCACGTTGCCGCTGCGCAGGTGCGTCCGGACGTCGCCGTGGCCGATCTCCGCCACGACGGCGCGCAGGTCGGCCATCGCGACCTGCCGCGAGCGCCCCAGGTTGATGCCCCGCAGCAGGGCCACGTACGTCGTCGTGGCCACGGCTCAGCGGTCGCTCTCGTCGTCGACGTCGACCCAGTCCAGCGTCCGCTCGACGGCCTTGCGCCAGCCGGCGTACCCCCGCGCCCGCTGCGCGTCGCTCCACGTCGGCTCGAAGCGCCGGTCCTCGGCCCAGTGGGTGCGCAGCTCGTCGAACCCGCTCCAGAACCCGGTGGCCAGCCCTGCCGCGTACGCGGCCCCGAGCGCGGTCGTCTCCGGCACGACGGGACGCGACACCGGAATGCCCAGCACGTCCGCCTGGATCTGCATGAGCAGGTCGTTGGCGGTCGCGCCGCCGTCCACCTTGAGCACGTCGAGGGACGTGCCCGAGTCGGCCACCATCGCGTCGGCGACCTCCCTGGACTGGTACGCGATCGCCTCCAGCGTCGCCCGGGCCAGGTGGGCGTTCGTGTGGAAGCGGGCGAGCCCGACGATCGCCCCCCGGGCGTCCGACCGCCAGTGCGGGGCGAACAGTCCGGAGAACGCCGGCACGAAGTAGACGCCGCCGTTGTCCTCGACCTGGCGGGCGAGCGTCTCCGACTCGGCCGCGCCGGTGATGATGCCGAGCTGGTCGCGCAGCCACTGCACGGCCGAGCCGGTGACCGCCATCGAGCCCTCGAGCGCGTACACCGGGGCCTCGTCGCCGAACCGGTACAGCACGGTGGTGAGCAAGCCGTGCTTGCTGCGGACGAGGTCCGTGCCGGTGTTGAGCAGCAGGAAGTTGCCCGTCCCGTACGTGTTCTTCGCCTCACCCGGGTCGAAGCAGACCTGCCCCACGGTGGCCGCCTGCTGGTCGCCGAGAGCGGACGCGATCGGGACCTCGCCGCCGAACGGGCCGTCGGCGTCGGTGGTGCCGAGGTCGCCGGAGGAGGGCCGGATCTCCGGCAGCATCGCGGCCGGGATCCCGAAGATGCCGAGCAGCTCCTCGTCCCAGTCCATGGTCTGCAGGTCCATGAGCATCGTGCGGGAGGCGTTGGTCACGTCGGTGACGTGCAGGCCGCCGCGGGGGCCGCCGGTGAGGTTCCAGATCAGCCACGAGTCGACCGTGCCGAAGACGGCCTCCCCGCGCTCGCCCCGCTCGGCCAGGCCCTCGACGTTCTCGAGCAGCCACTGCATCTTGCCGCCGGCGAAGTACGTCGCGGGCGGCAGGCCGGTCCTGGCCCGGATCGTCTCGCCGCGGCTGTCCTGGGCCAGCGCCGAGGCGATGCGGTCGGTCCGGGTGTCCTGCCAGACGATCGCGTGCGCGAGAGGACGCCCGGTCCGCGGGTCCCACACGACGGTCGTCTCGCGCTGGTTGGTGATACCGACGGCGGCGAGGTCGGCGTGGCCGAGGGAGGCCTTGTCCAGCGCGCGCGAGATGACCGTCCGGGTACGCTCCCAGATCTCCCCTGCGTCGTGCTCGACCCACCCGGCTCGCGGAAGGATCTGCGAGTGCTCGAGCTGGTGCCGGGCGACCTCCCGGCCCTTCCGGTCGAACAGCATGAACCGGGTGCTCGTCGTGCCCTGGTCGATGGCACCGATGTGGTCCGGCATCGGCTGGCCCCTTTCTCGTCCGGTGACCACACTCACACACCGGGTCGCCGCTGCTCGGCAAGCCCCTGGCCGTTACCTGTCGGTCGTCGGGCCGGGCGCCGGTGTCTAGGCTGCGCCCATGACTGCCGAGGTACGCGAGCCGTTCCGCTCCCCGGTGCTCGAGGAGGGCACGCTCGCCAGGCTGGCCCAGCGGGTCGTCGCCGCCCCCGGCGCGGCACGGTACGAGACACGGGCGCCCTTCACCGGGGACCCGCTCGCCAGCCTGCCGCTGTCCACGCCCGCGGACGTCGCCCAGGCGTACGCGGGGGCGCGGGTCGCGCAGGAGACCTGGGCGCAGACCCCCCTCGCGGAGCGTGCCCGCATCCTGCTGCGCTACCACGACCTCGTGCTCGACCGGCAGGACGAGGTGCTCGACCTCGTCCAGCTCGAGACGGGCAAGGCCAGGCCGCACGCGTTCGAAGAGGTCGCCGACGTGGCGCTGGTGAGTCGCCACTACGCCCGGACGGCGGCGCGCCACCTCCGGACCGAGCGCCACCGCGGCCTGGTACCGCTGCTCACCCGGGCCGACGTCGTCCATCACCCCAAGGGGGTCGTCGGCATCGTCGCCCCCTGGAACTACCCGCTCACGCTGGCCGTGACGGACGCCCTGCCTGCCCTCATCGCCGGTAACGGGGTCGTGCTCAAGCCCGACTCGCAGACCGCGCTCACCGCGCTGTGGGCGGTCGACCTGCTGGAGCGGGCCGGGCTGCCGGCGGGGCTCTTCCACGTCGTGCTCGGGGACGGGCCGGTGATCGGCCCCGCCGTGGTCGACGGCGCCGACTTCGTCTGCTTCACCGGGTCCACCCGGACGGGACGCGAGGTCGCTCAGCGCGCCGCCGCCCGCCTCGTCGGGTGCTCGCTCGAGCTCGGCGGCAAGAATGCCCTGCTCGTCCTGGACGACGCCGACCTCGACCGGGCGGCCGAGGGCGCCGTCCGGTCGTGCTTCTCCACTGCGGGCCAGCTCTGCATCTCCACCGAGCGCGTGCTCGTCGCGGATGCCGTGTACGACGCGTTCGTCCCGAAGTTCGTCTCCCGGGTCCAGGCGATGACGGTCGGGCCGGGCCTCGGGTGGGACGTCGACATGGGCTCCCTCATCTCGCTGGCCCAGCTCGAGCGCACGACCGCGCACGTCGAGGACGCCGTGGACAAGGGCGCAACCGTCCTCGCCGGCGGCAAGCCGCGTCCCGACCTCGGTCCGCTGTTCTTCGAGCCGACGGTGCTCACCGACGTCACCGAGGACATGACCTGCCATGCCGAGGAGACGTTCGGCCCGGTCGCGATCCTCCGGCGGGTCCGGGACGAGAACGAGGCCGTCCGGCTCGCCAACGACACCCCGTACGGGCTCAACGCCTGCGTCTGGACGCGGGACGTGCGGCGCGGGCGCCGGGTCGCCACCCGGCTCGAGTCGGGCACGGTGAACGTCAACGAGGCGTACGGTCCCTCGTGGGGGTCCACGGCGGCACCCATGGGGGGCATGGGCGACTCGGGGCTCGGCCGGCGACACGGCGTCGAGGGCCTGCTCAAGTACACCGAGCCGCAGACGGTTGCCACCCAGCGGCTGCTGCCGCTGGGGGCGCCCGACCAGCTCACCGAGCAGCAGTGGGCCCGGCTGTTCACCGCGGGGCTGCGGCTGCTCAAGCGGGCACGGCTCGGCTGAGAATCGGGGGAGCGATGGGCACGGCGCAGGGGCAGGGCAGCCAGCAAGGTCGGCACGCGCAGGGCACAACGGCCGACCGCAGCGCGGCGAACGACAGCGGGGGGCACGACTACGACGTCGTCGTCGTGGGCTCGGGCTTCGGCGGCAGCGTCAGCGCGCTGCGGCTCACCGAGAAGGGATACCGGGTCGCGGTGCTCGAGGCGGGGCGCCGTTTCGACGCGGACACGCTGCCGAAGACGTCGTGGAACCTGCCCGCGTTCGTGTGGATGCCCGCGCTCGGATTCAAGGGGATCCAGCGCATCACCTGGCTCGACGACGTCGTCGTGCTCTCGGGCGCCGGCGTGGGCGGGGGGTCGCTCGTCTACGCCAACACGCTGTACGAGCCGATGCCGCCGTTCTACGCCGACAAGCAGTGGGCGCACATCACCGACTGGCGCAGCGAGTTGGCCCCGTACTACGACCAGGCGCAGCGGATGCTCGGCGTCACGACGTACCCCCACGTCACGGCCTCGGACGAGGCGATGCGCGACGTCGCCGACGAGATGGGCATGGGCGAGACGTGGCACCCGACCCCGGTCGGGGTCTACTTCGGCGAGGCCGGGGAGACCGTGCCCGACCCGTACTTCGGCGGGGCCGGGCCGGAGCGCACCGGCTGCGTCGAGTGCGGCGCCTGCATGACCGGGTGCCGGTTCGGCGCGAAGAACGACCTGACCACGAACTACCTCTACCTGGCCGAACGTGCCGGGTCGGAGATCGTGCCCGAGACCACGGTCACCGGGCTGCGTCCGCTGCCCGAGGGCGGGTACGCGGTCGAGACCGAGCACACCGGCGGGCCGCTCTCGCGGCTCACCGGCCGGCGGACGCACACGTACACCGCCGGCCAGGTGGTGCTGGCGGCCGGGGCGCTGGGCTCGCAGACGCTGCTGCACCGGATGAAGGACTCCGGCACGCTTCCCGGGCTCTCGGACCGCCTCGGCCTGCTCACGCGGACGAACTCGGAGGCCCTGCTCGGCGCGGAGCGTCCGAAGGCGGACGGCCCGGACTACTCGCACGGCGTGGCCATCACCTCGTCGTTCCACCCGGACGAGGAGACCCACATCGAGCCCGTCCGGTACGGCAAGGGCAGCAACGCGATGGGCCTGCTCTCCACGATCCTCGTGGACGGTGGCGGCCGGCTGCCCCGGTGGGCGAAGTTCGTCGGCGCCGCCGCCCGCGACCCGCTGACGTTCGCCCGGTCCCTGACCGTGCGGCGCTGGTCCGAGCGCACCGTGATCGCGCTCGTCATGCAGACCAAGGACAACTCGCTCACCGTCTACATGAAACGCACCCTGCTCGGGGGGCGCCGGCTGGCCACCAAGCAGGGCCACGGCGAGCCCAACCCCACCTGGATCCCGGTCGGGCACGACGCCGTACGCCGCCTGGCCCGCCGGATCGGCGGCGAGCCGGGCGGCACCTGGGCGGACGTGGCGAACATCCCGATGACGGCCCATTTCATCGGCGGCTGCGTGATCGGGGACTCGCCCGAGACCGGCGTGGTGGACCCGTACCAGCGGGTCCACGGGTACCCGGGGCTGCACGTCGCCGACGGGTCGGCGATCTCGGCGAACCTCGGCGTCAACCCGTCCCTCACGATCACCGCGCAGGCCGAGCGCGCGATGGCGCTCTGGCCCAACCGGGGGGACGCCGACCCCCGGCCGGCACCCGGGTCCGCGTACCGGCGGGTCGACCCGGTTGCGCCGAAGAACGCCGCGGTCCCGGCCCAGGCCCCGGCGGGCCTGCGGCTCACCACCCAGCGCGAGGACCGCGGGGCGAGGTAGGTTCGCTGGCGTGTCGAGGACCTCGCTGACCCTCTCCCCGGACCTGCACGAGTACCTCGTCGCCCACGGGTCACCGCCGGACGAGGTGCTCCGCGACCTCGCCGCGGAGACCGACGCGCTCGGCGGGGTGGCCCAGATGCAGATCGCTCCCGAGCAGGGCGCGTTCATGACCATGCTGACCCGGCTGCTGGGGGCACGCCGTGCCGTCGAGGTCGGCACGTTCACCGGCTACTCGGCTCTCTGCGTCGCGCGCGGCCTGCCCGAGGACGGCACGCTGCTGTGCTGCGACGTCAGCGAGGAGTGGACCGCGATCGCCCGCAAGGCCTGGGAGCGAGCCGGCGTCGCGGACCGGATCGACCTGCGGATCGCCCCGGCTCTCGAGACCCTCGAGTCGCTACCGGAGGAGCCCACGTTCGACCTCGCCTTCGTCGACGCGGACAAGACCGGCTACCCGGGGTACTACCGGGCGCTGCTGCCTCGGATGCGTACGGGTGGCGTGATGCTCTTCGACAACGTGCTGGCCAGCGGTCGGGTGATCGACGAGGAGGAGCAGGACGAGAGCGTCCGCGCCATCCGCGAGACCAACCACCTGCTCGTCGCCGACGACCGGGTGGAGGTCGTCATGCTGCCGATCGCCGACGGCCTCACGCTGGCGCGGAAGCGCTGAGCCCTCCTCAGCCCGTCCTGACCTCGATGAGGGTCGGACGGTCGGCCTGCCAGGCCGCCGTGAGCGCGTCCGCCAGCCCGTCGGTGCCGTCGAGCCGGACGCCCGCGCAGTGACAGGCCCCGGCCAGGGCCGGCAGGTCCGGCGTGAGCAGGTCGACGCCGAGCGGGGCGATGCCGCGTGAGGTCATCTGGGCCCGGATCTCGCCGTACCCCTCGTCGTTGACCACCACGACGGGCAGGGCCAGCCGCTGCTCCGCGGCGGTGAGCAGCTCGGCCATCGAGAACGCGAACGCGCCGTCGCCGACGAGCGCCACGGTGGGACGTCCGGCCAGCGCGGCCCCGATCGCCGCGGGCAGGCCGTAGCCGAGCGTCGCGTAGCCCGGGGGGTAGACGAACCGACGCGGCCCGTCGAGCGGCAGCTGGTGGACGGTGCCGAGGTAGCTGACGCGGGAGGAGTCCCCGGACACGACGCCGTCCGGCGGGAGCACGGCGGCCACCGCGTCGTGCAGCGCCTGCCAGGGGCGGCCGTCCGCGTCCACCTCGGCGGCGAGCCGCGGTCGCAGCCCGGCGACGCGCTCGGCTCCCCTCTCGGCGCGCCCGGCCCCGGTGCCTGGTCCAGCGGCCTCGACGAGCCGGCGCAGCGCCGCCGCTGCGTCCGCGTGCAGGTGGACGTCCCCGATGAGGTTCTTGTCGAGCTGGGCGGGGTCGACGTCGATGCGGACGACCGGGCCGGACGGCGCGACGCTGCCGCCCCACAGGTCGGAGTCACCGAGCTCGCTGCCGACGATGGCCAGCGCGTCCGCTTCCCCGAGGAACGCCTGTGCGGCCGGGAGCCGGATCGAGGTGCCGAGCGAGAGCGGGTGCGACTCGGGCAGCACCCCCTTGCCGTTCACCGTCGTCACCACCGGCAGGTCGTACGCCTCGGCGACCGCGCGCGCTTCTGCCGAGGCGTTCACCGCCCCGCCCCCGAGCACCATCGCGGGCCGGGACGCCGAGGCGAGCATCCCCGCCGCCAGCGCGACCTGGGCCGGGTCGGGCTCTGGCCGCGCCGCAGCCCTGACGGCCGCCGCCTCGCCCTCCCACGGGCCGTCGAGCACGTCCACCGGCACCTCGACGTGCACCGGCCGGGGCCGGGACGAGGCGAAGAACGCGAACGCCTCGGCCACGGCCTCGGCCGCCTCGTCCGCCGAGCCCACCCGGCGGGACCACGCGCAGACCGCGTCGAGGGCGGCGCTCTGGTCCTTGACCTCGTGCAGCCAGCCCACGTCCGCATGCTCCATGCCGCGGGGGACGCCGGGGGAGACGAGGAGCAGCGGTACCGAATCCGCGTACGCCGTGGCGGCCGCGGTGACGGCGTTCGTGATGCCGGGCCCGCTGGTGGTCAACACGACCCCGGGGCGTCCGGTCACCCGCGCGTAGGCGTCCGCCGCGTACCCGGCGCCCTGCTCGTGGCGTGTGACGACGTGGCGGATGCCGCTGTCGTCGAGGTAGCGGTACAGCTCGAGGGAGTGCGTACCAGGGATGCCGAGCACGAGGTCGACACCGTGGGCCGCCAGCGTGCGGACGACGGCTGCGCCACCCGTGAGGCCCGGGCCCCTCGACTGCGTCACCCGGCGGCTCCCCCCCGCGTCCCCATGAGCGCCACCAGCTCGTACGCCACGTGCGAGGCGGCGACCGCGGTGACCTCGGCGTGGTCGTACGCGGGAGAGACCTCGACCACGTCGGCCCCCACGATGCGGCACCCGGCCAGGCCGCGCAGGATGCTGAGCAGCTCGCGACTGGTCAGCCCGCCGGCCTCGGGCGTCCCGGTGCCCGGGGCGTGGGCGGGGTCGAGCACGTCGATGTCCACGGACACGTAGACCGGCGCGTCACCGAGCCGGTCGCGGATGCCGTCCACCACCGCCCGGACGCCCTGCTCGGCCACGTCCATCGTCGAGACGATGCCGAACCCGAACGCCGCGTCGTCGTCGAGGTCGCTCGCCCCGTACAGCGGGCCGCGGATGCCCACGTGGGTCATCGCCTCCCGGCGCATGAGGCCCTCCTCGGCCGCTCGCCGGAACGGGGTGCCGTGCGTGTAGGGCGCGCCGAAGTACGTGTCCCACGTGTCCAGGTGCGCGTCGAAGTGCAGGAGCGCGACCGGCCCGTGGGCCTTCGCCGCGGCCCGCAGCAGCGGGAGCGCGATCGTGTGGTCACCGCCCAGCGTGACGAGCCGGGTGCCTGCCGCGGTGAACGCGTCCGCCGCGGCCTCGACCGTGGCCACCGCCTCCGCGATGTCGAAGGGGTTGCACGCCACGTCGCCGGCGTCCACCACCTGCTGGACGGCGAACGGGGCGAGACCCAGCCCCGGGTGGTACGGGCGCAGCAGGCGGCTGCACTCCCGGATCGCGGCGGGTCCGAACCGTGCCCCCGGCCGGTAGGAGACACCGCTGTCGAACGGCACACCCACCACGGCGACCTCGGCATGTCCCACGTCCTCGGCGCGGGGAAGCCGGGCGAACGTCGCCAGCCCGGCGAAGCGGGGGACTCGGCTGGAGTCGACGGGCCCCACCGGCGAGTCGGCGGTGGGCGGATCGGTGGGCGTCATCAAGCTCCTCGGGCCGTCTGCAACTGCACGGTGTCCGTCACGGCGCTCGCCACGGCGCTCGTCAGGGCGCCGGGGCGTGCTCCGTCGGCTGCTCGGCGGCACGTCCCGCCAGCCGGTCCTCCCACCGGCGCAGCGTGGCTTCGGGGGTGGGCGGCGTGGCCAGGCTGACGGCGACGTACGTGATCGCGCTGGCGAGCAGGCCCCAGTAGATCGGGCCGTTGGCGAGCATGCCCTGGAGGATCATGAGCATGATCACGACGACGGTGCCCACCGCACTGGCCGAGAGCGCGCCCGCGCTCGTGGCCCGGCGCCAGAACAGCCCGCCGAGGATCGGCACGAGCAGCCCGCCGACGAGGATGTTGTACGCGACCGTGAGCGCCCCGACGACGTCGTTGACGAGGCAGGCGATGACGATCGAGGTGACACCGAACACCAGCGTGTAGAGGCGCGTCCGGCTGACGCCCTCCGGTCCGCCGCGGAACAGCCGTGGGTGCAGGTCGTGCGAGGTGAGCGTGGCCGAGGCGAGCAGCCCGGCGCTCGCCGTCGACATGATCGCGGCCAGCGCCGCGGCGAGCAGGAGGCCCCGCACGCCGACCGGCAGCACCTCCTTGACGAGCAGGGCGAACGCGTTGTCCGGCACCGCGAGGTCGGGCAGCAGCACCTTGGCGGACATGCCGATCACGGCGCCCGCGATCCCGTACGCCATGCAGTAGAGACCCGAGGCCACGCCGGACCGTCGGGCGACCTTGTCGTCGCGCGCGGTGAACACGCGCTGCCAGATGTCCTGGCCGATGAGGATGCCGAAGAAGTAGATGAGGAAGAACGTGACGATCGTGCCGGAGCCGATCGAGCCCAGCGCGAAGTAGCTGTCGGGCAGCTCCTCCGTCAGGCCGCTGGGGCCACCGGCCTGCACGAGCCCCACGGGCAGCAGGACGAAGAAGACGCCCACCGTCATGATCGCGAACTGGACGATGTCGGTGAGCGTCACCGACCACATGCCGCCGAGCACCGAGTAGGCGAGCACGATGCCACCACCCACCGCGACCGCGCTCACCGGCGGGACGCCCAGGAGCACGTCGAAGACGGTCCCGACCGCGATCGTCGAGGTGACCGTGAGCATGAGGTCGTACGCGGTCATGACCCCGGCGGTCAGCACGCGGGCGCTCGCGTTGTACCGCAGCTCGAGCATCTCCGACACGGTGTAGACGCCGAGCCGGGTCAGGCGCCCCGCCACCAGCGTGGACAGGCCGACGATGCCCAGGCCGAGGATGACCACGAGAGCGGCGCCGGAGAGGCCGTAGGAGTACCCGAGCCCGACACCCCCGATCGTGGACGCCCCGCCCAGCACGACTGCGGAGAGGGTGCCGAAGTACATCGTGTGGCCGAGCCTGCGGCCGGCGACGAGGAACTCGTCCTGGGTACGGGCCCGGTGGGCGGCCCAGCCGCCGACGGCGAGCATGAGCACGAAGTACGCGACGACGACCACGGCGTCCATGGGCCCGGCCTCCTCGGTCGGTTGGGTGGGCGGATCAGGATATTCCGCCCGATCCGGGCACACTCGGCCGACCAGTCTGGTCAGGGTGACCCGGGGCTCCAGGGGGCTCCAGGGGGCTTCGGGGGGCCGCAGGCGCGGCCGGTCAGACGTCCACGTAGATGTCGAGCCCCGCCGTCTCGGCGTACCCCAGGCGCTCGTAGAGCCGGGCGGCGTCGTCGCTCTCGGGCCCGAGCCAGGCCAGGTCCGCACCCGAGGCGAACCCCCACGTGGTCACCGCCGAGGTGAGTGCCGCCCCGATACCGCGCTCCCGCGCCTGCTCCAGCACGCCGACGGCCGAGACCTCGACGCAGGGGCCGGCGTCCCCGTCGCTGCGCAGGCCGGTGGCGGTGCCGACGGGCTCGCCGTCGAGCCAGGCGACCAGCACGAGCGCCTGTGGCGCGTCCAGGTACCGCCTGACCCACGTCCGGGCCGGGTCGACCGCGTTGCCGAACGCGGCCGCATCCAGCGCGGCCACGGTGTCGGTGGCGTCCACCCCTGCCTCGCGCGTCACGAGACCCGCCACCCCGGCGGCGGGACGGAACTCCGGGCCCGTCACCGCCATGAGGCGCTTGTGGGACACCCGCCGGCCGTACGACCACGGCAGCGCGGGGGGGGACGTGGACACCCCACGGCACCCCCGTCCCGTCCGCACCCCGTGTCGCGAACCAGGCGCGGACGGCGTCGAGCTCCACCACGGACGGGTCGTGCACGTCGGCGCCGTTCCAGTGCACCTGTGGCAGCCCGGAGGACATCAGCCGGACGCCGTCCAGCCGCACCGCCCCGCCTCCGTCGTCGAGGCGCAACGCCCCGGAGGTCGCCCACGCGTCCGCGTGCGCGGTCTGCACCCGGCTGATCCCTGCGGTCACCGTGCGACGCTATCCCGGCCGGTGGTTCCCACCGGGACACTGCCCGGCACGTCGTCGCGTTCGTCGCGCGCGTCGCGGGTCCACGAGCGCCATAGGTCGGCGTACGCCCCGTCCGCGGCCATGAGCTCGTCGTGGCTGCCGAGCTCGAGGATGCGGCCGTCGTCGACCACCGCGACACGGTCCGCGTCGTGGGCGGTGTGCAGCCGGTGCGCGATCGCCACGACCGTGCGCCCGTGTAGCACGGCGGAGAGGGACCGCTCGAGGTGACGGGCCGCCCGCGGGTCGAGCAGGGACGTCGCTTCGTCCAGCACCAGCGTGTGCGGGTCGGCGAGGACGAGCCGAGCCAGCGCGACCTGCTGTGCCTGCGCGGGGGTCAGCGCGAGCCCGTCGGCACCGACCTGGGTGCCGAGCCCGTCCGGCAGTCCGGCGAGCCAGCCGAGGGCGTCCACTGCGTCCATGGCGCGCCACAGGTCGTCCTCCGTGGCGTCAGGCAGCGCGAGCCGCAGGTTCTCCGCGAGCGTCCCGACGAACACGTGGTGCTCCTGTGTCACCAGCGCGACGTGGCCGCGGAGCTCCTCCAGTGGCAGCTCGACCAGCGGGACGCCGCCCACCGTCACCGACCCCTCGCGCGGGCCGTGGATGCCAGCGAGCAGCCGGCCCAGGGTGGACTTGCCCGCCCCGGACAGGCCGACCACGGCGAGCCGCTCCCCGGGACGCAGGTCGAGGTCCACGCCGTGCAGAACGTCGCGTCCAGGTAGGTACGCGAAGCGCAGGCCGCTGACCACGATGTGCTCGTCCCGCGGGCGTGCGGCGCCCGCCATCCGGTCGGGGGGAACCTGGCCCACGCCGACGAGCCGGGCCAGCACGCTCGCGCCCACCTGGACCTCGTCCAGCCACATGAGCAGCCGGTCCACCGGGTCGGCGAGTGCGACGGCGTACAGGCACACGGTGGTGACCTGGCCGATCGTGACCAGCCCCTCGGCGTGCAGCAGCCCGCCGGCGAGCAGCGTCGCGGCGACAGGGAGCACGAAGCCCCAGTCCAGGAACGGGAACCACACCGTGCGCAGGCCGAGCGTGTACCGCTCGGCCGCGTACGACCCGGCGATGTCGTCGTCCGTCTGCCGGAGGCGGCGGCGGCCCAGCCGCAGCGCGTCCACCGTGCGCCCCCCGTCGACGGTCTCCGCCACGCCGCTCGCCAGCGTCGAGTACGAGGCCCGCTCGCGCAGGTACCCTTCCGGCGCCCGGCGCAGGTACCAGAGCGTCGGGATCCAGATGAACGGGGCCGACACCAGGCACACCGCGGCCAGCAGGGGAGCGGCGAGGAACGCCGCCGCCAGCGTGAGCACGGAGGTGACCAGCGCGACGAGCACCTCGGGCACGGCGAAGCGCACGGTGCGTGCGAGCGTGTCGATGTCGCTCGTCGAGCGGGTCAGGAGGTCCCCCGTCCCCGCCTTCTCGACCGTGCCGAGCGGCAGCCTCACCACGGCGGCGAGAAAGTCCTCGCGCAGCTCGGCGAGCACCCGCTCGCCCAGGACGAACGAGGCGAGACGCGCCGCACGGGTGAGCAGCGACTGCGCGACGATGAACCCGCCGAGGGCGAGGGCCACCGTGTTCGCGTGCGCTGTGGTCGTGCCGTCCTGCACCGCCTGCACCAGGTCGCCGAGCAGCCACGGCCCGGCCAGCCCGGCGACGGCCGCGACCGTGTGCAACGCGAGCGCGCCGAGCAGCGCACGCGGGTGGCGCCGCAGCAGCCGTCCCGCGTACGCGCGCAGCGTGGACCGGTCGGCCACCGGCAGCTGGGTGTTCACGCCGACTCCTTCCTCAGCTGTTCGCGCTCGGCCGACGGGCGCGCTGCGTCTCCGTCTGCCTCTCCGCGGATGACCACCGCCCGGTAGTCCGCCCGCTCCAGCAGCGCCCGGTGGGTGCCGTGCGCGACGGCGCGGCCACCCTCGACGAGCACGACGCGGTCCGCCCGGTCGAGCAGCAGCGGGCTCGTCGAGACCAGCACCGTGGTACGCCCTGAGCGGTGCTCCCGGAGCCGGTCGGCAATGCGGGCCTCGGTGTGCGCGTCGACGGCGCTGGTCGGCTCGACGAGCACGAGCACCTCGGCCTCGGCGAGCAGCGACCGGGTCAGCGCGAGGCGCTGGCGCTGCCCGCCCGAGAACGAGCGGCCGCGCTCCTCCACGTCGCTGGCCAGCCCGTGCGGCAGCGCGTCGAGCACGTCCTCGGCGGACGCGACGCGGATCGCGTCGTCCACTCGCGCGTCAGACGCCTGGCCGGTCGGGTCGACCTCGCGGCGCAGCACGCCGCTGAACAGCCTGGGGTCCGCGTCGTGCACGAGCACGCGCTGCCGGACGGCGTCCAGCGGCAGTGAGTCGAGGGGCACGTCGTCCAGCCGTACGGCGTGCCCGTCGGGCGCGTCCGCGTGACGGCCGAGCCGGTCCGCGATCGCGGCGGTCTCCTCCGGTGCCGCGGACACGAGCGCGGTCAGGCACCCCGGCTCGACGCGCAGCCCGCTCGCCTCGTCGGTGAGCGGGACGCCCAGGGGTGGCGGCGTCCTGGGCTCGGCCGGCTCCTCGAGGTCGGGATCCACGTCGAGGACGGCGAGGATGCGCCGGCTGGCGACGAGACCACGGGTGAGCCTGTCCGCGTACTCGGTCAACGTGCGCAGCGGCACCATGAGGAACGCGGCGTACCCGTAGAACGCGACGAGGTCACCCACGCTGAGCGTGCCCTCGATCGCGAACCGCGCCCCCATCCACGTCACCGTGACGACGAACACGCCGGGCAGCAGCACCTGGGCGGCGTCGAGCACCGACTGCACCCGAGCGACCCGGACGCCGGCGTCGCGCACACGCTGGGACTGGGCGCGGTAGCGGGCGACGAACGAGTCCTCGCCGCCGACGCCGCGGAGCACGCGCAGCCCCGTCACGGTGTCCGCGCCGAGGGTGGAGAGCGTGCCGAGACGGGCCCGTTGCTCGGCCTGCCGGCGGTGCAGCGGACGCAGAAGGGGCCCGATCACCAGCATGAGCAGCGGGACGCCGATGAGCACGACCAGTCCGAGCGGTACCGACCGGGAGAGCAGCAGCAGGGCGACAAGCACGAACGACACGACGGCACCAGACGCTCGGGCGGTGACCTCCATCGCGTTGCCCATCGCCTGCACGTCCGTCGCGCCGACTGCGACGACCTCGCCGGTACCGAGCCGGCGGGTCAGCGTCTCACCGGTGCGCACGGCCTGGCGCGCGACGAGCTGCTGCGTGCGGTACGCCGCGGTGAGCCAGTTCGTCACGGCGAAGCGGTGCCGCATGATGCCCGTGTACGCGGTCACCCCGCCGAGCCCGGCCATGGCCGCGAACCAGCCCAGCAGCGCGCCGGTGTCCTGCTGGGCGACCCCGTCGTCCACGGCCGCGCCGACCAGTGCGGGCAGTGCCGCCTGGGTCGCCATCCAGGTGATGCCGAACGCGGCCCCGGCCATCATCGTGGCGGCCTGACCTCGGGCGACCCATAGCAGGAACCGGCCGGGCGAGCGCAGGTCGGGCCGGCCGGGATCGGCGAGGGGGAGGTGGCGCACTCGTTCGACGGTATGGGGGCGGCTGCGCGGGTTCCACCGAGTTTTCGCTGCTCGTCCGCCTGCGGGGGGCCGGCCGTACGCCCGTACCCTGGACGCGTGACCGCTGCGCACCAGACCGTCCTCGTCGTCGATTTCGGCGCCCAGTACGCGCAGCTCATCGCCCGCCGGGTGCGCGAGGCGCGCGTGTACAGCGAGATCGTGCCGTCGACGATGCCGGTGGCCGACATGCTCGCGAAGGGGCCGGCGGCGATCGTGCTCTCCGGCGGCCCGTCCAGCGTGTACGCCGAGGGCGCCCCCGGTCTGGACCGCACGCTCGTCGAGGCGGGCGTCCCCGTGTTCGGCATCTGCTACGGGTTCCAGGCGATGGCGCAGGCCCTCGGCGGCACGGTGGCGCAGACAGGTGCGCGGGAGTACGGCGGCACGCCACTCGAGGTGATGGCGGCCGACTCGACGCTGTTCCACGGGCTGCCGCCCCAGCAGAGCGTGTGGATGAGCCACGGCGACTCCGTCACCGCGGCCCCGTCCGGCTTCACCGTGACCGCCTGCACCGCGGACACTCCGGTGGCCGCGTTCGAGCACGTCGGCCGTCGCCTCGCCGGCGTGCAGTTCCACCCCGAGGTGATGCACACCGAGCACGGGCAGGCCGTGCTGGAGCACTTCCTCTACGAGGTGGCCGGCTGCCGACCGTCCTGGACGACGGCGGGCATCGTCGACGAGCAGGTGGAGGCGATCCGGGCTCAGGTCGGTGGCAAGCGGGTCATCTGCGGGCTGTCCGGCGGAGTCGACTCCGCGGTGGCCGCGGCCCTTGTCCACCGCGCGGTCGGCGACCAGCTCACCTGCGTGTTCGTGGACCACGGGCTGCTGCGCAAGGGCGAGGCCGAGCAGGTCGAGCACGACTTCGTCGCGGCGACCGGCGTACGCCTGCACGTCGCCGAGGCGGCCGACCGGTTCGTCGAGGCGCTGGCCGGCGTCGCCGACCCCGAGGAGAAGCGCAAGATCATCGGCAGGGAGTTCATCCGCGTCTTCGAGCGGGCCGCCCGCGAGGTCGTCGCCGAGGCCGGCGTGCACGGGGACTCCGTCGAGTTCCTCGTCCAGGGCACGCTCTACCCGGACGTCGACGAGTCCGGCGGCGGCACCGGTGCCGCGAACATCAAGAGCCACCACAACGTGGGCGGCCTGCCGGACGACCTGCAGTTCTCGCTCGTCGAGCCCTTGCGCACGCTGTTCAAGGACGAGGTACGCCGGGTGGGGCTGGAGCTCGGGCTGCCCGAGGCGCTCGTGTGGCGGCAGCCGTTCCCTGGTCCCGGGCTCGCGATCCGTGTGGTCGGTGCCGTCACGCAGGAACGGCTGGCCGTCCTCCGAGAGGCGGACGCGATCGCCCGTGAGGAGCTCACCCGTGCCGGGCTCGACCGCGACATCTGGCAGTGCCCGGTGGTGCTGCTCGCGGACGTGCGCTCGGTCGGCGTCCAGGGCGACGGCCGCACGTATGGGCACCCGGTCGTGCTGCGGCCTGTGTCGTCCGAGGACGCGATGACGGCCGACTGGACGCGCGTCCCGTACGAGGTGCTGGCTCGGGTGTCGACCCGGATCACGAACGAGGTCGCCGCCGTGAACCGCGTCACACTCGACCTGACGAGCAAGCCGCCGGGCACGATCGAGTGGGAATGACCGCTCCGTCCGCGTTGTCGTGGGAGGCAGGAACCGCGTAACCTACGGTTGCGTAGGTTCCTTTCCCGGCCATCGGAGTGCCTCTATGACCACGCCGGACACCACTCACCTGTTGCACAGCCTCGAGCCCGTCGTCGAGCAGAACCTCGACCGCCACCTCGGGGCAGCGCAGGAGTGGATGCCGCACGAGTTCGTCCCGTGGAGCGAAGGGCGTGACTTCGCCGACCTGGGCGGAGAGGCGTGGACGCGCGAGCAGTCGCGTCTCTCGCCGACCGCCCGCACGGCGCTCGAGGTCAACCTGCTCACCGAGGACAACCTCCCGAGCTACCACCGCGAGATCGAGCGCTCGTTCGGCCGCGAGGGCGCCTGGGGCACCTGGGTGCACCGGTGGACCGCCGAGGAGGGCCGGCACGCGATCTGCATCCGCGACTACCTCCTCGTCACGCGCGGCGTCGACCCCCAGGCGCTGGAGCGGGCCCGGATGGAGGTGATGCAGACCGGCTACGACTCGGACGAGAAGCCGATCCTCCACGTGCTCGCGTACGTGTCCTTCCAGGAGCTCGCCACCCGCATCTCGCACCGCAACACCGGCAGGTACACCGACGACCCCATCGCCGAGAAGCTGCTCTCCCGGGTGGCCACCGACGAGAACCTCCACATGGTCTTCTACCGCAACCTCGTGAAGGCCGCCCTCGAGATCGACCCGAACGCCACCATGCGGGCGATCACCGACGAGGTCGTCGACTTCCAGATGCCCGGCAGCGTCATCCCCGGGTTCACGCGCAAGGCCGCCCAGATCGCCAAGGCGGGCATCTACGACCTGCGCATCCACCATGACGAGGTCGTCCTGCCCCTGCTCAGGAAGTGGGGCGTGTTCGACCTCACGGGGCTCGACGGCGAGGGAGAGAAGGCACGCACCGAGCTGACCGAGTTCCTCACCACGCTCGACGCACAGGCCAGCCGGTTCACCGAGCAGCGGGACGCCGCCGAGGCGAAGGCCGCCGCCCGCCGCAGCGGCTAGTCACGCCATCGGCCCGCGGGACGACCCTCCCGCGGCCTGCCGCGACCGCTAGCGCTGCTCGCCCTGCGCGGCGCGCCTCTCGGCACGGGCGCGCTGCTCCTCGGCGTCCATCTCCGCCGCCCGCTCGGGGGTGGGGGCCGTACCGCCCAGGTGTGCAGGCACCCACCAGGGGTCGTCGCCGGGCGGGTCGGGGTAGCGGGCGCGGCTCGCCTCGAGAAGACCGTTCATCGTCGCCAGCAGCTCCGCGTCCGGGTCGTCGGACCCCCGGGGGTCGATCGGCGGGCCGAGGGTGATGCAGATCGGCGTGTGCCGGGCGGCGCGCAGGCTCGGCTTGCGGTCCTTGGTGAACACCCGCTGGCTGCCCCAGAGCGCCATCGGCAGCACAGGGACGCGAGCCGAGCGCGCCATGCGTACGGCGCCGGACTTGAACTCCTTGAGGCAGAAGCTGCGGCTGATCGTCGCCTCGGGGAACACGCCCACCAGCTCGCCCCCCCGTAGCGCCTCCATGGCGGCACGGAACGAGGCGGTGCCCGCGGACCTGTCGACCGGGATGTGGTGCATGGCCCGCATCAGCGGCCCGCCCACCCGGTGCGTGAACACCTCCTGCTTGGCCATGAACCGGACGAGCCGCCGCTGCGCCCGCCAGAACGGCACGCCGGCGAGCGCGAAGTCGAGGTAGCCAATGTGGTTGATCACCACCACGCCGCCCGAGGCGGCGGGGACGTGCTCCTCGCCGGCGATGTCCAGCCGGAGGTCGAGGGCACGGAAGGTGCCGAGCGCGGTCCGGACCACCGAGCGGTACACGCGATCTGCCACCGGGCCACGCTAGCCGCCCCGTTCCGCGGGGCCGCGGGCAGCCCGAGCTATCCGGGTGTTGACGGGTGTGTCCGGTGGTGGTGATGTATGCCACACGTATGCCCGGCTGCGTCGTGTGCCCGGGCCCGTCCTGGGGGGAATGGCATGCGTCGACGCACCGCCTCCGTCGTCCTGACCGCCGCGCTCGTGGGCGGCGTCTGCCTGCCGCTCGGCCTCGGCGGCCAGGCGCAGGCAGACTCGCCGGGCTGCGGATGGGAGTCCGAGCCGTCGTTCCGTGGTGACGTGCCGACCGCGTCCGAGGTCATCGGGTTCGACCTCGGGGACAGGGACGTGACGGTCGCCGAGTCGGACGCGTACCTGCAGGCCGTGGCGGACGCGAGCCCGCGCGTCGCCGACGGGGTGCTCGCCACCTCCCACCAGGGCCGTGACCTGCGTTACGCCGTCGTCGGCAAGGCGGGCAACGTCACCGGCGCGGGTCTCGCGCGCGTCCGCGCGGCCGCCGAGGCGCTGCGGGACCCGGCGACGCCGCCGTCCGAGGCTGCGAAGCTCGCGGACAAGGCCCCGGCGATCCTGTGGGTCGCGGGCAACGTGCACGGCAACGAGGAGTCCGGCACCGACGCGTCCCTGCGCGTGCTGTACGAGCTGGCCGACCGTGACGACTGCGCCGCCCGGACCGTGCTCGACAACGCTGTCGTCGTCGTGCTGCCCACCCAGAACCCGGACGGGCGTGAGGCGGACGCCCGCCGCAACGCGTACGGCTTCGACATGAACCGCGACTGGTTCGCCCGCACGCAGCCCGAGACCGACGGCAAGGTCGACCTGCTTCGTCAGTACCCGGGGGTGCTCTTCATCGACTCCCACGAGATGGGCGGCACGAGCTACTTCTTCCCGCCGAACGCGGACCCGATCTACCACGAGATCACCGACGAGTCGGTCTCCTGGATCAACGACACGTACGGCGCCGCGGTGGCCGACAAGTTCACCGCCCGCGGCATCGACTACTTCAACCGCGACGTGTACGACCTCTTCTACATGGGCTACGGCGACTCCGTGCCGAGCACGGGGTTCATCTCCGCGGGCATGACGTTCGAGAAGGGCAGCGAGGACACCACGGCCGTGCGCACGTTCGAGCAGTACGTGGCCGTCTGGACGTCGCTGGGCGCGGCCGCCTCTGACAAGAGCCAGATCCTCGCGGACTGGCACGACGCCTGGGTCGAGGCGTACGAGCAGGGCCAGCACGGAGAGCTCGAGCCCAACGAGATCGTGAACCCCGGCAACGAGGTGGACACGGAGGTGCCGAGCGATCCCGTGCGGCACTACTTCCTCCCCGCGGACGACCCGGCGAAGGAGCGTGAGGTCACCGAGCTCGTCCGGCGCCTCCAGCGCATGGACGTCGACGTGTACCGGCTCACCGCGCCGCTCGACGTGCCCGACTACACCGCGTACGGGCGGGACGCCGAGGCCACGACCCTGCCGGTCGGCACGTACTGGGTGCCCATGGCTCAGGGCCAGAAGCACTGGGTCCAGGCGATGCTCAACGAGGACACGTACACGCCGTTCCCGTACTTCTACGACGTGACTGCCTGGAGCCAGCCCCTGCTCTTCAACGTGGCCGGAGGCCGGTCGGGCCTGGCGCTCGACCCGCAGGCCGCACCCGCCCCGGCGCTGGACGCGCCCGAGGCGCCGTCGGTGCCCGGGGACGCCCCGAGGGTCGGCCTGTGGCAGATGTCGACGAGCTCATCGGGCATCGAGTCGAGCGGCTGGCTGCGCTGGCTGCTCGAGAAGGACTGGGGCGTCGAGTACCGCGAGGTCACCGCGGCCGACATCGCCGCCGGTCTGGACGACGTTGACGTGCTGCTCGTGCCGAACGGCTCCGGCGCGGACGCGCAGGACGCGCTCGGCCCTGCCGGTCAGGAGGCGCTGCGCTCCTGGGTGCACGACGGCGGGCAGTACGTGGGGTTCCGCGGCGGCACGGCGCTTGCGTCTCTGCTGGGGCTCACGACGGCGACGTTCGCCGACCCCACCTCTGACGTGCCGGGCAGCCTGATCCGCGTGCGGGTGGACGACGGCAGCCCCCTCGCGGAGGGCGTGGGCGAGACCGCGTACAGCTTCTACGAGTACGACATGCTCATGACGCCCTCCGACCCGGCGACGGCCCCCGTGACGTACCCGCCCGCCGACTCGGACGACTGGTTCGTCTCCGGCTTCGCCGACGGCGAGGAGGAGCTGGCCGGAACGGCCGCGGTCGTGGACGAGCCGTCCGGGGACGGACGGGTCGTGCTCTTCGCGGGCGACCCGAACTTCCGCGCGTTCACCGACGGCACCCAGCGGCTGCTGTGGAACGCGGTGTTCGGGGCGGAGCCCGCGGCGCTCGCGCCGGTCCCCTGAGGCGGCACCGCGCGTGGCACCTGCGGTCGCGGAGCATGCCGGTGACCTCGCGGACGACCTCGTCGTCAGCGTGCGCCCGGGCGCGGCGCCGCGCGTGGCCGCCCTGCTGTCCGACCGTGGCGCGACACCGGACGTGGCACGGACGCCCGGCAAGGTCACGTTCCGCGTCGACCTCGGCGGCCGGACGGCGGAGTCCCATCCGTGGGCCCGCGACCTCGTGGGAGACCTCACGCGGCTGGGTGAGCAGGTCGTCGCCGTCCGGCTGCCCTGACGGGTCTCCGGGCCCACGGGCTCGCCTGAGGGGGCGTCTCACCCGCCGAGGCGCCCCGTCGCCGTCGGGGCACGTCCCGGCCCGACGAAGTCAGGACCTTCGGCCCGCCACGACGGCCCTTTGCGCTCTGCATACGTACGGCAGTTCCCGATGTAGTGGATGACGACACGACATCCCATACAGGGGGGAACGATGACCACGCTCCAAGAGCGCCCGCTCGACAAGGACTCCGGCTCCGGCGAGGCATACAAGGCGCCGCGCACCGTTGCGCCGTACGTGTGGGCGGTGACCCGCCTCTCGCTCGGCTTCGTCTTCCTCTGGGCCTTCTTCGACAAGACCTTCGGGCTCGGTAAGGCCACGCCGGCGGAGGGCGCCTGGATCGACGGGGGCTCGCCCACCGAGGGCTACCTCGGCCACCTGGAGGGGACCTTCGCGGACACCTTCAGCGGTATGGCCGGCGGCGCGTGGGCGGACTGGCTGTTCATGGTCGGTCTTCTCGGCATCGGGATCGCCATGACGCTCGGCATCGCCCTGCGGATCGGCGCGGCGAGCGGTGCCCTGCTGCTCGGGCTCATGTGGATGACCGCGCTGCCGCTGGAGAACAACCCCTTCATGGACGACCACCTCGTGTATGCCCTCGTCCTCATCGGGCTCGCCGCGAGCAACGCGGGCGACACCTGGGGGCTGGGCCGGACCTGGCGCACCATGGGACTGGTCAGGAAGTTCCCCGTCCTGCGGTGACGCCGAGGGGTGCCGCCGTCGGGCGCACCATGACAGGTGGGCCGGACCCTCGACGGGTCCGGCCCATCCCGTCGTCCGGGGGCGGCGTGACGGCACCCCCACGGCACGGCGAGGATCAGGGCATGAGCCGAGTCGCCGCTGCGGCAAGTACGCAGCACGCCGTCGACGCCGCGGCACGCCTCGTCGCGGACGGAGGCAACGCGGTCGACGGCGCGCTCGCCGCGGCGCTGGTGGCGATGGTCGTCGAGCCCGGCATCTGCTCGCTCGGCGGGGGCGGCTACGTCACCGTGCTGCCGGCGGACGGGTCCGCGCCGGTCGTCGTCGACGGCAACGTGGAGATGCCTGGCCGCGGCCTCGCGACGGAACGCCGCGGCCGTGGCCTGTGGGAGGTCACCACCGGGTACGGCGGCGGCATCACCATGACGGTCGGGCCCGGCTCGGTGGCCACCCCGGGGGCGGTACCCGCCCTCGAGGCCGCGCACCGGCGGTTCGGGCGGGCCCCGTGGCCGGAGGTGGTGGCCCCGGCCGGCGAGGTCGCACAGGACGGCTTCCCGCTGAGCGCGGCATCCGCGTACTACCTGGCGTACGTGCACGACAGCGTGTACGGGTGGCACGCAGGGAGTCGCCCGGTCCTGCACGACGCGGATGACGCGATGCTCGCCCACGGGACGCCGGTGCACGTCCCTCACCTTGCGGACACGCTCGCGCTGCTCGCCGACGAGGGCGCGTCCGCCTTCACTACCGGGGAGGTAGGGCGTCGGATCGTCGCCGAGGTCTCCGCCCACGACGGCCTGCTCACGGCGGAGGACCTGGCCGTGTACGAGGTTGTGGTGCGTCCAGCGCTGACCGTCCGGCGGGGCGACTGGACGCTCGCCACCACCCCGCCCCCGGTGATCGGCGGTGTGGTGCTGGCGTCGCTGCTCACGCTCATGGGCGAGGGCCCGCACGCGGGCTGGCGCGACGCCGACGTGGCCCGGTTCGCCGACGTCTGCGAGGCGGTGCTCGGCTGGCGACGCGACCACCTGGACCTGGCGACCGACCGCGAAACGGCGTCCGCCCGGCTGCTCGCGCTCGCCGCGACCGGCTCGCCGGGCGCGCTGCGCGGCGGGACGTTGGGC
>JBOGEN010000218.1:0-6061 GCA_050743265.1 Actinomycetes bacterium
GGCTCTCCCCGGTGCTGGCCGGGCTCGCCTGGATCGGCCAGGGCGCTGGGGACCCGCTGGAGCGGCGCAGCGCCGAGGCCCTGCCCGCGTACGTCGCCGCCGAGGCTGCGACTCCGCGGCACCCCCGCACGCTCGTGCTGCGCCAGGACGACGGCGGGCGCGTGCGGTACGCCGTCCTGCGTGACGCGGGCCCGACCCTGGGCGCCTCGGAGACCGCCCCGCGCGCCGAGACGCAGGGCAGGCTCGACAGGCTCGTCGCGGACATCATGTCGGCGAGCGGCGGCGGGGACGAGGCCAGGCAGCTCGCCGCGTTCGGCGCCCGGTACGTGCTCGTCACCGGCTCCGTGCAGCCCTCGATCATCGAACGCCTCGACGCCGTGCCCGGCATCGACCGGGTGAGCACCGAGCGCTCGTCCGCTCTGTGGCGGCTGCGCGGGTCGCAGGCGCGTCTCGTCCTGCGGTCGGAGGACGGGCAGGACGAGACCCCGCTGCCCTCCGGGCGGATCGGTGCGGAGACTCCGCTGCCCCCAGGTGACCCGGGCCGCCGGCTCGTCCTCGCCGAGCAGGCCGACGAGGGCTGGACGGCCACCGTGGACGGCCAGGTCGCACAGCCGGTCACCATCGACGGCTGGGCCCAAGGCTTCGAGATCCCGGCCTCCGGCGGCCGCCTCGTGCTGTCCCACGAGAGCGACAGCGCGCTCCAGTGGACGATCCTCCAGGCCCTCCTGGCGTTCGCCGCCCTCGTCATGGCCCTGCCCGGCGCCCGGACGACGGAGGAGCCCGAGGCGGCACCCCCGCCCACCCTGGCCGATCCCCAGCCCGGGCCGCGCAGCCGCAGCGGTCGGGGGTCCTCCGGCTCGGGCGGGCGGCGTGGTCGACGGCGGCGCGGACGCCGGAGCAGGCAGCCCGTACCGGCCCGCTCCCGGAGGAGGTCGTGACCCGACCCCTCCAGTCCCTGCTCACCGTGCTGGCGGTTCTCGTCGCCGTGTCCGGTCTCGCCCTGCTCACCAGGCCGGGCCAGGACCGCCTCGAGCCCGCCGGTGTGGTGTCGCGCGTCCCGGTGACGCAGGCCAGCGTCGCCTGCCCGGACCCGCGCCGGACGGGCGACGACTACGACGTCCAGGTGCACTCGGTCACCCCCTCCACCGACGTGGAGGACCTGCCCTCAGGCGAGGCGACGGTCGCGGCCCTGGAGCCCGGCGGCGAGGACGTCCTCTCGACCGTCCGGGAGCGGGACCGCATCACGACGACCACGCAGCAGTCCGGAAGCGCGCCCGCGCTCACCGTCCGGGCGTCACAGTCTCTTGCGCCGGGTCTGGCGGCCGAGCAGCACAGCCTCATCCCGGACGGGGACATGCGCGGCCTCGCCGCCACCGCGTGTCCCGCGCCGGGCACGGACTCCTGGTTCGTGGGCGGCGGCAGCGAGGTCGGGCAGCGCTCGACCGTGCTGCTCACGAACACCGAGCCCGCACCCGCGCAGGTCGACGTGACGCTCTTCGGCGAGGACGGACCGCTCGAGGCGAGCGGTGGCCGCGGCGTCGTCGTCGGCGCGCGGCAGCAGGAGGTGCTCCGGATCGACGCCCTGGCGCCGGGTGCCGACGTGACCGCCGTCCACGTCGAGGCGACCACCGGCCGGGTGGCGTCGGCCGTGCACGACACGGAGGTCGACGGACTGACGCCGCGGGGTACCGACTGGGTGCCGTCCGCCGGGGCACCCCGTCGCACGATGCTGCTCCCCGGCATGGTCGAGGGCGCCGGCCTGCGGCGGCTGCACCTGCTCGCGCCGGGGGAGACGGACGCGGTCGTCCAGCTCGAGGTGATCACCCCCGAGCGGACGTTCGTCCCGACGGGACAGGAGGTCGTGCAGGTCCCCGCGAGACGGGTGAAGAGCGTCGACCTCACGAAGGTCCTGGCCGGGGAGCCCGCGGCCATCCGGCTGAAGTCCGACGTCCCGATGCTCGCAGGGGCCGAGAGTCGTACTGGCAACGAGACAGGCACCGCCGACGTGGCGTACTCCGCGCCGACGCCGGCACTGGCAGGTCCCGTCACGACGCTCGGCAACGCATCGGACGACGTCGCCACGTCGGCGCTCTACCTCACCGCCCCGAAGAGCACCGGCACGGTCGAGGTCACGACGCTGCCGGCGAACGGGAAGCCCACCACGAAGCGGGTGAAGGTCCCGGGGCAGACCACCGTCCGGGTGGCGCTCAAGGGCAAGGGGACGTTCGGTGCCGTGGTGACCCCGCAGCCCGGGTCCGGCCCCGTGCACGCGGCCCGTGTGCTCAGCCACGACGCCCCTGGCGCGCCGCTGCTGACGGTGCAGGCGCTCCGGACCTTGCCGGTGACGGTGGCCGTGCCCGAGGTTGCCGCCGACCAGTCGTCGGGGCTGTACGGATGATGAGCCGGCGTGACGGGGGCTGACACGGCGACACGGAAGCTGATACGGCGACGGCGCGGCCTCGTGCTCAGCCGTCCTCGTCGTCGAGGCCCTCGCCGTAGCCGGGGTCGATCTCCTGGGGGTTGAGCCCGAGCAGGTCGGCGACCTCCTCGACGATCACGTCGTGCACGAGGGCCTCCAGGTCCTGCGGGTCGGAGGCGCGGGCCTCGAGCGGCCGGCGGTAGACGACGACACGTGCGGGGTTGTCCCCGGCTGCCGCGTACGTGCGCGCGAGCAGCACCTGCTCGTCGTCGTCCTGCCGCACCGCCTGACGCGCGGGGGGCACCTCGGCCACGGCGAACTCGACCTCGGACAGTTCGCGCTCCCAGCGCTGCTCGAGCCGGCCGACCGACCGTTCCACCAAGTCGTCGAACCGCTCCGCGCGGGTGCGGGCGAGCGGGACACGCTCGGGGGCGAGAGGCCCTCGCAGGCCGTGTCCCCGCCGGTCACGGCGCCGCCGGCCCCCCTGGTCCCGCAGGGGTACGACGGGCTCCCGGGCCGGGGACGAGGGGTGGGGTCGCACGCCTGCAGGGTAGTCCGTGCCGGGGTCGCCCCGGCCCCGGGCTGGGCAGGAGTCGCCCGCCCGGCCCTGTGCCCGGGGCCCTGACCTGGCCTTCCGTCCCGGGGGCCGCGACACGCTCAGCACGCGGCCTGGGGGTCGTGGCGGGAGATCGGCCCGCAGGGTACTTTTCGCCCTCGTGAGCCCCGTCCGCCGCTGCTCGCGTACCGCGTGCACCAAGCCCGCCGTCGCCACGCTCACCTACGTCTACGCGGACTCCACGGCGGTCCTCGGACCCCTCGCCACGTACGCCGAGCCGCACTGCTACGACCTGTGTGCGGCCCACTCGGAGCGGCTCACCGCCCCCCGCGGCTGGGAGATCGTCCGGCTCGCCCCGGACCCGGAGGCGCTCCGGCCGAGCAGCGACGACCTCGAGGCCCTGGCGGACGCGGTCAGGGAGGCGGCCCGCCCGGCCGCACCGGGCCCGCCACCGCCCGGAGTCGAGGTCGGGCGCCGGGGGCACCTCCGGGTGCTCCGCCTGCCGGAGCCCTGACCCGCGCCCCGGTTCAAGGGATGCGGCGGACGGGTCGATACCCCTTCCCGTCGTGACGGCTCCGCTCGGGGCCCGGCTCGGGAGGGACACGGATGCCACGAAAGGGACGCGAGACCACGCCGTCCAGCGGGACGACGCCCGGTTCGCTGACCCAGGCCGGCTCGGGCTACCTGACGGCGTGCCACGCCTGCGCGAGCACCCGGGTGACCCGGATCGCGATGCGGCTGACCGACGGGACGCCTGTCGACTTCACCTCGTGTCACGCGTGCGAGAGCAGGTCGTGGGAGGCCGACGGCATGCCGCTCGCGGTCGACGAGGTGCTGCTGCGGGCGCGCAAGCCCCGCTGACGACCCGCGGGTCACGCACGCTGAGGTGACCCGGTCCGACGGGTAGGCTCCCGGCCGTCGGCCGCCACGCGCGAAGCGGCCTCGGACGTCCTCGAGCCCACGGAGCGCCAGTGCCGGACCTCGCCTCGATCGTCAAGGCGTACGACATCCGTGGCCTCGTGCCGGACCAACTGGACGAGGACGTCGCCCGCGCCGTCGGGGGGGCCTTCGTCCGGACGCTGACCGAGCAGGGTGCGCCCCCCTCGGCGGTGGTGGTCGGACGGGACATGCGGCCGTCCTCCCCGGCGCTGGCCGCCGCGTTCGCCGACGGGGTGACATGCCAGGGCGCCGACGTCGTCGACATCGGGCTCGCCTCCACCGACCAGCTCTACTACGCAAGCGGCTCGCTCGACCTGCCCGGCGCGATGTTCACCGCCAGCCACAACCCGGCCCGCTACAACGGCATCAAGCTGTGCCGTGCCGGCGCCGCCCCCGTGGGGGCCGAGTCGGGCCTCGTCCGTGTCCGCGAGCTCGCGGAGTCCGGCGTGCCGCCGGTGACGACGCCGGGCAGCATCCGTTCGGCCGACCTGCTCGACGCGTACGCCGAGTACCTGCTCGGCCTCGTCCCGATGCCGTCCGGGCGGCGGCTCACCGTGGTCGTCGACGCGGGCAACGGCATGGCCGGGCACACCGCGCCGGTGGTGCTGTCGCGTATCGACCTCGACCTCGTACCGCTCTACTTCGAGCTGGACGGGTCGTTCCCGAACCACGAGGCCAACCCGATCGACCCGGCCAACCTGCGCGACCTGCAGGACGCGGTGCGGCGGCACTCCGCCGACGTCGGGCTCGCCTTCGACGGCGACGCCGACCGCTGCTTCTGCGTCGACGAGCGCGGCGAGGCGGTCTCCCCGTCCACGCTCACTGCGCTCATCGCGATGCGGATGCTCGCGGACGAGCCGGGTGCGCGCGTCATCCACAACCTCATCACCTCGCGGGCGGTGCCCGAGATCGTCGCCGAGCACGGCGGCCAGGCCGTACGGACCCGGGTGGGGCACTCGTTCATCAAGCAGACGATGGCGGAGACGGGCGCGGTGTTCGGCGGCGAGCACTCCGGCCACTTCTACTTCCGTGACTTCTGGCGGGCCGACTCCGGCATGCTCGCGGCCCTGCACCTGCTGGCCGCGCTGGCCGGGCAGCCGGCCCCGCTCTCGTCCATGCTCGCCGGGTACCGCCGCTACGCCGCGTCCGGCGAGGTGAACAGCGAGGTGCACGACCAGATGGAGGCCACGCGCGCCGTCCGGGCCGCCTTCGCCTCGCGGCGGGGGGTCACCATGGACGATCTGGACGGGCTCACCGTGGCGGGTGAGGACTGGTGGTTCAACCTGCGCCCGTCCAACACCGAGCCGTTGCTGCGGCTGAACGTGGAGGCGGCGGACGACGCGGCGATGGAGGGCCTGAGGGACGAGGTGCTGGCGCTGGTGCGCGCCGCCCCCGCGCCCGTACCCGTGGACGACCAGGGAGGCGACCGTGCCCACTGACCCCGCGCTGCTGGCGATCCTCGTGTGTCCCCAGTGCCGCAGCACGCTGCGCGACGCCGGCGACGAGCTGATCTGCACGGGCGAGTCCTGCGGTCTCGCGTACCCGGTGACCGACGGCATCCCCGTCATGCTCGTCGACGAGGCGCGCCGACCCGGGAGCGCCTGACCGTGCACGTGGACGTCGACGAGACCAGGCTGGACGACCCGGCGGCGCTGGCCGACGCGGACCCGGCAGGCATGCTGCGCGCGGTCGCCTCGTCCGGCGCGCAGGTGCGCCGCGCGGTCGTCGCCGCACAGGAGGCGGGGGTCGCGAGGCTGGCCGAGGACGGGCGTCCGCGGGCGGTCGCCGTGGCCGGCGTCGGCGTGAACGGCGTCGCCGGGGAGGTGCTCGCCGCGGTCGCCGGGTCGGGCTGCCCGGTCCCGATCGTCACCTGCCGGGGGTACCGCCTGCCCGGATGGGTCGGACCGATGGACCTCGTCGTCGTGGCGTCCGAGGAGGGTGCGGGAGAGGAGACGCTCGGATGCGCCGAGCAGGCGGTGCAGCGTGGCTGCCGCATGCTCGTGGTCACCGCGGCGGGCTCACCCCTCGCCGACCTGGCCGAGCGCGGACGCGGCGTGCTCGTACCCACCGAGGCGGGGGACTGGGCCGTGGCGCCGCCGGCTGCCGCAGCGCCCGAGACGGCAGCGGTGGAGTCGGCGGCGGTGGAG
>JBOGEN010000219.1:0-24636 GCA_050743265.1 Actinomycetes bacterium
TCGGCTTCGCATCCGCTCAGACCTCCATCCCGAAGGCTCGCGAGAAGCGCACGTCGCCCTCCACCATGTGACGCATGTCGGTGACGCCGTGGCGGAACATCAGGGTGCGCTCGATGCCCATCCCGAACGCGAAGCCGCTGTAGACGTCCGGGTCGATGCCGCAGGCCCGCAGCACCCGGGGGTTGACGATGCCGCAGCCGCCCCATTCGACCCAGCGGGGCCCGTCGGGGTGCGCCTCCCACCACACGTCCGGCTCCGCGGACGGCTCCGTGAACGGGAAGTACGACGGCCGCAGCCGCAGCTTCGCGTCCGGGCCGAACATCGCCCGGGCGAACAGCTCCAGCGTCCCCTTCAGGTGGGCCATCGTGATCCCCTTGTCCACCACCAGGCCCTCGACCTGGTGGAACACCGGGGTGTGGGTGGTGTCCAGCTCGTCGGTGCGGTACGTGCGGCCCGGGCAGACGATGTAGATCGGCGGGTCCCGCTCCAGCATCACCCGCGCCTGCACTGGAGAGGTGTGCGGACGCAGCACCAGATCCGACTCCTCCGGATCCAGGTAGAACGTGTCCATCATGCTGCGCGCCGGGTGGTCGGGCCCGAAGTTGAGCGCGTCGAAGGCGAACCAGCCCAGCTCCGCCTCGGGGCCCTCCGCGACCTCGTACCCCATGCCGACGAACAGGTCGCTGATGCGCTCCATCATCGTGGTCAGCGGGTGCCGGGCGCCGCGGGGACGCCGGATGCTCGGCAAGGTCACGTCGACCGCCTCTTCGGCCAATACCCGCTGCTCCCGCTCCAGCCGGAGCTGCTCAGCGCGGTTGTCGTACGCCTGCTGGATCGCGCCGCGCGCGGCGTTCACCCGCTGACCCGCGTCCGCCCGAGCGGCCGGCGGCAGCGAGCCGATCTCGCGCCGGGCCAGCGACACCACCGCCCGGTCTCCGAGATGCTGATGCCGGATCCCGGTCAGCTGGTCAAGATCGCCCGCCTCAGTGAACGCCTTCTCCGCAGCCGCGGTCGCTTCCGCCAGCGCGGACTGGTCCAACAGCGCGGCCTGTTTGGGGTCGTAAGGGTCGTTGCGGTACGTCATCCTTCTCGCTTCCTCCTGCGAAGCAGCCGCGCTGCCTCGTGAGACGAACGCAGTGTAGGCGGCTGATCAAGGTTCACGGCGTGCGGCTGGGCCGCAGCCCGCCGGTCAGCGAGAGGGAGTAAGCGCAGCTCCTCCAGCCCGCGGCACGGCGGGCCGGGTAAAGAGTTCTCGACACATCACGGTGTGGACTCCTTGCGGTGCGCTTTAGCCGAAGCGTACAGGCAGACCGCGGCGGCTGCCGCGAGGTTAAGGCTCTCGGCGCGGCCGTGGATAGGCGCCCGCACCCGCTTGTCGGCCGCTCGCATCACGTCCGAGGACAGGCCGTGAGCTTCGCTGCCGAACACCCAGGCCGTGGGCGCCGCGAGCCCCCCGGTGTCGGCGAGCTGCTCCAAGTCGGTCTCGCCGGCGCCGCTGGCGGCGAGCACCTGCAGCCCGGCCGCCCGCAGCTGCCGCAGCCCCGCTGCCGCGTCGCCGCCTGTCGCCACCCGCAGGTGAAACAGGCTCCCCGCAGATGCCCGGACACATTTTCCGTTGTACGGGTCAACGCTGCGCTCGGTGAACCACACCGCTTCCGCGCCCGCGGCGTCCGCGGTGCGCGCCACTGTGCCGGCGTTGCCTGGATCGGAGACCTCCGCGAGCACCGCGACCAGCTTCGGCGCCGGCCGCAGCACGTGGCCGAGCGTGACATCGCTCATCTGGCACACCGCCACCACCCCCTGGGGGGTCACGGTGTCGCACAACGACGCCAGCGCGCGCTCGGTGACCCAGTGCACCGCAACCTCGCCAGAGTTCGCTTGACTGATGAGCTCGCTGTGTCGAGCGGTGAGCTCCGGAACCGCGAAGAGGTCGACTGCGACCCCTTCGACCAGCGCCTCCCGCACCGCCTGCGGCCCCTCGGCGAGAAAGCGCCGAGTCTCCTCGCGGCGCCGGCGGCGCCGCAGCCTCCTCGCAGCAGCGACCCGGGGGGTCCGCTCAGTGAGCGGAACCACCCCGGGTCTGCAGATTTCTTCCCTCACCACTGTCAGTCACCGCGGCGACACGGGCTGGTCAGGCTGCGTTCTCATCCGCCGGAACAGCGGCTCGCGCCACCTCGACCAACGCCGCGAACGCCTTTTGGTCGTTCACTGCCAATTCGGCGAGAACCTTACGATCCACCTCAACCTCCGCCAAGCGCAAGCCCTGGATGAATCGGTTGTACGTCATGCCGTGGGCGCGGGCCGCGGCGTTGATGCGAGTGATCCACAGCCGGCGAAAGTCGCCCTTGCGGGCTTTCCGGTCGCGGTAGGCGTAGTTCAGCGAGTGGAGCAGTTGCTCCTTGGCCTTGCGGTACAGCCGCGAGCGCTGGCCGCGGTAACCGCTAGCCGCCTCCAGGGTCACCCTGCGCTTCTTGTGGGCGTTAACCGCCCGCTTCACGCGTGCCACGGTTCTCTAACTCCTTGTCACGGTCCTCGGGTCAGGCTGCTGAAACCTCACAAGACAGCCTGAGTAGCTCACCGAAATTCAGCATGGTCTGTGTGCGCTGTCGCGCCTGATCGCTAGCGGCCCAACAGCTTCTTGACCCGCTTCACATCGGCCTTGGCGAGCTGGACGACCCCCGCCAGCCGGCGGGTGCGGGTGGTGGGCTTGTTCTCAAAGTTGTGGCGGCGGTGGGTCTGCTCCCGGACTACCTTGCCGGAGCCGGTGACCTTCACCCGCTTGCCCATGCCGCTGTGACTCTTCATCTTCGGCATCGCGATGCCTCTCCCCTCAGCCTTGCGAAGGCTCAGTTGGTAGCCGCGCCAGCGTCGGGCGCCGCCGCTTTCTTGGTGGCCTCTCGAGCCTGTCTGGCGCTCCGGTGAGGCGCCAGCACCATGATCATGTTGCGCCCGTCCTGGCGTGGCCGAGACTCCACGAAGCCCAGCTCGGCGACCTCGTCGGCGAGCCTGCCCAGCAGCCGGAACCCAAGCTCCGGGCGGCTCTGCTCACGGCCTCGGAACATGATCGTCACCTTGACTTTGTCGCCACCCTTGAGGAACCGCACCACGTGACCCTTCTTGGTCTCGTAATCGTGCGTGTCGATCTTGGGCCTGAGCTTCATCTCCTTGATGACCGTCTGCGCCTGGTTGCGCCGCGCCTCACGGGCCTTCATCGCGGACTCGTAGCGGAACTTGCCGTAGTCCATGAGCTTGGCCACCGGAGGACGCGCGTTCGGGGCCACCTCGACCAGGTCGAGGTCAGCCTCCTGCGCGAGGCGCAAGGCGTCGCCGATCGCCACGATGCCGACCTGTTCACCGTTCGGTCCGACCAGGCGGACCTCCGGGACACGGATCCGGTCGTTGATGCGGGGCTCGACGCTGATGGGGCCTCCTCAGGCAGTGGGAACTCGGGCAGACAGACCGCCCGCCCGCGGAGGCCACCGCTCACACGAGAGCCCCGCACGCGTCCGCTTGCGGGGCCCACCACGCACCAGGTCAGCCGTCATGACGACGACCGGGCCACCGGCGTTTCACACCGGTGCCCTGACCGTACCCGCCGACTTGACGTCGACCAGGTGGGAGGTGGACTCCACTTGCGGCCCGGCACCTGACGGGCCGGGCTGGTCAGTCTGACAGGGTAGCACCATGACCGGCTCGCCCCCCACCCCTCGCGACGCTTCCGGAACCGCTGCCGGAAGCCCCGCCGGCGCCACCGTCTCGGGCGGCACGGTCGGCCCGGCGACGGGGCTCGACCCGCAGCGTGACATCGCCGAGGTGCCCGCCGTCGAGGTGATCTCGGCCGCGGCCGTCCATCTCATGAGCGCGTCGGCGGTGAAGCTCGGGCTCGCCGAGGACCTGCCCGAGGCGTGCGACCTCGACGAGGCACGCAAGCTCGTCAACGCGCTCGCCGGCCTGGTCACGGCCGCGTCGGAGGACATCGGGCACCACCACGCGGCGCCGCTCCGGGACGGGCTCAAGTCGCTGCAGCTGGCGTTCCGCGAGGTCTCGGACCCGGAGGACCCTCCCGGCCAGGGCCCGGGTGAGCGGTTCACCGGTCCGGTGCGCGGCTGAGCCCCTCGACGGCGACCTCGACGCCCGCGCCGAGCCGGGCACGCAGCACGTCCTCCGCGCGGAGACGTTCCGCGGCAGCGTGGGCGACGCGTGCCGTCGTGGCCGGGTCCCCACCGGGCGCCGCCTCCAGCACCACGCGGACGTCCTGGTCCTGCGAGGGCTCCAGCCGGTGGCCCACCAGGCCCTCCAGCCCGTCGAGCGCCCGGGCGACGGCGGCCGTGACGTCGGGATCCGCGGCAGGAGGCAGGTGCGGACGTCCCTCGGCGAGGGCGCGCAGGGCTGGTCCGGACACCACGTGCCGGACGGGCCCGCCGGGGTCGACGAGCACCGCCCGGGCGTCCTCGGCGTACGCGGCGAGTGCGGCGTGGCGTGCCTCCACGGGCACCGGACGCGCGTCCGCCCGCCACCCTGCCAGCGTGTCGGTGCAGGTGAACACCGGGAGCGCCCGGCTGCCGTCGCGGCCCACGAGCGTCACCACGGCCATGTCCGTGGAGGGCTCGCTGCCCTGCCCGCTCGCCGGCTCTCTCCCCGGCTCGCTCGGCACGGCCACCACCGGGACCAGCACCCGGGCCGCGGACAGGGCGGCGTGCACTGCGTACGTGTCGACGTGCCCGGCCGCGTGGTCGGCCAGCGCACGGGCGAGCGCCGGGTCAGCCTCGCCCGCGTCGCCGGCAAAGCCCGGGTCGGGGACGGGTCGGCCGCTCATCCCGGCAGGCTAGCCGCCCGTCCCGTCCGCGCCCGCGCTGCGGCTCAGCCGAGGTCGACGATCGCTGCGACGGGGCCGCCGCCCGAGGGACCCTGGTGCACGGCCGCGACGGACACGAACACCGCGGGGTCGCCGGTGACCGAGGCGGACACGCCCCCGACGCAGGCCTTGATCTGGCGGTGCCAGTGGACGTCGGAGTCGTCGAGCATGATGTTGCGCCGCCCCCGCACGCTTCCCGACGGGTCGGCCTCGCACTTGAGGAAGACGTTGACGAGCCGGTCCCCGAGGTCGGAGTGGTGCGGTCGCTGGGGCAGGTCGAGACCGGCCGAGCGGACCGCGTTCCAGATGCCGTCCGCGTCCAGGGCGTCGCGCATCACGTCGTGGCCGATGCGGAACCGCCCGCCCACGCCGCGGGCGTTGCCGACGACGACGATCTGGGCCCGGTCGAGCTCGACCCCGGACGAGCAGGAGGCCACGGACGAGAACAACGACAGGTCGCGGTGGATCTGCTCGGCCGCGGGCATGCTGATCTCGCCCAGCGCGACGGCGATGCCGAGCGCCGTGGTCGAGTTCGACACGTCCATCGACTTGAGCGTGTCCTCGGTCCACACGTCGTGCCCGCGCCGCTTCGCGTCGCCGATCGTGTCCAGCGTGAGCAGCGGGGTCTTGGTCTGGACGTAGTGGACGTCCGCCGGGTCGGTGATGCCGGCAAGGCCCATCGCGGTCCGGACGCCCTCGGCGACCTTCTCCACCATCGGCGTACGCCCGATGTCCTCGGGGTTGATCACCTCGCTCATCGCGATGCCGACGGTGACCCGCGGTTCGTCCGCGGCAGGGTAGCGGCCCTCCGGCGCGTACGCGAAGACCGTGGCGTGCGGGGAGATGACCCCGTCGGTGCCGCCCGACCAGACCAGCGGCACCTGCTTGGCCTCGGCGTCGGAGCGGGTGCCCTTGGCGACCAGCACGTCGCGGAACGCGCGGTCGGCGAGGATCCGGGTGTAGTCGTTGACCCCGCCGTTCCCCTCGGTCTTGCCGATGACGGCGAGCACGTCGTCGGCGGCGAACACGTCCTTGTCGATCAGCGTGGCGAGGCCCGAGGCGTCGGTGACGCTCTCGATCGCGACCTTGTGCACCTCGACGGGTCTCGACTGGGGGGAAGGCACGGGTGGCTCCTCGCTGGGTTTCTGGGTCCCGGCCGGCTGAGCGGACGTGGCGTCTGGACGGTGGGCGGACGGGCGGTGGTCACGTCAGGGAGGGGTAGGCGACAGGTTCGACCACCGTGCCCGCCCGGCCGGCCGCGGCGTCGGCGATGTGGTCCAGCGACGTGATGGCGGCGAAGCGCCCCCCGTGCTCGACGAACCGGAGCGCGGCCTCCACCTTGGGCCCCATGCTGCCGCTGGCGAAGTTCCCGGCCTCGGCGAAGCCGCGCAGCGTGACCGCGTCCACGTGGCCGAGCGGGCGGGCGTCGCCGGTGCCGTAGGCGAGGACGGCGGCCTCGACGTCGGTGGCGATGACGAGGGCGTCCACCCCGAGGTGGTGAGCGAGCAGGGCGGCGGTGAGGTCCTTGTCGCAGACGGCCTCGACGCCGCGCAGCACGCCGGCCGGGTCCCGGACGACCGGGATGCCCCCGCCCCCGGCGGCGACCACGACGAAGCCGGCCGCGGCCAGCGTCGCCGCAGCGGCGGCGTCCAGCACCTCTCGGGGCTCGGGTGACGGGACGACCCGGCGCCAGCCCCGAGCGCGCCGGTCCTCCCAGTACTGGCCGAGGGCGATGTAGCGCTGGGCCTCCTCCGCCGAGACGTACCGCCCGATCGGTTTGGTGGGGCTGGCGAACCCCGGGTCGTCGAGGTCGACGCGTGTCCTGGTGACGACGGTGGCGACCTGGCGGTGGACGCCCCGACGGGCGAGCGCGGCCTCGAGCGCGTCGAGGACGAGCAGGCCGATCGTGCCCTGGGTCTGGGCGACGCACCAGTCGAGCGGGACCGGCGGCACCACCGAGGCGGCCAGCTCGTTCTTCACCAGCAGGTTGCCCACCTGCGGACCGTTGCCGTGGGTGAGGACCACGTCCACGCCGGCGGCGACCAGGTCCGCGACCCGTTCCATGGCGAGGATGACCGCGGCCGTCTGGGCATCCGGGCTCGCGCTGCCGTCCGGGCCGGTCATCGCGTTGCCGCCGAGCGCGACCAGCACGCGTCGGGCGGGCGCGAGCGCCATGCGGGTCTCCTGCGGGGTCCTTGGCCTGACCGCCGGCGGGAACCCCCGCCGGCACCGGTCTGCCGACTCTAGGCCGGGACCCGGGTAAGGCGCAGGGCAACGACTGCCCAACACCGGGAGGGGCTTTGGCGAGCTACGTCAGCAACGCGAGGGGTGGGACGACGGGCCGCCCGGGGTGGGGGCTGGAGCTAGGGCCCGGCGTCGTCCCCGGGGAGACCCAGCCTGCGGTAGCGGCTGAGCCGGCCGGCGAGGCGGTCCTCCGCGGGCTGGCCCAGCAGGCGGACCAGCTCGTGCTCGAGCAGACCGCCGAGCCGGTCGCAGAAGGCGTCCGGCTCGTCCGCGGCGTCGGGACGCTCGGCGACCACCCGGTCGACGATGCCGTGGCGGAGCAGGTCGAGGGACCGTACGCCCTGGCGGTCGGCCAGCTCGGGGGCACGCGCCGTGGTCCGGTAGAGGATCGCCGAGGCGCCCTCGGGCGGCAGCGGCGACAGCCAGCCGTGCTGTGCGGCGAGCACCCGGTCCGCGGGCACCAGGGCGAGGGCCCCACCCCCGGCGCCCTCGCCGAGCAGGACGCAGAGGGTCGGCGCGTCGAGCATGACGAGCTCGGCCAGGCACCGGGCGATCTCGGCGGCCAGGCCACCCTCCTCGGCGTCCTTGCTGAGCGCCGCGCCGGCCGTGTCGATCACGGTGACGAGCGGCAGCCGCAGCTCGCCGGCGAGGCGCATCCCGCGCTGGGCCTCACGCAGCCCGGCCGGGCCGAGCGGCTGGCCGACGGTCTGGCGGGCCCGGTCCTGGCCCAGCAGGACGCACGGAGCCGCACCGAACCGGGCTAGCGCCAGCCGCAGCCCTGGCTCGCTCTCACCCGCCCCGGTGCCGTGCAGGGGAGTCACGTCGTGTGCGGCCCGGCGCAGCAGCTCGCGGACCCCGGGGCGCTCCGGGCGTCGGGACCGCTCGATCGACTCCCAGGCGGGGATGTCCGGCAGCGGCTCACGCGGCACGTCCGGGACGTGCGGGAGCCCCTCGACACGGGCCAGCAGGACGTTGAGCGCCCGGTCCGCGATCTCGGCGAGGCCCTGGTGCGGCAGGACGGCGTCGATGAGGCCGTTCCGGTACAGGTTCTCCGCGGTCTGCACGCCCTCGGGGAAGGGCTCGCCGTAGAGCGCCTCGTACACCCGGGGGCCGAGGAACCCCACCATCGCCTCGGGCTCGGCGACGGTGACATGTCCGAGCGACCCCCAGGAGGCGAACACGCCCCCGGTCGTCGGGTCACGCAGATACACCAGGTACGGCAGGCCCGACCGGCGGTGCACGGCGATGGCCGCGGAGATCTTGACCATGGTGAGGAAGGCGACCGTGCCCTCCTGCATCCGCGTGCCGCCGGAGACCGGGGCGGCGAGAAGCGGCAGCCCCTCGGCGGTGGCCCGCTCGACGGCGAGGACGAGGCGCTCCGCGGCGGCCACCCCGATCGAGCCGGCGAGGAAGTCGAACTCGCAGGCGACGACGGCCACGCGTCGCCCCCGGAGCAGTCCCTCGCCGGTGACCACGGACTCGTCGACCCCGCTGCGCTCCGCGGCGCGGTCCAGGGCCTTCGCGTAGTCGGCGTCGCCCCCGGTGACGTCGACGGGGGTGGTGTCCCAGCGCGTCCAGGTGCCCTCGTCGAGGACGGAGCGGATGAGGTCCGCGGCCGACGTGCGCCGTCCGGAGGTCATCCGGTGGGATCCCCGCCGTCCGCGGCGTACAGCCATGCCCGGACCGCCTCGTCGTGCTGGCCGAGGGTGGGCGGTGCCTCGTGCTCGCGGCGCCCCCCGGCGTCGAAGCGCAGCGGCGGCCCGGGCAGGGACACCGGCCCCAGCGTGGAGTGGTCGGTCTCGAGGAGAAGGCCCTGCGAGAGGGCCTGCTCCCATCCGTAGACCCGGTCGAAGGTCCGTACCTCGCCCGCGGGGACGCCGATCTCGGCGAGCTGCGGAAGCCAGTGACTCAGCGGTTTCGTGACGAAGGCCGCCTCGATCTCGTCGACGAGGGCGTCCCTGTTGCCCACCCGGTCGGGGTTGGTGGCGAAGCGCGGGTCCTCCGCGTCGATGTCGACCAGCGGGGCGAGCCGCCGCCACAGGCCCTCGCTGCCCACGGCGATCTGCAGCAGCCCGTCGGCGCAGCGGAACGCGCCGTACGGAGAGATGGACGGGTGGTGGTTGCCCTGGGCGTGCGGCACCTGCCCGCCGGCGGTGTACCGGGTGCCCTGGTACGCGTGCACGCCGACGATGGCCGCGAGCAGGGAGGTGCGGACGACGTCGCCGCGGCCGGTCCGCTCGCGCTCGTGCAGGGCGGCGACCGCGCCGTACGCCCCGTACATGCCGGCGAGCAGGTCGCCGATGGGCACGCCGACCTTGGTCGGGTGGTCGGGGTCGGGACCGGTGATGCTCATCAGCCCGGCCTCGCCCTGGGCGATCTGGTCGTACCCGGCACGCCCGCCCTCGGGCCCGTCGTGGCCGAAGCCGGTGATGGACAGGATGACCAGCCGCGGGTTGATCTCGTGCAGCCGCTCGACCGTGAACCCGAGCCGGTCGAGCACACCGGGCCGGAAGTTCTCGACGAGGACGTCGGACCGGCGGACCAGGCGGGCCAGCAGGGTCCGGCCGTCCTCGGTCTTGAGGTCGAGCGTCACCGACTCCTTGTTGCGGTTGCAGGAGAGGAAGTACGTGGACTCCCGGGCCTCCGGCGGGCCGACGAACGGCGGGCCCCACCCCCGGGAGTCGTCCCCGCCGGACGGGTTCTCGACCTTGATCACGCGGGCGCCGAGGTCGCCGAGCATCATCGCCGCGTGCGGGCCGGCGAGGGCGCGGGACAAGTCGAGCACGACGACGTCGGACAGCGGGCCGGACATCCATCCTCCGTGGCAGGGCGGTCGACGGCGGGCGCCAGGACGCGGGCGCCCAACCACGTGAGCCTAGGACGGACGCCTGCACCACGGCACGGCAGCCTGTCGCCCCGGCACGGCACCGCCACGGCAGGCCGACGCGCGAACGCGGCGGATGCTCAGAGCACGTCGACGTCGGCGTGCGTGGCGCCGCCGGACAGGCGGGCGTAGCCCGGCCCGCGGTCGAAGAACGGCTCGTCCCCGGTGCGGGCCACACGCCGCTCGGCACGCCGTGCGTCGGTCGCGGCCTCGTCGGCGACGACCATGTCCCCGTCCCGCCGCAGGACGACCCCGTAGTCGTCGTACGCCCCGACGACCGAGACCTTGCCCCACGTCACGTCACGGACGACCTGCTGCACCGGGCGCTCGAGCGGGTCGCCCCACCCCCCACCGCCGGTGGTGCGGATGCGGATCACCTCGCCCGCGCGGACGGGCTCGTCGTCGGCCAGCGCGTCGACCTCGCGCTCATGCGGGCCGCCGGGGTCGACGATGACCTGGAACGGGCGCCCGGCGCGTCCTCCGCGTACGCCCCAGCAGGCGAGGATCGAGCGGTCCGCGATGGACATGAAGTGGGCATCGCGCAGCACCCGGATGTGCTTCTCGTACCCGAGCCCGCCACGGAAGCGTCCCGCGCCGCCGGAGTCGACGGCGAGCCCGAGCCGCTCGACGAGGAAGGGGAAGCGCGACTCGCTGAACTCGGTGGGCAGGTTCCGCGAGTCGGGCACGACGTGGATCGTGTCCTCCCCGTCGGCGTAGTACCGCCCGCCCGAGCCGCCGCCCAGCACCTCCCGCATGAGGTACGGCTCGCCGTCGGCGTCCGTCCCGTACACGCCCGTGTAGCGGATGGTCTCCTGGTCGGCGGGCATCCGCCCGTCCACCGCCTTGGCGACGACCCCGGCGAGGACGCCGAGCAGGCGCAGGATGACGAACGTCCGCGCGTTGGTGGGCGCGGGGAACACGGGCGTCAGCAGCGTCCCCGGCGGCGGGAAGCGCATCTCGAGCAGCGGGACGACCCCCTCGTTGACGTCGAGCTCGGCCATCCGCTCCGGCGTGTCGGCGAGGTTGCGCAGGATCGGGGCGAGCCACTTGGCGAGGAAGTTGCCGTCCGCGTAGTCGCCGCAGTGGTTGATGGGGCCCTTGGCCTGGGGCGAGGTTCCGGTGAAGTCGAGCACGAGCTTGGGACCGCCCCCGGGGCCACCGGTGGGCTTCTTGGTCAGGGTGATCCGCTGCGCGTGCAGCCGGGGCTCGTCGACGCCGTCGTGCTCGGCGTAGTCCTCCCAGACGTAGGTGCCGTCGGGGATCTTGGCGAGGACCTCGCGCTGGAACGTCCGGGTCGTGCTCTCGAGGATCGCGTCGAAGCACGTCTCGACCGCCGCGCGGCCGTACCGGTCGAAGAGCTCGCCGAGGCGGCGCGCCCCCATGAGGCAGGCCGAGCACTCGGCGTCGAGGTCGGCGGCCAGGGAGTCCGGCATGCGCGAGTTGCGGGTCATGATGCGCAGCGCCGCCTCGTTGCGGAGGCCGGCGTCCCAGAGTCTGATCGGCGGCACCATGAGCCCCTCCTCGAACACGCTCGTGGCGTGCGAGGGCATCGAGCCGGGGACGGCCCCGCCGATGTCGTCGTGGTGACCGAACGCCTGCACGAACGCGACGACCTCAGGTCCCTGCGCACCGTCGACGAACACGGGGACGGTGACGCAGAGGTCGGGCAGGTGCCCGATGCCGCCCTCGGAGAGGTACACGTCGTTGTGGAAGAAGACGTCGCCCGGCCGCATCGTCTCCAGAGGAAAGTCGCGCACGACCGGGTGCACGAGCGCGGAGTACGAGCGGCCGGTGAGCTTGCGGAGCCTGCGGTCGTGGATGCCGGCGCGGAAGTCGTGTGCGTCCCGGATCATCGGCGAGCGCGCCGTCCGCCCGATGGCGGTCTCCACCTCCGTCTCGACGGACGCCAACGTGCCCTCGACGATCTCGACGAGCACCGGGTCGGCGGAGCCGGGGTCAGGAGCGACCCGGCCCGTGGAGGTATTCACCTGCTGCCCTCCTGCGTCCGGGTGACCACGAGGTTGCCGTAGCCGTCCACGCGTACGGCGTAGCCGGGATGGACGGGGAGCGTGGAGCCGAACTCCTCCACGATCGCGGGACCGGCGAACGTGTCCCCGGCACGCAGGTCCGGCCGCCAGAACACCGGGGTGTCCACGGGCGCGTCGTCGAAGAACACCGGCCGTACGCCGGTTCTGGCCCGGCCGGGGTCACCGTCCCCGGCGGCGGCCTCGACGAGGACCGGGCGCCGGATCGGCCCCACGCCGGTGACCCGCAGGTTGACCCACTCGACCTGCTGGCGTGGCCTGCCGGTCGCGCTCGTCGCCTCGCTCCTCCCTCGCTCGCCTCCTCGCCGCTCGGGATCGCCCCGGAAGCAGTAGCCGTACAGCGCCTCGTGGGCGTCGTGGAACGCCGCGGTGACGGCGTCGGCGAACGCCGCGTCCACCGCGCCGTCCGGCGCGGGCACGCGGACCTCGAACGCCTGGCCGAAGTAGCGCAGGTCGACAGAGCGGAGGAACCGGTGCTCGGCCGGTGCGAAGCCCTCACGGTGCAGCGCGGCGGCGGCACGCGCGGTGAGCTCGTCGAGCACGTGGCCCACCGCCTCGAGGTCGAGGTCGGCGTACCTGCTCACCGCGGTCTGCACGTAGTCGTTCTTCACGTCGACGGTGAGCAGCCCGAACGCGGACACGGTGCCGGGGTTCAGCGGGACGACGACACCGCTGAGCCCGAGCACGTCGACGAGCCGGCACGCCAGCAGCGACCCGGAGCCGCCGAACGTCGTCATCACGAAGTCGCGGACGTCGAGCCCGCGCTTGACGGTGATCTGGCGCAGCGCGTTGGCCTGGTTCCAGGCCGAGATCTCGAGGATGCCGCGGGCGCACTGCTCGACGCCGAGGCCGAGGGTGCCGGCGAGCTTGGTGAGGCCCGCGCGGGCGGCGTCGGCGTCGAGGGGGATCTCGCCGCCGAGCAGGTGCGGCGGGATCCGGCCGAGCAGGACGTGCGCGTCGGTGATGGTCGGCTCGGTGCCGCCCTTGGCGTAGCACAGCGGGCCCGGGTCCGCTCCGGCCGAGTGAGGGCCGACCTTGAGCGTGCCCTCCGGAGACACCCACGCGATCGAGCCGCCCCCGGCGCCGACCGTGACGACGTCGATCATCGGGATCTTGGACGGGAACGCGCCCACCGACCCCTCGGTGGTCAGGGTCGGCTCGCCGCCGAGAACGACGGACACGTCGGTGGACGTACCGCCGCCGTCCAGGGTGACGACCTTGTCGAAACCGGCGCGTCCGGCGACGAGCGCCGCCCCGAGCGCGCCGGCCGCGGGACCCGAGAGCACCGTCGTGATCGGCTGGTGTACGACCTCGTCCGCGCTGAGCACGCCGCCGTTGGACTTCATGACGGCGAACGGGACGCGGCGCGACCTCTGGTGCCGCCCCGGCTCCCCCGACGTGAACGCGTCGAGGCGGTCACGGATCTCCGCGATGTAGTGCCGCATCGCCGGCTTGACGGCCGCGTCCACCAGAGTGGTGACACTTCGCTCGTACTCCCGGTACTCGCGCAGCACCTCGGACGAGATCGAGACCACGGCGTCCGGGTGCTCGGCCGCGAGGACGTCACGCATCCGTTGCTCGTGGTCCGGGTTGGCGTACGCGTGGAGCAGGCAGACCCCGATCGTGTCGACTCCCCGCGCGCGGAACCACTGCGCCGCCGCGACCGCGCCGGCCGTGTCGAACGGGCGCACCTCCTGCCCCCGGAAGTCGAGGCGCCCGCCGACCGTCCGAACAAGGTCCACCGGCACGATGCGGTCCGGCTTGACCCAGAAGTAGGAGTTTCCGTACCCGTCCGGCACCGACTGGCGGGCGATCTCGAGGACGAACTCGTACCCCTCGGTGGTGACGAACCCGAGCGTGCCGACCTTGCCCTCGAGCAGCTGGTTCGTCGCGACCGTGGTGCCGTGGCTCACCGAGGTGAGCGCGTCGCCGGACGCGCCCAGAAGTCCGAGCACCTTGTGCACGCCGTCCATGAAGCCCTCGGCCGGGTTGGCCGGCGTGGAGGGTGTCTTCGTGGTCGTGAGCACCCCGGTCCGCTCGTCCAAGGCCACGACGTCGGTGAAGGTGCCGCCGGTGTCGATCCCCAGCCGCAGGTGGCTGCGGTGCGGGGCCACGTCGCCGCGGCGCGGCGAGGTGTCGGAGTGCTCGGCCATGACGGCCATTCAACAAGCGCGCGGAGACGGCCCTCTCCGGCAACACCTGCCAACGCTGCGGCCGGTGTTGGTGTCTCAGCCCCGGCCGAACATCTGGGTCCAGTACGGGGTCCCCCCGTCCTCGTCCGCGCGGGCGAGCCCCACACCGACCTCGGTGACCTCGCAGTCGAGGATGTTCGCCCGGTGACCGGGGCTGGCCAGCCACGCGGCGACGACGGCCTCCGGCCCGGG
This sequence comes from Actinomycetes bacterium, assembly GCA_050743265.1. Lineage (GTDB taxonomy): Bacteria > Actinomycetota > Actinomycetes > JBOGEN01 > JBOGEN01 > JBOGEN01. Next base: position 14,413 of record JBOGEN010000219.1, read on the forward strand.
CTGGCCGAACGCGATGTTCTCCGAGGCCGGGCTCGCGTACCCCGCGCGGCGGGCTCGGTCGACGAAGCTGAGGCCGTCCGGGCTGACGTGGTCGAAGTACGCCGAGGAGGCCATGTCGGCGCTGTGCCGCCGGGCGGCCCTGTGCAGGGCCGGGTCGCGCCGCACCGGGGCGCACCCCTGCCGCGTCCGCGCGGCGTTGGTGAGGCGGACCACGGCGTTCTCGGCCCGGGTCCGTGCGCTGGTCGCCGCGTCCCGCGGGTCGGGTGCCGGAGCGGGGGTCCGGGTGCTCTCGCGCTCGGCGGTCGCCGCGGGCTCCGGCGACCGCGTACGGGAGGACGTGGGCGACGGGGACGGATCGGGGGTGTCCCCGACGCCGGGCGTACGGAGCGCGTGGCGGCTGGCCAGCGCCCTCGCGCGGTCGTCGGACGCATCGGAGAGCACGTTCTCGGCCTGCGGCGCGGGTGAGCGCTCCCCCGTCAAGCGGGCCAGCAGGTCGTGCGCCGCCGTGTCCCCCACCACGGCACCCGAGGCGAGGACGAGCATCAGGGCGACCCCCGCCCGGGAGCCCTGCGGCCAATGACGGGGACGGGTCCGGCGAGGGGGCCGCCCAGGGGTCCGGCGTGCGGGACGGCGGCGGTGGCGCGGCACGCCTGGCTCCTCTCCCCGGCGGGTTCACCGGGTCGACGACACGTGTCTCGCCCCCGAGAAACGTGCCGACCATGGTGGCGTACGCGGTGCGGCGGACCCGACCGGGGTGGGGGCTCACTCGGCGGCGAGCTCGGCCTCCTCCAGCGGGAACCGCGTGCAGGACGTCGTCTCCGCGACCACGCGGCCGCGGCTGAGCACCCAGCGCGGCAGGACGTGCGCACGCAGCACGTCCACCACCCGCTCGGAGTCGTGGACGACAAGGTCGGCGCGGCCGCCGCCGAGGCGCCCGTACGCCTCGAGGCCCAGCACCCGGGTTCCGCGTACGTCCCGACGGCTCGGGCGTGACAGGCCACGCCGCGTCCGATCAGCCCGTGCTCGAGCATCGCGACGGCGAGCATCTCGGTCGTCCGCCGCGCGGGGTCGCCCGCGTCGTCGACCAGCATGGCGACGCGGCGCCCCAGGCGTGCCGCCAGCGCGCAGGCCCAGTCGACGTGCCGGCGGGCATCGGCGTCGGAGTGCTCGATCCACGGGATGCCCCCGACGACGTCGGCGCCGAGCTCGAGAGCCCGCGCGCAGAGCTCGTCGGCGCCCGGGTCGCGCAGGACCCCTTCTTGGGGGAACGCCACCACCTGCACGTCGACCAGGCCGGCGAACTCCTCCCGGGCGTCCAGCACACCGTGCAGCCCTTCGAGGCCCGCGGTGGTGTCGACGTCGACGAACGCGAGGACGTGCAGCGTCCCGTGCCGGACGCACTCGCGGAGCGCCCGGCGCGCGTCCGGGGTGATCCATGCCCGGTCGTACCGCCCCTTGACCGCACGGCGAGCTCGATGCCGGTCATCGCCCCACCCATGTCTCCTGCGGTGTATGCCGTCAGCGCGGCGTCCCCGGCCATCGGGAGCGTGTACACCTTGTCGAGGTGCAGGTGCGCGTTGACCAGCGGCGGCGTCACGAGGCGACCGGCGGCATCGAGTACGCGGGCCTCGTCGAGGGTGCCGGGGTCGGCGACCGCCGTGATCCGGTCGCCGGCGACGCCGAGGTCGCACACCCGTCAGTCGCACAGGCGTGCGGCGCGGACAACGAGGTCGCAGGCCGCCTCACTGCGGCCGCCCGGCGGCCGCACACTCGAGGGACCCATGTGGCCATTCAACCGCCCCGGAGGACGGCACGCGGGCTCTCGTGTGGGTGGAACCGGGTCCGCGGACACCGAAGCCCGTACGCCGCCGGCGGACGGTGGGACTCCGTCGCGCCAAGCGTCTGGAGCCATCATGTCCTCATGGCGGTCGTGAGCGTCGACGGTGAGACGGTTCGGATGCGGCTGAGCCCGTGGGAGCGACTCGGCGCACTCCGCGGTGACCTCGCGTTCCCGCGCCGGTGGGTGGACGAGGTCCGGGTCGTGCCGTCCGCCCTGCGTGCCGTCCGCGGTCTGCGCGCCCCGGGGACGGGCTGCCCGGGCGTCATCGCGCTGGGTACGTTCCGGGGACGCGGCTATCGCGACTTCGCCGCCGCCTACCGGAACCGTCCCGGCGTCGTCGTCGAACTGTCCGGCGGCCCGTACGCCCGGCTCGTCCTCTCCCTGGACCACCCGGAGTCGGTCGCGCGGAGCCTGAGGTCGTGAGGTGGGGCTTGTCAGCGGCGGCGTGACGCCCATCCACCGACGACGGCCCCGAGCAGGGCGACCGCGGCGCCGAACACGGCGCCCCTGACGAAGTCGGAGCCGAGCGGGCCACCGGCGCCCGCCACCACGGGGGCACGGTAGACGCCCGGTGACGCCGCGACTCCTCCGGTCGGGCCACCGGCGGGGACCACCGCACCGGGGACCTCCGGCGCCCCTGCGGGCGCGGCGCCGGTGAGGACGTCGTCCACCGCGGAGAAGAACTCGCCTGCGGTCTTCTTCGCGACACCGGTGAGCATGCGCTGCCCGACGCCCCCGACCATGCCACCGACGATCGCGTCTGCGTCGTACGAGAGCAGGGTCGACCCCCCGTTCTCGGCGAGGGTGACCGTGACGTCGGCCTGGACCGTGCCGGGCGCTCCGGCGCCAGACGCGCGCAGCACGAACGAGCCCGGCTGCTGCTGGTCGGTGAGGCGCACCTGGCCGGTGTACGTGCCCTTGATGGACGCGACGCCGGCGAACAGCGTCATCGTGTACTGGTCCGGCCCGGTCTCCTCGAGCCGCTGGCAGCCCGGGATCGTGCGGACGAGGACAGCCGGGTCGTTGAGCGCCTGCCAGACCTTCTCGCGTGGGGCGTGCAAGGTGGCGCTGCCGGTGACCTTCATCGATCGTCCTCCGTGGTCTCCGGGGGCCGGGTCGGCTTCTTCTTCGCCACGGCCTTCTTCGGGGCAGGGGGGGCGGCACGACGCCGCCGCACGGGCTCGAGGTCGCCCGCGGCGAAGCGCTCCCGCAGGTGGAACAGCTCGCTCGGCGAGATCGGCATGCGGGTGATGCGGAACCCCTCGGCGTCCTCGATCGCCGAGGCGAACACCGCCATGCCGGGGATGACTCCCGCCTCCCCCGCGCCCTTCACCCCGAGCGGGTTCAGCGGCGACGGCGTCTCGAGGTGGTCGGTCTCGATGGTCGGGACCTCGCTCGCGTACGGCATGAGGAAGTCCATGAAGGACGCGTTCTGCAGCTGGCCGTGCTCGTCGTACTCCATCCGCTCGTACAGCGCGCCCCCGACACCCTGGGCCACGCCGCCGTGGATCTGGCCCTCGACGATGAGCGGGTTGACCAGCGTGCCGCAGTCGTGCACCACGCAGTAGCGCAGGACGCGGACGTCCGCGGTCTCGGGGTCGGTCTCCACGACCACGGCGTGCATGCCGCTGGCGAACGTGGACCGGGTCGGCGAGTGGTAGTCGCGTGCCTCGAGCCCGGGCTCGTCGTCCTCGGCGATCGGCGGCTTGGACAGGTCGCCCCCTACGGCGAACTGCGTGGCACGCCGGCTCTCGGCGTCGAAGGAGTAGCGCAGCGGGTTGGACAGCACGGCGACGGTGCGCAGCGGGATCGACGCGGACGGGCTGCCCTTGACCCGCACCACGCCGGCCTCGATCTCGAGGTCTCCCGGGTCGGCCTCCAGCGCCTCGCCGGCGATGCGCAGCGCCTTGGCCCGGACCGCCCGGGCGGCCAGCGCGACCGCGCTGCCGCTCATCACCGCCGTCCGCGAGGCGAACGTCCCCACGGCGTACCCGAACCGGCGGGTGTCGCCGGTCGTGACGTGGATGTCGTCGAGCGGGACGCCGAGTTCGTCCGCCACGATCTGGGCGAGCATCGTCTGGTGCCCTTGACCCTGGCTGGTCAGCCCGGTGGACACGAGGACCCGGCCGGACGGCTCGACGTGCACGTGCCCGCCCTCGTAGGGGCCCACGCCGGTGCCCTCGACGTAGCAGGCGAGCCCGATGCCGACCCGCCTCCCCTCGGCACGGGCCTGCTCGCGAAAGGCCTCGAACTCGTCCCACCCGATGAGCTTGGTCAGCTTCTCCAGCGAGGCCGGGTAGTCGCCCGAGTCGTAGATCAGGGGCCGCCCGTCCTGGAAGAGCAGCCCCTGGTCGTACGGCATCTCGTCGGGCTGGACGAAGTTGACCGCGCGGACCTCGGCACGGTCCTTGCCGAGCGCATCGGCGATCGCGTCCATCGTCCGCTCCATCGCGAAGCACGCCTGCGGCCGGCCGGCCCCGCGGTAGGGCGTGACGATGACGGTGTTCGTGTAGAGGCTGCGGAACGTCGCCGTGTACGCACCCGGCTTGTACGGGCCGAGCATCTGGGTGGTCGTGATGATCGGGACGATGAGCCCGTACGGGATGTACGCGCCGTTGTCGTGCAGGAGGTCGAGCTCGAGGCCGAGCAGCCTGCCGTCGTCGTCGAACCCGACCCGGACGGTCTGCTGCTGGGCACGCTCGTGCGCGGACGAGACGAAGTGCTCGCGGCGGTCCTCGACCCACTTGACCGGGCGGCCGAGCAGCCGGGCCGCCCAGGGGACGAGCACCTCCTCGGGCCAGGGGTGCACGATCTTCACGCCGAACCCCCCGCCCACGTCCGGTGCGACGACCTCGACCGAGGCCAGCGGCAGGTCGAGCAGGCTGGCCAGCGCCGCGCGCACCGACGTCGACGTCTGCGTGGACGAGTAGACCCGCAGCGAGGAGTCGGCGTCGTCCCACCGGGCGTAGACGCCCTTGCCCTCCAGCGGCATGGACGCGCTGCGCTCGACGTCGAGCCGCAGCTCGAGGGAGTGCGGGGCGGCGGCGATGGCGGCAAGGGCGTCGCCGACCTGCTGGACCATGTGCGCGGCGACGTTGCCGGGGACGTCGGCGTGGACGAGCACGTCCGCGGCGAAGGACGCGTCGAGGCCCACCACCGGAGGCAGGAACTCGTAGTCGACGACGATCCGCTCGACCGCGTCCTCGGCGAGGTACCGGTCGGAGGCGACCACCATGACCACGGCCTCGCCGACGTGCTTGACCTCGTCTCTGGCGAGGGCGTACCCGGTGCGTGGGTGGGTGAGTGTCGGGTGCGGGATGAGCAGCGGTAGGGGTTCTGCCAGCGCGGGGGGCAGGTCCTCGTACGTGTAGACCGCGACGAGCCCGTCCACCTCGAGGGCTCCGGTCACGTCGATGTCGCGGATGCGGGCGTGCGCGTGCGGGCTGCGGACGAACGCGACACCGAGGGCGTCGTGGCCGAAGTCGTCGACGTAGCGGCCGCGGCCGGTGACGAGCCGGGCGTCCTCGGTGCGCAGGACGCGCTCGCCGACGAGCCGGGTGGTCACGGGGTCACCTCCCCGGTACGCGGAGCGGCGTCGCGCTCGGTGCGGATCTGCGCGGCACGGCAGACCGCCTGCACGATGTTCTGGTAGCCGGTGCAGCGGCACAGGTTGCCCGAGATGGCCTCGCGGGCATCGTCCTCGCTGGGGTCGGGCTCCTCCTCGAGGTACGCAGCGATCGTGGTGAGGAAGCCGGGCGTGCAGAACCCGCACTGCAGGGCGTGGCACTCCTGGAACGCCTGCTGGACGGGGTGCAGCGTCCCGTCGGCATCGGCGAGACCCTCCACCGTGGTGACCTCGTGCCCGTCGACCGTGACGGCGAAGAGCAGGCAGGAGCGCACCGGGACGCCGTCGAGCAGGACGGTGCAGGCTCCGCACACACCGTGCTCGCAGCCGACGTGCGTGCCGGTGAGCTCGAGGTCGTGGCGCAGGAAGTCCGAGAGCAGCCGCCGCCCCGGGACGGCGGCGCCGCGCGGCACGCCGTTGACGGTGAGGCGTACCTCGTGCGTGTCCGCGGGTGGCGGCTGCGCCTGCTGCGGGCCGGGTGCGGTGGCGGGGCTCGTCACGACGCGCCAGATCCTTCCGGGACTCGGCTGGTCCGGCGGGCGTGCGCCGCGGCCTCGCGCAGCGCCCGGGTGGTGAGGACGCCGGCGAGGTGGCGGCGGTACTCGGCCGTCGCGTGGATGTCCGCCTCGGGCTCGACGCGCGTGCGGGCCAGGTCACCCGCCGCGCTCCACATCCGCTCCTCGTCCGCGGTTCTGCTCGTCCCGCTCCCGTGGGTGAGCACCTCGGAGAGGTCGAGGACGAGCGGCGTCGGCGCCATGCTGACGTACGCCGCCCGGGCGGTGGTGGGTCGGTCGCCCCCGTCGAGCGTGACGAGGGCGGCCACCCCGCACACCGCGTAGTCGCCGTGCCGCCGGGTCACCTCGACGAAGGAGGTGCCGACGCGTCCGGGAGGGCACGGGAAGAACGCGGCGACGGCGAGCTCGCCCGGCTGGAGGGCGGACTCGAGCGGGCCGACGAAGAAGTCGTCCGCGCCGACCGTCCGGGGGCCCGCACCCGCCCGGGCGACCTGCACGGAGCCGCCGAGCAGCGCGAGCACGGCGGGCATCTCACCGGACGGGTCGGCGTGTACAAGGCTGCCCACCGTGGTCCCCCGGTTGCGGATCACCGGATGGGCGACGAGACGCAGCGCCTGGCGCAGCAGCGGCAGCCGCGCGGACGCGGCGGCGTCCCGCTCGACCTCGGCGTGACGGGCGAGCGCTCCCACCCGGACGCCGCCGTCGACGACGCGTACGCCGCCGAGCTCGGCCCCCAGCCGGTTGATGTCGACCAGATGTCCCGGGGCGGCGAGCCGCATCGACAGCAGCGGCACGAGGCTCTGACCTCCTGCCAGCACCTTCGCGTCGGACCCGAGGCTCGCCAGCACCGCCGTGGCCTCGTCGACCGTCCCGGGCGCGTGGTAGGTGAACGGCGGCGGCTTCACGAGGTGATCCTCTCCTGTCCGCCCGGGGTCGCACCACGGAATGGCCTGGGCGGAGGCTGACCAGGCGTGCGGGTGACGCGAGACACAGCACGAGGGGCCGCGCTGCCGGTCGGCGGCGCGGCCCCCTCGGCCTGGCTACTCCGTCGTGGTCGGGTCCTCTGCGCCCCGCCGCGGAGGCGGAGGCTGAGGGTCACCGCCCGCGCCCCGGTCGAAACCCGCCTCCCCGAGCGAGGCCTCGTGGACGTCGCTACGCCCGGCCGCGACCGCGGCAGCCTCGTCGTACGGGCCCTCGCTCTTCAGTGCCTCGCGCATGTGCGCCGGTGCCAGCCAGTGCAGCAGGTGCCAGCCGGCGAGCACGACGACCGTGCCCAGCGCGATGCCCTCGAGGATGAAGTCGTCGGTGATCTCGTGCCGGACCGGGCCGATCGCGAGGATGATGCCGGCGCCGATCGGCACGAGGTTGATCGGGTTGGCGAAGTCGACGCGGTTCTCGATCCAGATCTTCGCGCCGAGCAGGCCGATCATGCCGTACAGGACGACGGTCACGCCGCCGAGCACGCCCTCGGGCGTGGAGGCGACGAGCGCGCCGAACTTCGGGCACAGACCGAACAGGACCGCGACAAGGCCCGCGATGTAGTACGCAGCCGTCGAGTAGATCCGTGTGGCCGCCATCACGCCGATGTTCTCCGCGTACGTGGTCGTCGGGGAGCCGCCGACCGAGGTGGCCACGGCCGTGCCCACGCCGTCGGCGAAGATGGCCCGCCCGATCATCGGGTCGAGGTCGGTCTTCGTCATGACGCCGACGGCCTTGACGTGCCCGGTGTTCTCGGCGATGAGCGCGATGACCGCGGGCAGTACCAGCACGAAGGCGGACCACTTGAAGTCCGGGCCGTGGAAGTCGGGCAGGCCGATCCAATCGGAGTTCTCCACCGGCGTGAAGTCGATCCGCTCGGCCGTCACCGGCTCCTGGCTCACCGGGTTCGTGACGGTGAACTCGCCGGTGGTGAGGTCGAGCAGCCACGACAGCAGGTAGCCGAACACCAGGCCGAGCAGGATCGCGATACGCGAAAGGAACCCGCGCAGCAGCACGGTCATCAGGAAGACCGAGACCATCGTCGCCAGGGCGACCCAGTGGTCCTGCCACCAGTAGAAGTCCTGGACGACGAACGCGAGGCCGAAGCCGATGAGCATGACGACGGCGCCGGTGATCACCGGCGGGAACACCTTTTGGATGATCTGAGGGCCGAGCAGGTGGATGGCGACACCCGCCGCGGCCAGCACCAGGCCCGCCAGCAGGATGGAGCCCGTGACCAGCCCGTCGCTGTCGGTCGACGCCCGGATCGCGAAGACGCCGCCGACGAAGGACGCGCTGGTGCCCAGGTAGGACGGGACCCTGTTCTGCGTGATGAGCAGGAACAGGATCGTCGCGACACCGGACATCATGATCGCGACGTTGGGGTCGAGCCCCATCACGATGGGGAACACGAACGTCGCGCCGAACATGGCCACGACGTGCTGGGCCCCGATGCCGGCGGTACGGCCCCAGGAGAGCCGCTCGTCCGGTTTCACCACCGCGCCGGGCGGCGGGGTCTTGCCCCCGTAGGCGAGTTTCCACCTGAAGGCCATGGTGCGCCCCTCCAAAGGTCGTGCGGGCCACACAGCGGGTCGGGCCCGGCCGAACACACAACGAGCCAGGTTGGCGGGAAATCTACGGACCCGGCCCCAAGGGAGCACCGGTGAGGTTTGACAGATCCTTGACCCACCTGTTGTGAGTTCTCTCCGCCGCTGCCGCCCGCTCCGGGCCCGCTGCCGGGCCGGTGTGCGTACGCCCGGGGCACATCGGGCACGCTTTCGACGATGCCGGACCATCCCGGCGGGCGCCGGCACCACGCCGTCCGCGCCGGCGGCGACGTCCGCACAGTCCGCGCCGTCCGAACCGGACTCGACGAAAGGCTCTGACACCGTGAGCGAGCAGACCACGAACCCACGCCAGAACGTCACGTTCGCCAGCAACGGGCAGCAGGCCCACGGCTACCTGGCGGTCCCGTCCTCCGGGTCGGGGCCGGGTGTCGTCGTCATCCAGGAGTGGTGGGGCCTCACCGATCACATCTCCGGGGTCTGCGACCGTCTCGCGGCCGAGGGCTTCGTCGCCCTGGCGCCCGACCTGTTCGGCGGGGCGACCACGCACGACGCGGAGGAGGCCGGGCGCCTCATGGGCGAGCTGCCGGTCGACCGTGCCGCACGGGACCTGTCCGGTGCTGTCGACTACCTGCTCGGCCACGACGCGGTGACCGGAGGGCAGGTCGGCGTCGTCGGCTTCTGCATGGGCGGCGGGTTCGTCCTGCACCTCGCGGCCCTTGCGGGCGACAAGGTCGGCGCGGCGGTGGACTTCTACAACGTCTTCAAGTCCGAGCCCGACCTGTCCGGCATCCGCGCCGCCGTGCAGGGGCACTTCGGGGAGCAGGACGCGTTCTACCCGGTCGAGCAGGCCCGCGCGCTGGAGGTGCAGTTGCGCGAGAAGACCGGTGCCGCCGAGGTGGAGTTCTTCTACTACCCGGCCGGGCACGCCTTCCACAACGACGAGAACCTCATCGGCACACACGACGCGGACCACGCGGCCACGGCGTGGTCGCGCACCGTCGACTTCCTGGGCCGCCACCTCAAGAGGAGCTGAGCAGCCAGCCCCATCGGGAGCGCCGTCAGCCCGTCAGACCCCGCGCATCTGCACGACGAGCAGGGCAAGGGAGAGCGACAGGCGCAGGTGCGGGTCGACGGTGAACGGGCCGACGATGCGCTCGAGCTTGCCGATCCGGTATCGCAAGGTGTTGTAGTGGAAGTGGAGCCGCCGTGCTGTCTCGGCCACGTTGAGGTTGGTCTCGAGCAGCACCTGCAGCGTGCGGCGCAGGTCCTCGGCGTCGGGGTCGGTCGGGTCGGCGAGCTCGCCGAGCGTCTCCGTGGCGAACGTGCGCAGCTCCGCCCCGTCCGGCACGAGTCCGAGCAGGCGATACACACCCAGCCCGTCGAAGTGCGCCACACCGCCGGGCCCGTGAAGCTGGCGTCCCACCCGGACGGCAGTGCGGGCCTGCTCGTAGGCGTCCGGCAGCGCGGCGACGCCCTCGACGACGCGGCTGATCCCCACCGTGACGGGGCACCGCGGCGCGGCCGGGTCGGCGGCCAGCGCTGCGACCAGCTCCCGCCCGAGCCGGACGAGGTCACCGTCCGCCGGCTCCCCCAGGACGCCCACGGCTTCGGCGGTGAACCCGGCGGACGCGGCCGCGGGGTCGCGTGAGCGGACGGCGGACAGCCAGGCGGCGGCGAGCCGGTCGGCCACGCCCGGCC
>JBOGEN010000220.1:0-47855 GCA_050743265.1 Actinomycetes bacterium
GCCGGGCACCGCCCGCTGCCAGCACGCGGCCGCCGCGGTCTGCCAGCCGGTGTGCCGGGCGAGGCCGAGGTAGCGGGTGCGCCCGCTGGACACGGCGGTGTCGGCCGCCGCCAGCGTCTCCTCCAGGGGGGTGGCCGGGTCCCAGCCCGCGACGAGCCACAGGTCCACGTGGTCGGTGCCGAGCCGGTCCAGCGACGCGTCCAGCGAGGCGAGCAAGCCGCGCCGGGACGTGTCCGGCCGGCGGCCCGGCCCCGCGGCCCCCGCCTTGGTGACGAGGACCACCTCGTCCCGCCGGACGACCTCGCCGACCAGCTCGCCGAGGACCACCTCCGCGGCTCCGTCCCCGTAGGCGTCCCCGTAGGCGTCCCCGGTGTCGAGCAGCGTCCCCCCGGCGTCGGTGAAGTCGGCCAGCAGGGCGGCGGCCTCGTGCCGGTCGGTGTCCCGGCCCCAGGTCATCGTGCCGAGCCCGGTCCGGGAGACCCGGAGGCCGGAGCGTCCGACATGTCGCTGCTGCATGCGCGGGAGGCTAGCGGAGCGGACCGGGCCGAACGGGACGTTCGTCGCGTCAGTACGCTCGCCCGTACCGGAGCGGACGACACGGGAGGGGCCGGATGCGGCTCGGACTCAACCTGGGCTACTGGAGTGGTGTCGACCACGGGGACAACCTCACACTCGCCACCGAGGCCGAGCGGCTCGGCTACTCCGTCGTGTGGGCAGCCGAGGCGTACGGGTCAGACGCGGCGACCGTGTGCGCGTACGTCGCCTCCCGCACCGAGCGCATCGACGTCGGTTCCGCGGTGTTCCAGATCCCCGGCCGTACGCCCGCGCTGACCGCGATGACCGCCGCCACGCTCGACGCGCTGTCCGGCGGGCGGTTCCGTCTCGGGCTCGGCGTGTCCGGACCGCAGGTGTCCGAGGGCTGGCACGGGGTCCGCTTCGACAAGCCGCTCGGCCGCACCCGCGAGTACGTCGACATCGTCCGCACCGCACTACGCCGGGAACGGCTCCGCTACGAGGGTGCGCACTACACGCTGCCGCTGCCCGACGGCCCCGGCAAGCCGCTCACGCTGACGGTGCACCCGGTGCGCGAGCACATCCCCGTCTACCTGGCCGCGGTCGGCCCGAAGAACCTCGAGCTGACCGGCGAGATCGCCGACGGGTGGCTCGCCATCTTCTTCTCTCCGGAGCACGGCGCCGGGTCGGTGGCCGCGGTACGCGCCGGTCGCGAACGTGCCGGTGCCGGCATGGACGGCTTCGACGTCGTCGCCAGTGTGCCGGTGTCGCTCGGTGACGACGTCCGTGCCGCAGCAGACCCGCTCCGCGGCTACGCCGCGCTCTACGTCGGCGGCATGGGCAGCAGGACCCAGAACTTCTACAACGCCCTCGCCGTCCGCATGGGATTCGGCGACGCCGCCCGCGAGGTGCAGGACGCGTTCCTCGACCGGCGGCACCGGGACGCCGCGGCCGCCGTCCCATTCGAGTTCCTCGACGCCACCTCCCTGCTCGGGCCGGTCGAGCGGATCTCCGAGCGGATGGCCGAGTTCGCCAAGGCGGGCGTCACGACCCTCACGGTGCTGCCGTACGGCGAGAGCCTCGACGAGCGCCTGGCCACGGTACGGGCGGCGTCCGAGGCCCTCGACCGGTCCGGGGTGGGCACGCAGGGGGCCGTGTGACCTGGTACGAGGCCGTCATCCTCGGGCTCGTCCAGGGCCTGACCGAGTTCCTTCCGATCTCCTCGAGCGGGCACCTGCGCATCGTCCCCGAGTTCTTCGGGTGGCCCGACCCGGGTGCCGCGTTCACCGCGGTCATCCAGCTCGGCACGATGGCCGCGGTCCTGCTCTACTTCTGGCGCGACATCTTCCGCATCACCGCGACGTGGGCGCGCAGCCTGTGGACGCCGGCGTTGCGCGGCGACGTGGACGCCCGCCTCGGGTGGTACATCGTGCTCGGCACGATCCCCATCGGGCTGGCCGGCCTCGCGTTCGAGGACCAGATCGAGACGGTCGCCCGCGACCTGCGCCTCATCGGCGTCATGCTCATCGTGCTGGGGCTCGTGCTGCTGCTCGCCGAGCGCGTGGGGACGCGGATGAAGGACGAGAGGTCCCTCAACCTCAGGGACGGGCTGCTCATCGGGTGCGCCCAGGCACTGGCGCTGATCCCTGGCGTGAGCCGCTCCGGTGCGACCATCACGGCGGGCATGTTCCTCGGCTACAACCGGGCGGCCGCCGCACGCTACTCGTTCCTGCTGTCGATCCCGGCCGTCGTCCTGTCCGGGCTGTACGAGGCCAAGGACATCGGGGGCGGCAACACGCCCGGACTGTGGCCCACCACGATCGCCACCGTGCTCTCGTTCGTCTCGGGGTACGCCTCGATCGCGTGGCTGCTCAAGTTCCTCGTCACGCACAGCCTCAAGGGATTCGTCGTGTACCGGGTGGCGCTCGGCTCTCTCGTGCTGCTGCTGGTGGCCGGCGGGCTCATCCCGGCCAGCTGAGCCGGTCCGCAGGCGCTGCCTCAGCCCAGCCAGGGCATCGGGTCCGTCGGTGTCCCCCCCAGGCGGACCTCCAGGTGCAGGTGCGGCCCGGTGGAGTACCCGGTCGAGCCCACCGCTCCCAGGACCTGTCCGCGCCCGACCTGCTGCCCGGGGCGTACCGCGACCGACGCCTGGTGCGCGTAGAGGGTGGACACGGACCGCCCGTCCAGCCAGCCGTGGTGCACCACGGTCATGTTGCCGTACGCCACGTCGGACTCGGTGAGCAGCACGACGCCGCTCGCCGCAGCGCGCACCCGCCCGTCGCCGTAGCCGAAGTCGGTGCCGGTGTGCACCTTCACGTAGCCGAGGATCGGGTGCAGTCGCGGTCCGTACGAGGACGTGACCGCACCGATGGTGGGGCGGGACAGGCTGGTCGGTGCAGGGCGTCCGCCCCCGTCCATCTGGGCGGCCAGGCTCTGGATGCGGGCCCCGAGCGCGCCCGACGCCGCCTGCAGCGTCGTGTACTGGGAGAGGTCGGCCGCCTTCGCGTCCTCCGCCGCCGCGAGCGCGGTCTCCCGCTGGGCCACGAGGGCGGCGACCTCGGTCCGGGCGTCCTCCGCCTCGACGGCGAGCCGGCGGCTGGCGGCGAGCGAGGCCTGTGCCCGGTGCTCCACCGCTTCGCGCTGGCCGCGGCGTACGGCCAGCAGGCGCTGCCGGTCCGCGAGCTGGGCCCGGGCCCGGGCGAGGCTGTCGATGTGGCCCTGGAAGGACCGGCCGAGCGTGTCCACGTACGTGAGCCGGGCGCTGAGCTCGGCCGGGGTGGACGCCTCGAGGATCGCCGACCACTCCGCGTACCGCCCCCGCTCGTAGGCGACGCGGGCCAGGGAGGACAGGTCGTTGCGGTCGGCGGAGATCTGGCCGAACGCGGAGGCGATCTCCCGTTCGGTCCCGAGCTCGGCCGCCCGGGCGACTTCCAGCGCGCCGAGCGCTTCCGCGTGCTGGTGTCGGGCGCGGGCCCGCGCCTGCGCGGCCTCGGCCACCCGGGTCGAGGCCTGCGCCAGGTCGGCACGCGCCTGCTGGAGCGCCTCCGCTGCCTGGACGACGGCCTGGGAGCCCTCGGCGAGTGAGCCGGTCTGGCCCTGGCCGGGCCCGCCCACGGCCTGCGGTGCGGCCTGCTGTCCGGCGCTCCCCTCGGCGGCGGCGGCCCCGGGCAGCAGGACGGACGAGAGCGCGGCCGTGAGCAGCACCGCAGAACGGACACGGCGGCCCCGCGAGCCCCCGCGTCCGGTTCCCTCCCGTGCCGTCACGTTCGGTAACCACCCCATCCCGCGATGGTGGGTGGGCGGACCGTGCGACGTCCCGGCTGTGGAGGTCTGCTGACCGGACGGCGGCCGGGTCCGACCGACGGGACGAGGCCATGTCGGGCATGACCGGACAGCGCGCGTCCCGCCGGGAACGACCCGGCGGCCGGTCAGCGCCGGAGGGCGCTCAGAGCCAGCCGCTGCGCTTGAACAGCCGGTACAGCACCACACACGCGATGAGCATCCCGCCCAGAGTCATCGGGTAGCCGTACTCGAGCTCGAGCTCGGGCATGTGCTCGAAGTTCATCCCGTAGATGCCGGCCACCATGGTCGGCACCGCGACGATCGCGACCCAGGCCGAGATCCGCCGCATGTCGTCGTTCTGCCGGACGCTGACCTGGGCCAGGTTCGCGTTCAGGATGTCCGTGAGCAGCCGGTCCGCCGACTCCACCTGCTCGACGACGCGCATCACGTGGTCGGAGACGTCACGGAAGAACTCGCGCGTGTGGTTCCCCACCTCGGGCACGTCGCCCTCGGCCAGGTCCTGGGCCGGTCCGAGCAGCGGCACCGCGGCCCGCCGGAACTCGAGCACCTCCCGCTTCAGCGCGTAGATGCGTTCGGCGTAGTTCTCCCGGCGTCCCGAGAACACCGCGCTCTCGAGCTCCTCGAGGTCCTGCTCGACCTCGCGGGCGATGTCCGTGTACCTGTCGACGACCGCGTCGGCCACGGCGTAGAGCACCGCCGCCGGGCCACCCTCGAGCAGGTGGGGGTCGGTCTCCAGACGCTGGCGAACGACCTTCAGCGGGTTGCCCTCGCCGTGTCGCACGGTCACCACGAAGGCATCCCCGAGGAACAGCATGACCTCGCCGGACTCGATATCCGCCGTCTCGTCGACGTACCACAGCGTCTTGAGCACGACGAACAGCGACCCCTCGTACCGTTCCATCTTCGGCCGCTGGTGGGCGTTCACCGCGTCCTCCACGGCGAGGGGGTGCAGGTCGAACTCCGCCACCACGTGGGCGAGCTCCTCCTGGGTGGGCTCGCACAGCCCGATCCAGACGAACCCGTCGCCCCCGCGCCCGTCCGCCACGACGGCCTCGCCGACAGTGGTGGCCCCCGCGGCCGACCCGCCGTTCCGGCGGGCGTTCCTCGCCCGCACGTCGGCGAGCGCGTCGGAGAGGTCGTCGACGGCCCCGGCCACCCGCCTGCCGTCCCGGTACACCGCACAGTCCACGATCACCCGGCCATTGTGCGCCGCCTCCGACGTAGAGTCGCGACCCGTGACGACCGTGCTCCTCGTCCGCCACGGCCAGACGACGGCCAACACCGACGGCACCCTGGCCGGCTGGACGCCCGGCGTGTCCCTCGACGCCACCGGCCGGTCCCAGGCCGAGGCGCTGGGCGCCCGCCTTGCCGAGGTCCGGCTCGCCGCGCTGGTGACCTCCCCGCTGGAACGCTGCCGCGAGACCGTGAACGCCCTGATCGCGGCCCGTTCCGGCCGGTACGCCGAGGTGCCCGTGCACGTGGACGACCGCGTGGGGGAGTGCCGGTACGGCGACTGGACCGGCCAGCCGCTGAAGAAGCTCGCCAAGGACCCGCTGTGGAAGGTTGTCCAGTCCCATCCCAGCGCGGTCACGTTCCCGGGGGAGGAGGGCGAGGCGCTGCGTGACACGGCGGCCCGCGCGGTCGACGCCATCCGGGAGTGGAACGCACACCTGGGCACGAGCGCCACGTACGCCGTCTGCACGCATGGTGACGTGATCAAGGCCCTCGTCGCGGACGCCCTCGGCCTTCACCTCGACCAGTTCCAGCGCATCGTGGTGAACCCGGCCTCGCTGACCGTGGTGAGCTACGGCCCGTCCCGGCCGTTCCTCGAGCGGCTCAACGACACCGGAGGCGACGTCGTCGCCCTGCAACGGTCCCGGCGTCGCCGCCGCTCCGGCGACGCCGCCGTCGGCGGCGGTACCGGCGACCGGCGATAAGGTCGGGGCATGCCCCGCCAGCTCTACCTCTACGAGGCGCCCGAGCGCTTCGTCGCCGGCACCGTCGGTGAGCCCGGCCAGCGCACCTTCTACCTGCAGGCGCGGCAGGCCGACAGGGTCACCAGCGTCGCCCTGGAGAAGTCGCAGGTGTCGGTGCTCGCCGAGCGCGTCGACGAGCTGCTGGACGAGGTGCTGCGCCGCTCCGGGGGGTCCGCGCCGGTGCCCGCGGTCGCACCGGCCGACAGCGACGACCCTGCGCCCCTCGACGAGCCGGTCCTGACCGAGTTCCGGGTCGGGGCGATGGCGCTCGCCTGGGACGCCGAGGACGAGCGCGTGGTGATCGAGGCCCAGGCGGTCGACCCGGACGCGGACGACGACGAGGAGGCCGCCACCCTGCTCGCCGACGAGGACGAGGCCGAGGAGGGGCCGGACCTGCTGCGGGTGCTCCTCACCGGGGCGATGGCGCGGGCGTTCGTCAAGCGCGCCGAGTCGATCGTGTCCGCCGGCCGCCCGTCCTGCCCGTTCTGCGGGCTGCCGATCGACCCGGCCGGACACCTGTGCCCGCGCGCGAACGGGCACCGTGCGACCGTGTGAGCGGGTCGGGAGCCCGGGGGTCTCCACAGGGCTGCCCCCCGTGCCCCCGCCATCCCCGACACTGGGACGGTGAGCGAGCCCAGCGCCCCGGGCGGCCGCCAGGTGAGACGACCAGCGCCGACCGCCGGTGAGCGCCCCGAGGTGGTCCTCGGTGCCGAGGGGGCGCTCCGGTTGCTGCGCTGCGGGCGCCTCGACGTGACCGGACGCCTCGTGGACGCGTCCAACGCCACGCTGTACGGCTCGCTCACGCTCGACGGCGTCCAGGCGGCTTGCGTGTACAAGCCGGTGGCGGGGGAGCGTCCGCTGTGGGACTTCCCCGACGGCACGCTGGCCGCGCGCGAGGTCGCCGCCCACGCGGTCTCCGAGGCCACCGGGTGGGGGCTCGTGCCGCCCACCGTGCTGCGCGATGGGCCGTTCGGCCCGGGCATGTGCCAGCTCTGGATCGATATCGACGAGAGGGTCGACCTCGTCGCGCTCGTTCGTGGCAACGACCCGCAGCTGCGGCGCATGAGCGTGTTCGACGCCGTGGTCAACAACGCCGACCGCAAGGGCGGGCACCTGCTGCCCACCCGCGACGGCCACGTGTACGGGGTCGACCACGGTGTCTGCTTCGCGGTCGAGGACAAGCTCCGCACGATCCTGTGGCAGTGGCGGGGGCGTCCGCTGCCCGACGACATCGTCGAGGTGCTCGCCCGTCTCGACACCGACCTGACGGGCGACCTCGGGGCGCGGCTGCGGCGGCTGCTCGACCCGGACGAGGTGGCCGCGACCCGGACGCGGCTCGCACGGCTGCGCGCCACCTGCCGGCACCCCGGCCCCAGCGAGGACTGGCCGTCCGTCCCCTGGCCGCCGTTCTGACCGTCACCGGTCCGCGGAGTGGCGGCGGTTAGGCTCCTCCCATGGACGCCTGGCCCCGCCCCGAGGTGCCCCGCCTCCCCGGGAGGGGCACCGTCCCGCGGGTGCACGACACCGCGAGCGGCGGCAGCGCCGGCCGTGCGGTGGGTGACCCCGTCCGCCTCTACGTGTGTGGCATCACCCCGTACGACGCGACGCATCTCGGGCACGCGGCGACGTACCTCGCGTTCGACCTCCTCGTCCGGGCCTGGCGGGACGCCGGGTGCGCCGTGCACTACGTGCAGAACGTCACCGACGTGGACGTCCCGCTGTTCGACCGGGCCCGCGAGACGGGCGAGGACTGGGTCGCGCTCGCGGCCCGCGAGACGGCCCTGTTCGGCGAGGACATGGCGGCGCTGCGCGTGCTGCCGCCGGACGCGTACGTCGCGGCGTCCGAGGCGATCGGCGACATCGTGCGGCTCGTCGAGCGGCTGCGTGAGCGCGGCGCGGCGTACGAGGTAGACGGCGACCTGTACTTCCCGGTGAGCGCCGACGCCGGCTTCGGCGCGCTGGGTCACCTCACGCTGCCGGAGATGCTGGCGCTGTCCGCCGAACGCGGCGGAGACCCCGACCGTCCCGGGAAGAAGGACCCCCTGGACTGCCTGCTCTGGCAGGCCGCGCGCCCCGGCGAGCCCGCCTGGGACTCACCGTTCGGCCGCGGACGGCCCGGCTGGCACGTCGAGTGTGCGGCCATCGCGCTGGCGCATCTCGGTGCCGGCTTCGACGTGCAGGGCGGTGGCTCCGACCTCGTGTTCCCGCACCACGAGATGTCCGCGTCCGAGGGGCAGGCCGCCACCGGTGAGACCCCGTTCGCGCGGGCGTACGTGCACGCCGGCATGGTCGGCTACGACGGCGAGAAGATGTCGAAGTCGCGGGGCAACCTCGTCTTCGTGCACCGGCTGCGCGCCGACGGCGTCGACCCGGCCGCGCTCCGGCTCGCCCTGCTCGCCCACCACTACCGCGACGACTGGGACTGGACCGACGGCGACCTCAGCCGGGCCACCGCGCGGCTCGCGTCGTGGCGTGCGGCCGTCGGCCGCTCCGCGGGCCCCGACTCAGGAGCCGTGCTCGCCGTGGTCAGGGCGGCGCTGGCCGACGACCTGAACGCCCCCGCCGCGCTGGCTGCGGTGGACCGCTGGGTCGACGCCGCGCTCGCCGGCACCGGTGACTCGACCGCCGCACCCGGCGAGGTCGCGGATCTCGTGGACGCCCTGCTCGGCGTGGCGCTCCACGACTGAGCGTCCGGAAGGCGCAACTCGCGCCCTCAGCGGGCTGGCTCTCAGCCGCCCGGCTCGTCGCCCCGGCGTCGCAGGTAGCGCTCGAACTCCTTGGCGATCGCCTCGCCGCTCGCCTCAGGCAGCTCGGCCGCGTCCTTCGCCTGCTCCAGCGCCTGCACGTACTCGGCGACCTCGCTGTCCTCCGAGGCCAGCTCGTCGACCCCGCGCTCCCAGGCCCGTGCCTCCTCGGGCAGATCACCCAGGGGGACGGGCACGTCCAGCATGTCCTCGACGCGGCGGAGCAGCGCCACGGTCGCCTTCGGGCACGGGGGCTGGGCGACGTAGTGCGGGACCGCGGCCCAGAACGACACCGCGGGCAGGCCGGCGCGGGTGGCCGCCTCCTGGACGACGCCGACGATCCCGGTCGCCCCCTCGTACAGGGACGGCTCCAGGCCGAGGCTGGTGACGAGCCCCGGCGTCGAGCCGGCGCCGGTGATCGGCACCGGACGGGTGTGCGGGCAGTCGGCCAGCAGCGCACCGAGCGTGACGACGGTCTCCACGCCGAGCTCGTGCGCCAGGCCGAGCACCTCGGCGCAGAAGGCCTGCCACCGCATGTTCGGCTCGATCCCCCGGACGAGCACGACGTCACGCTGCCGGTCGGGGACCCGGGCCAGGGAGAAGCGGGTGGTGGGCCAGGTGAGCTGGCGCGTGCCGTCCTCGCGTAGGGACACGAGGGGTCGGTTCACCTGGTAGTCGTAGTAGTCCTCGGGGTCGATCGACGCGAGCGGCCGCGCGCCCCACACCAGCTCCAGGTGCTCGATCGCGCCGGTGGCGGCCTCGCCCGCGTCGTTCCAGCCCTCGAACGCGGCCACCATGACCGGGTCGATGAGCTCGGGCAGGTCGTCGAGCTCGATCACCCCGTTCTCCCTCCACCCGGCAGGTGTGCAGACCTCGGCCAGCGTACGCCGCCGGGGGGCCGCCCCCGGGCGGACGGCGTACGCGTCAGCCGTTTGCGTCAGCGCCCGCTGGTGGTGTGGACGATCAGCACGTCGCAGCCGGCCCGGTGGGCCACGTCCGCGGGAACGGAGCCGAGCAGGCGCCCGGCAAGGCTGTTCAGCCCGCGGTTGCCGACCACCACGAGGTCGGCCTCCTGCTCGAGGGCGAGCTGGGCGAGGACGTCGCCCGGGTCCCCCTCGACCGCGTGGGTGTGCACCGCGTCCGCGCCGGCTCGCCGCGCATGGCCCTCGGCCTCACGGAGCGTGTCGTCCGCCGGGCTCGCCCCCGCGACCTTGTGCGCCTCCGGGCCCAGCCGGTCCACCGCCTCGGTGAGCGCCCGGCCGGTCAGCGGGCGGTACGCGCACGCGACGTGCAGCGGCGCTGCGCTGGCCCTGGCCAGCTCGGCGGCACGCTCGACCGCGACGAGCGAGGAGTCGGATCCGTCGGTGCCGACGAGGACGGACCGGTACTGGGACACAGGGGACCTCCGGGTGAGGGCGGGGACGAGCACGGTAGCGCGGGCCGGTTCCCCCGACCGGGTCACGTCCGGGGAGATCAACGAGCGTGCCCGGGCCGGGGTCACGGCGAGACCCCCCCGGCCTGGGGGGCCCGGTCACTACAGTGGAGGGTCCCGATACCCGACCGCCGCCGCTGGGGGCCTGCATGACCGACCGTGCCGACGCGCTCCGCCACGCCCTGCGGGAGAGGGTGATCGTCGCGGACGGCGGGATGGGCACGTCGCTGCAGGCGTACGACCTCGGGCTCGAGGACTTCGAGGGCCACGAGGGCTGCAACGAGCTGCTCAACGTCACCCGCCCGGACGTGGTCCGGGCGATCCACGACGCCTACCTCGCCGTCGGTGTGGACTGTGTCGAGACCAACACGTTCGGCGCCAACCTGGGCAATCTGGCCGAGTACGGGATCACCGAGCGCATCCGCGAGCTCGCCGAGGCCGGCGCCCGGCTGGCCCGGGAGGTCGCCGACGGGTACGCCACCGCAGACCGTCCCCGCTGGGTGCTCGGCTCGGTCGGCCCGGGCACGAAGCTGCCGACGCTGGGCCACGTCGACTTCGCCTCCCTGCGCGACGCATACGCCTCCGAGGTCGACGGGCTCGTCGCGGGTGGCGCGGACGCCGTGCTCGTCGAGACCGCGCAGGACCTGCTCCAGGCCAAGGCGGCGATCATCGGCGCGCGGCGGGCCCTGCGCGCCGCCGGTGCCGACCTGCCCGTGTTCGTGCAGGTGACCGTCGAGACGACGGGGACCATGCTGCTCGGGTCCGAGATCGGAGCGGCGCTGACCGCGCTGGAGCCGCTCGGCGTCGAGATGATCGGGCTGAACTGTGCCACCGGCCCGGCGGAGATGAGCGAGCACCTGCGCCACCTCGCCAAGCATGCGCGTCCGGCGCTGTCCTGCATGCCGAACGCCGGGCTGCCGCAGCTCACGTCGGACGGGGCGTACTACCCGCTGACCCCCGCCGAGCTCGCCGACGCGCACGACCAGTTCACCCGCGAGCACGGCCTCTCGCTGGTGGGCGGGTGCTGCGGGACGACGCCCGAGCACCTGCGCCAGGTCGTCGAGCGGGTCGGCGGGCGCGAGGTCGTCGCCCGGCGTCCTCGTCCCGAGGCGGGCGCGGCCAGCCTTTATGCGCACGTGCCCTTCCGGCAGGACACCTCGTACCTCTCGATCGGCGAGCGCACGAACGCGAACGGGTCGAAGGCGTTCCGCGAGGCGATGCTCGAGGGCCGCTGGGACGACTGCATCGAGATCGCCCGGGGCCAGACCCGCGACGGCGCCCACCTGCTCGACCTGTGCATCGACTACGTGGGGCGCGACGGCGTCGCCGACATGCGCGCCGCGGCCGGCAGGTTCGCCACCGCCTCGACGCTGCCGCTGGTGCTCGACTCCACCGAGCCGGCGGTGATCGAGGCCGGCCTCGAGCTGCTCGGCGGCCGTGCGCTGGTCAACTCGGTGAACTACGAGGACGGGGACGGGCCCGAGTCCCGCATGGCCCGGCTCATGCCGGTGATCCGCGAGCACGGGGCCGCGGTCATCGCGCTCACCATCGACGAGGAGGGCCAGGCCAGGACCGCCGACTGGAAGGTCCGCGTCGCCACCCGGCTGGTCGAGGACCTCACAGGGAACTACGGCATGCGGGTGGCCGACATCGTGCTCGACACGCTCACCTTCCCGATCGCCACCGGTCAGGAGGAGACGCGCCGCGACGCCCTGGAGACGCTCGAGGCGATCCGCGAGGTCAAGCGCCGGTTCCCGGACGTGCAGACCACGCTCGGGGTGTCCAACGTCTCCTTCGGGCTGAACCCGGCCGCCCGCATGGTGCTCAACTCGGTGTTCCTGCACGAGGCCGTGCAGGCCGGGCTCGACTCGGCGATCGTGCACGCCTCGAAGATCCTTCCGATGACGAAGATCCCCGACGATCAGCGCCAGGTCGCGCTCGACCTCGTGTACGACAGGCGCCGGGACGGCTACGACCCGCTGTCGACGTTCCTCGACCTGTTCGAGGGTGTGGACGCGGCGAGCATCCGCGAGTCCCGCGCCGAGGAGCTCGCGGGGCTCCCGCTGGGTGAGCGGCTGCGCCGCCGCATCATCGACGGCGAGCGCAACGGCCTTGAGGCCGACCTCGACGAGGCCCTGGAGACCCGCCCGGCCCTGGACATCGTCAACGTGGAGCTGCTCGAGGGCATGAAGGTCGTCGGCGAGCTGTTCGGCTCCGGCCAGATGCAGCTGCCTTTCGTGCTGCAGTCCGCCGAGGTGATGAAGACCGCGGTCGCTCACCTCGAGCCGCACATGGAGAAGGCCGACGAGGGCGGCAAGGGCACGATCGTGCTGGCCACCGTCAAGGGCGACGTGCACGACATCGGCAAGAACCTCGTCGACATCATCATGAGCAACAACGGCTACTCGGTCGTCAACCTCGGCATCAAGCAGCCCGTCTCGGCGATCCTCGAGGCGGCCAAGGACCACCGGGCCGACCTCGTCGGCATGTCCGGGCTGCTCGTCAAGTCGACCGTGGTGATGAAGGAGAACCTGCTCGAGATGAACTCGCGCGGGATGGCGTCCGACCTGCCCGTGCTTCTCGGCGGGGCCGCGCTCACCCGCTCGTACGTCGAGCAGGACCTCGCCGAGATCTTCGACGGCGAGGTCCGCTACGCCCGCGACGCGTTCGAGGGGCTCCGGCTGATGGATGCGTTCATGGCGGTCAAGCGGGGGGAGAAGGGCGCGGAGCTGCCCGCGCTGCGCCCCCGCCGTGTCGCCGCGTCCACCCCGAAGGAGACCCCGCCGGAGGAGATGCCCGCCCGCTCCGACGTGGCCCGGGACAACCCGGTGCCCACCCCGCCGTTCTGGGGGGACCGGGTCGTCAAGGGCGTCCCGCTCGCCGACTACGCCTCCTGGCTGGACGAGCGCGCCACGTTCATGGGCCAGTGGGGGCTGCGTGGCTCACGCGCCAAGGACGGCCCCAGCTACGCCGACCTGGTCGAGACCGAGGGACGTCCCCGGCTGCGGATGTGGCTGGAGCGGATGCAGACGGACAGCCTGCTCGAGGCGGCCGTGGTCTACGGCTACTTCCCCTGCGTGAGCAAGGGCGACGACCTCGTCGTGCTCGGCGAGGACGGGGCCGAGCGCACCCGGTTCACGTTCCCGCGGCAGCGCCGCGACCGGCACCTGTGCCTCGCGGACTTCTTCCGCTCGGAGGAGTCCGGCGAGACCGACGTGGTCGGGTTCCACCTCGTCACCATGGGCCCCCGGATCAGCGAGGCCACCGCCGCGCTGTTCGCCGAGAACAAGTACCGCGAGTACCTCGAGCTGCACGGCCTGTCCGTCCAGCTCACCGAGGCGCTCGCCGAGTACTGGCACGCACGGGTGCGGGCCGAGCTCGGCATGAACGCCGAGGACTCCGACGACCTGGACGCGATCTTCCGGCAGGGCTACCGGGGCTCGCGCTACTCGTTCGGCTACCCGGCCTGCCCGGACCTCGAGGACCGGGCGAAGATCGTGCAGCTGCTCAAGCCGGAGCGGATCGGCGTCACCCTCTCCGAGGAGTTCCAGCTCGACCCCGAGCAGTCCACCGACGCGCTCATCGCCCACCACCCCGACGCGAAGTACTTCAACGCCAAGTGAGCCACGTGAGTCCCTCCCCGCGCGTCGGCTCCACCCGTCCCGAGGGCGTCCTGCTCGACATGGACGGCCTGCTCGTCGACACCGAGCCGGTCTGGTTCGCCGTCGAGAGCGAGGTGGCCGCCCGGCTCGGCGGCCCGTGGACGCCCGAGCACCAGCAGGCGCTGCTCGGCTCCTCGCTGCCCGCGGCGGCCGGGTACATGCTCGAGATCTCGGGGGCGGGCGTCGCGACCGAGACCGTGCAGGGCTGGCTGCTCGACGGGATGGCCCAGCGCCTGCGTGACGGCCCTCCGGCGCTGCTGCCCGGGGCGGCCGACCTGCTCGCCGGGATCGGCGCCGCGGACCTGCCCTGCGCGCTCGTGTCGTCCTCGTACCGCGTGCTGATGGACACCGTGGTCGCCGGGCTGCGGGCGTCCCTCGGGGCTCTGCCGTTCCACATCACGGTCGCCGGGGACGAGGTCACGCACCGCAAGCCCCACCCGGAGCCGTACCTGGCCGCCGCGGCCGCGCTCGGCGCGGACCCGGCCCGCTGCGTCGTCCTGGAGGACTCGCCGACCGGGGTCGCGTCGGCCGAGGCGGCCGGATGCGCCGTCGTCGTCGTGCCCAGCCTGGTCCCGGTGGGCCCGGGGCCCCGGCGGGACGTCCTGGTCTCGCTCCGGGACCTGGACTGGGCGGACGTCGGCGTCCTGCTGGCCTCCTGACCTGCCCCAACGCCATCACGGAGCGTCACCACGGCCCGGCGTCGTGCCCCGGCGGGGCTGCCGGACATCTCCCGCGGGTCAGGGTCGGGTTGCGACTTCGTATCACTTGGCGGTCCTGACCTGGATGATCGCCCAGGCCTGGCTAGGGTGCCGTGGCTGACAGGGAGGCGACGGGCGGACCGTCCGGGTCGTCGCGTGCGGACAACGTCGAGGCCGAAAGGCCTTGGGACAGACAAGGTGGAGGCTCATGCGCAGAGGCAACAAGGTCGGCCTCGTGGCTACCATCAGTGCGCTGGCGGTCGTGGCCGCCGGATGCGGTGGGAGCGACGACGGCGGAGCCAGCGGTGACCGCCTCGCCGTGGGCACGACAGACAAGGTCATCTCGTTCGACCCGGCGGGCAGCTACGACCAGGGCTCGTGGACGATCGTCTACAACACGTACCAGAACCTCATGCGCATCGCCCCGGGCGGCACGACCCCCGAGCCGGACGCCGCGAAGTCCTGCGACTTCGAGAACGACACCACGTACGTGTGCACGCTGCGTGACGGCCTCACGTTCCACGACGGGTCCGACCTCACCGCGGAGGACGTGAAGTTCTCCTTGGAGCGGGTCGTGAACATCGAGGACCCGAACGGCCCGTCCACGCTGCTCGCGAACATGAAGAGCATCGAGGCGCCGGACGACACCACGGTCCGCATCACGCTCAAGGAGCCGGACTCGACCTTCCCGTTCGCGCTCACCACCGGCGCCGGGGCGATCGTGCCCTCGGACACCTACCCGGCCGACAAGCTCCAGCCGAGCGACAAGCTCGTGGGCTCGGGCCCGTACAAGATGGTGGAGTACGAGGACGGCCAGCGACTCGTCCTCGACCCGTTCGACGGGTACAAGGGCCCGGCGCCGATGGAGAACGAGGGCGCCATCGTCCAGTACTACGCCCAGCCGTCCGCGCTCAAGCTCGCCGTCGAGCAGGCCGACGTGAGCGTCGCGTACCGCAGCCTCTCCCCGACTGACGTCGCCGACCTGGAGAAGAACAACGACGTCGAGGTCGTCGAGGGCGAGGGCACCGAGATCCGCTACATCGTCTTCAACGTCAAGCTCGACCCGGCCAAGAACCTGGCCGTGCGCCAGGCGCTGGCGCAGAGCATCGACCGCCAGTCGATCGCGGACAACGTCTACAACGGCACCGTCAAGCCGCTGTACTCCATGCTCCCGGAGGGCATCAAGTACGCCCAGCGCAACTTCGCCGACAAGTACGGCGAGCAGCCGGACGTGGATGGCGCCAAGCAGACGCTCCAGAAGGCCGGCGTGACCACCCCGGTCGACGTCGAGCTGTGGTGGACGCCGACCCACTACGGCGCGGTGTCGGCGGACGAGTTCACCGAGATCAAGCGCCAGCTGGACGAGACCGGGCTGTTCAAGGTGACGCTGAAGTCCGCGGAGTGGCAGCAGTACAGCACCGCCTCCACCGAGGACGGGTACGCGACATACCAGCTCGGGTGGTTCCCGGACTTCCCCGACCCGGACAACTTCGCGTCCCCGTTCTTCGTGGACGGTGGCTTCTACAACAACCACTACTCCAACAAGGAGATGAACGCCCTGATCGCCGAGGAGCGCAGCACCACCGACCCGGCCGCGCGGGAGAAGGCGTTCACCCGGATCCAGGAGATCGCGGCCGAGGACGTCCCCACGATCCCGCTGTGGCAGGGTAAGCAGATCGCGGTGACCGGCAAGGACGTCAAGGGCGTCAAGGACACGCTCGACCCGTCCTTCACGTTCCGGATGTACATGGTCAGCCAGGGTTAGCGACGGCACGGTGGGGGGCACCAGCGGTACGACGCCGCTGGTGCCCCCTCCCACGTGTCGGACGAAGGAACAGGTGAGATGGCGAGATCCGGTGGATCCCTGCGCAACTACGCGCTGACGCGGCTCATGCTCGTGGCCCCCATGGTCCTGATCCTGCTGACCATGGTGTTCGTGCTCATGCGCGTCGCGCCGGGCGACCCGGTCACCGCCGCCCTCGGCGGGAGGCTGTCCGCCGAGCAGATCGCCGAGCGGCGAGCCGCGGCCGGGTACGACCGACCGATCCTCGCGCAGTACGTCGAGTACCTCGGGGACGTCCTCACCCTGGACTTCGGGCGCACCGTGACGGACAACCGGCCCGTCACCGACATCCTCCTGGAGAACGGCGGCGCCACCCTCACCCTCACGGTGGCCTCCATGATCGTCGCCGTCGGCATCGGGCTGCCCCTGGGACTTCTCGCCGGCCGGTTCCGCGACACCGCCGGCGACGGCGCCCTGCGCCTGTTCGGCGTGATCAGCTACGCCGCGCCGGTGTTCTTCGTGGGCCTCATCGCGCAGCTCGTCTTCGGCAGCACCCTCGGGTGGTTACCGACCTCAGGTGACGCCAGTCCCACGACGTTCGTGCCTGACGTCACCCATATCCTGCTGCTCGACGCGATCATCGCCGGGGACACGGCGGCCACCGTCGACGTGCTCGAGCACCTCATCCTGCCCGCCGTGACGCTGGGCCTCCTGGTCACCGGCGTCTTCCTGCGCCTCGTCCGCGTCAACGTCATGCAGTCGCTCAAGGGCGACTACATCGAGGCGGCCCGGGCGCGCGGCGTCCCCGAGCGTGCCGTGGTCTACCGGCACGCGTTCCGCAACGCCCTCGTCCCCGTCGTCACCGTCATGGGCCTGCAGGCCGCGCTGCTCCTCTCCGGAGCCGTCCTCACCGAGGAGACGTTCAACTGGCCGGGCTTGGGGAGCGAGCTCATCGACTACCTCAACAACCGCGACTACACGGCGGTGCAGGGCATCATCACCGTCTTCGCCCTGGTCGTCGTCGTGATCAGCCTGCTCATCGACTTCGTCAACGCGCTCGTCGACCCGAGGGTCCGGTACTGATGGCCACGCTCACCCCACCCACCGAGCCGTCCTCCGCCCTGGCGTCGCAGTCACGCCGCGGCGGCCTGGAGGGCGTCGGACGCCTCGGGCGCCTCCGGCGCGGGCTCAAGCCGCTCGCCGAGGCGCAGGGCCTGTCCAAGTGGCTGCTCTGGGTCGGTGTCGCGCTGGTGCTGTTCTTCCTCGTGCTCGCGGTCTTCGCGCCCGCGATCGCGCCGTACGGCTTCGACCAGTACACCGCGGACGGCCAGCGGTTCCCGAAGCAGGGCGGGCCGTCGGCCGAGCACTGGTTCGGCACCACCGTGCAGAGCACCGACGTGCTGTCCCGCGTGATATACGGCGCGCGCACGGCCGTCGAGGTCGTCGTGCTCGCGGTGATCTTCTCCCTGTGCGTGGGCGTGCCCCTCGGGCTGCTCTCGGGGTACTTCGGCGGCTGGCTCGACCGCACGCTCGTGCTCATCACCGACGCGCTCTTCGCGTTCCCGTACCTGCTGCTCGCGATCGTCATCGCGTTCCTGCTCTCCAACGCCGTCGGAGGCGGGGTGATGACGGCCGCCCTGGCGATCACCGTGGTCTACGTCCCGCAGTACTTCCGGGTCGTCCGCAACAGCACGCTGTCCGCGCGCGAGGCGACGTACGTGGAGGCGGCGCGGGCCCTGGGCGCCCGCCCGCGCACGATCATCGGCAAGTACATCTTCGGCAACGTGATCCAGAGCGTGCCGGTCATCGGGACGCTGAACGCCGCCGACTCGATCCTCACCCTCGCCGGCCTGGGATTCCTCGGCTACGGCATCCAGCCCACCGACGCCGCCGAATGGGGGTACGACCTGCAGCGCGCCATCGCCGACGCCGGGGCGGGCATCTGGTGGACCGGCCTCTACCCGGGCCTCGCCATCGTCTTCTTCGTCGTCGGGCTCACCCTGGTCGGCGAGGGGCTCAACGACACGCTCAACCCCACCCTGCGCCGACGCCGTCTCCGCCCCGTCCGCATCCCGGACCGGGAGGAGCCGCCAGGTGACGCCCCCGGCCCGCACGACGCCTCGACCCCGGAGGGGGACCGGCGATGAACAAGGTGCTCGAGGAGGGTTCCCCGCTGCCGCAGCGAGGGCCCAGCGAGCCGGTGCTCTCCGCTCGCGACCTGCGCGTCTGGTACGGCACCGAGCGAGGCCCCGTCCGCGCCGTGGACGGGGTGAGCTTCGACCTGCTGGCGGGGGAGACCCTCGGGCTCGTGGGGGAGTCCGGCTGCGGCAAGTCCACGCTGGGCCGGGGCGTGCTCGGCCTGCTCCCGCCCGGCGCCGAGGCCAAGGGGGAGGCCCGGTTCCGCGGCGAGAACCTCGTCGGCCTGTCGCAGAAGGCGCTGCGCGGCTACCGCGGCCCCCACATGGGGCTGATCTTCCAGGAGCCCATGACGCGGCTGAACCCGCTCATGCGGATCTCCGAGCACTTCGACGAGACCCTGCGGGTGCACGAGCCCGACCTGTCCAAGGCGGAGATCCAGCACCGCGCCGTCGAGGCGCTGCGGGGCATGGGCATCCCCCCGACCCGGTACCGCAACTACCCGCACGAGTTCTCCGGCGGCATGCGCCAGCGCATCATGATCGCCCTCGCGCTCGTGCTGCGCCCGGCCTTCGTGGTCGCGGACGAGCCGACCACGTCCCTGGACGTGCTCGTCGAAGCCCAGATCCTGCGCATCCTCGCCGACCTGCGCCGCAACTTCGACACGGCCATGCTGCTCATCACCCACAACCTCGGCATCGTCGCGGAGGCGTGCGACCGGGTGGCGGTCATGTACGCGGGGCGCATCGTGGAGGAGGGCGACGCCCGCGAGGTGTTCACGGCCCCCGCCCACCCGTACACCCGCGAGCTGCTGCGCTCGACGATCTCGCTGTCGACGAGCGGGTTGCACTACATTCCCGGCGCCCCGCCGGACCTCGTCGAGCCGCCCTCCGGATGCCACTTCCACCCGCGCTGTCCCGACGCCATGAAGGCCTGCGCGGTGAAGGACCCCGTCGAGGTGGTCACCCAGGGCGGTCAGCGCGTGGAGTGCTGGCTGCACGGCCCCGAGGCGCAGATCCCGGCGGACGGGCGCGAGCCGCTCGAGCGGGCCTCGATCGACCTCGCCGAGGAGGCCTGAGGCATGACGCAGACCCCGCCGTCCGCGGCGGCCGCCCGCGATTCCAGCGGCTCGGCCGGCGGATCGGACGCCCCCGTTCTCGAGGTCTCGGACCTCAAGGTGCACTTCCCGCTGCACGGCAGCTTCGCCCAGCGGCTGCTGAACCGCGGGGCCGGCGCGGTGCAGGCCGTCGACGGGGTGTCCTTCACCGTGGACGAGGGCGAGGTGCTCGGGGTCGTCGGCGAGTCCGGCAGCGGCAAGACCACCCTGGGACGTGCCCTGCTGGGCCTGGCCCGTCCCACGTCGGGCAGCATCCGCTTTCACGGCCAGGAGATCGCGTCCCTCACCGAGCGGCAGTTCCGGCCGCTGCGACGCAGGCTGCAGATGGTCTTCCAGGACCCGCACGCCTCGCTCAACCCGTCGATGGACATCGAGACCGCGGTCGCCCACCCGCTGAGGATCCACCACATCACGCGCTCACCCGAGGAGACCCAGGCGCGCGTGTGCGAGGCCCTCGAGCGGGTCGGCCTGTCCCCGGTGGAGCGCTTCCTCCACAAGTACCCGGGTGACCTGTCCGGAGGGCAGAAGCAGCGTGCAGTGATCGCACGGGCGATCATCCTCGGGCCGGAGCTTCTCGTCGCCGACGAGCCGGTCTCGATGCTCGACATGAGCGTCCGCGCGAAGATCCTTGAGCTGATGCTGGGCCTGCGGCGCGACCTCGGTCTCACGTACGTCTACATCACGCACGACCTGGCGACCGCCAAGTTCTTCTGCGACCGCGTCGCGATCATGTACCTGGGCCGCATCGTCGAGATCGGCCGGGTCGAGGACATCTTCGCGGACCCGCAGCACCCGTACACCAAAGCGCTGCTGCGTGCCGTCCCCGAGCCTGACCCCACGAAGGCGCTGCCGCGCGACCTGCCACGCGGGGAGATCCCTGACGCGGTCGCGCCACCGCTCGGTTGCGCCTTCCACCCCCGCTGCACGGTGGCCTTCGGACCCTGCGGGTGGGAGAGCCGCGACCTGCGCGCGCTGCTGGAGCAGCGGTGGGTCCAGGCCGGCGAGGACGTGTACGAGTCCGAGCGTGCGCTGTTCGGCGACCTCGCCACGCTCGACCTGGCGGGCCACGAGGTGACCGTCCCCACGGGGACGGGGACGAGCCCGCAGGACCTGCTCACCCTGCTCCGCCGCATCCGCGACGAGCAGCCGGAGGAGCCTCTGTGGAGCGGGGTGCGCACGATGGAGGCGACCGACGAGGGCGTCGCCGTCTCCTTCCACGACGGCATCGACCCGCGGCTCTACCCGACCGCGAAGTCCGAGGCGGCGTGTCTGCTGTACGACGCGGACGTCGTCTCCGAAGCGGAGCGTGCCACGACGCGTCGTTGGCGGCTCGCTCCGTGAGGTGCCCGCGGACGTCGGTGCGATCCGCGAGACTGGTTCGTCCGGGCTCTCGGCGGGAGGAGGAGGCGTGATGCGTGCACGTCTCCCACGCCGTGTGGCCGCGCTGGCCTCTGCCGCCCTCCTCGTCACCGCCGCGGCGTGCACGGGCGACGAGCCCGACCCGCCGGGCCCGGACCAGGCGCACACGCTCGTGTTCGGTCTGCCGTCCGAGCCTCCGGTGCTCGACGGTGCGTTGCTGAGCGACCCGGAGGCCCTGCGTGTCGTCGGCCAGGTCTTCGAGGGGCTCGTCCGTACCGAGTCGGGCTCCACCGAGGTCGAGCCCGCCCTGGCGAGCTCCTGGGATGTCAGCCCGGACGGGACCGCGTACACGTTCTCCGTCCGCGATGACGTGACCTTCCACGACGGCACGTCCCTCGACGCCGCGGCCGTCTGCTACAACTTCGACCGCTGGTACCACTTCACCGGGGTGCTGCAGAGCCCCGACGTGAGCGCCTCCTGGCAGGACGTGTTCGGCGGCTTCGCGGAGGACGCCGAGGACTCGGCGGACGCCCCGGAGACCGGCGACTCGGGGGAGGCGGGGTCGCCCGCGCCGAGCCTCTACGTGTCCTGCGAGGAGCGCGACGAGTCCACCGCCGTCGTCACGCTGTCCTCGCCCTCGGGCACGTTCCTCAGCGCGTTGAGCCTGCCGTCGTTCTCCCTCGCGAGCCCCACCGCGCTCAAGCGGTACGACGCCGACGCGGTCGCCGGCTCGCCGGACGCGCCCCGGTTCACGGGCACCTTCGGCACGCAGCACCCGGTGGGCACGGGCCCGTTCGCGTTCCGGTCGTGGGACCGCGGCGACCGTCTCGTCCTCGAGCGGTACGAGGACTACTGGGGTGACACGGCGGTGCTCGACCGTCTCGTCTTCCGCCTGCTGCCCGAGGATGCGGCACGGGCCCAGGCGCTGCGCTCCGGCGACGTCGACGGGTACGACCGCGTCGAGCGGTCCGAGGCGTCCGCGCTGTCGGCGGACGGGTACCAGGTCGTGCGTCGACCCCCGCTCTCCGTGGGCTACCTCGCCTTCAACACCGCGACACCGCCCCTGGACGAGCCGCGGGTACGCCAGGCCATCGCGCACGCGGTGGACCGCGAGGCTCTCGTCGAGTCCGCGTACCCCCCGAGTGCCCGGGTCGCCCGGGAGTTCGTCCCGCCGCCGCTGTGGGGCTACGAGCCCGAGGTGCCGGCGTACGACCACGACCCGGCGACAGCACGGCGGCTGCTCAGCGAGTCGGGCGTGGCCGAGCCCAGCATCGCGCTCTGGTACCCGCCCGTCGCCGACCCGCTCTCCCAGCCGGACCCACAGGCGGTGGCCGAGCGCGTCGCCGACGACCTGGAGGCGGTCGGGTTCACGGTCGAGCTGCGGACGGCACCCACCCTCGCCCGGTACCGCGAGACCGTCGAGCGGGGCGACGCTCCCCTGCACCTGGACACGCGGACGAGCACGGTCCCGGACCCGCACGAGTTCCTCGGAGTCCTGTTCGGAGGCGATGACGCGGCGTGGGGGCGCCTCGACGCCGGGCTCACCGCGTCGCTGCAGGCTGCGGCCGCCGAGCCCGACCAGGAGCGGCGCAAGGAGTCGTACGCCGAGCTCAACGTGCGCGTGATGGAGCTCCTGCCCGGCCTGCCGTACGTCTACCCGACCTCGTCCGTGGCCCTGGCGCCCGACGTCGACGGCTTCGTGCCGAGCCCGGGGGGCACCGAGCGCTTCGCCGACGTGTCGGTGGACGACTAGCTCAACTGGTCGGGGTATGGCCGGGTCAGTGCTGGCAGGTGGCCGACGGACCCGTGGTGTGGTTCCACCGATGACAGGCCACCGGTACGTCGTCGAGCGTCGACACGTCGACCTCGTCGGTGCCGTTGTCGAGCACCGCCGTGGTCGAGGGGAACCAGTAGAGGTCGCTGTCGGTGTTCTCCGGGTGCTGGGCCGACGCGACGACGTGCACCGTGAGTCGGTGACCGGCGGCCAGCGCGGTGCCGGTGGGGAACACGTAGTTCCACGGCCAGCTGCGCAGCTGCAGGTGCGACAGCGAGACGGTGCTCGCCCCGGTGTTGTGCAGCACGACACGCTCGTGGCCGGTGTCCGCGCCGTCCGGGTCGTAGTCGACGTCGTCGATCACGAGGTCGTCGCCGGTCGGGTCCGCACAGCTCAGCACGCACGGGTAGGTCGTCCAGGCGCGGAAGTCGCCCTGCGGGTCGAGCAGAAACGCCCCGTCGCCCATGTGGTGCGACAGGTCGAACCCCTGCACCGCGGACTCCCGCTCGCCGAACACCGACCGGTCGCGCCCCCAGTAGAGGTCGCGGGCGGTGTCGGAGCCCGTGCCCGTGTGCACACGCAGCTCCGCACCGGCCGGAAGCCGCGTGCCCTCCGGGAACCGGTACATCCACAGCGCCGTGTCGCGGAGGAACCACCCGCCCAGGTCCACCTCACCGGCGCCGCCGTCGTTGCGCACGATGACGTACTCGTCGTTGCGGTGCGCGTTGTCCGCGTCGTCGGCCCCGTTGGCGTCGTGGTGCACCCAGACGCGCAGCGCGGCCTCCTGCCGGGGGCCGCTGCCGCAGGACGTGCGGTTCCAGATGTTCACCCCGGCGCGGGCGGCCTTCTCCGACATCAGGTGGTACTCGGCGTTGTGCGCCCACTCCGAGGGGTGGGGGAACCACATCACGTGGCCCTCGCGCAGCATCACCGTCTGCGGGTTCCGCCAGGACCCGTCACGCCGCTTGACGTGCACCGTCCGGCCGAGGCGCTGGGAGAAGTCCGCGGCGTTGCTCCGCCGCAGAGAGCGCAGCCGGACCACGCTGCCCTCCGGCATGAGGGACTCGGCCCGACGCTTCGCGGCCAGGCCGTGGCACCAGTCCTTGCCGCTGCGGGTGCCGCCGACCGTGTGCGCGATCTCGGTGGCCTGGACGTCGATCAGCCGCACCGGCTGCCGGGTCCGGGTTCCGTCGCCCCAGATGTCCACGTACGGGGTGTCGCCGTCCGAGTGCGCGTCGACGCGCCCCCGCTCCCAGGTGGTCTCGGTGGGGGCCGGCGAAGAAGAGGCCGCCGGGACGTGGAGGAGGGCCGCAAGCCCTGCCGTGACCGCCGTCGTCACGAGCAGCACGCGCCGTCGTCGGGCCAGTGGGCGGACGGCCATCGGTCCCTCCGGGGCGCTCGTCGAGCGCGCGGCTCCTGCCGCGCGTAGACGGGCCGGCCGCAATCGCGCGGTGGTCTGCCCGACCCGTCCATGTGGGTCTCGACACCCGGCCCCCCGATCTGGAGCGCAGCCGATCTGGAGGGACAGCCGATCTGGAGGGGCAGCCGATCTGGGGGGACAGCGCCCTCCCCGGGAGCGAGGGCCACTCGTGGGGGAGGGTCACTCGGTCGTGAGGGTTACTCGGTCGTGATCGTTACTCCGTGGTGACCGCCCGGAGCACGTCCAGCCGGGCCGCCCGGCGCGCCGGCCACACCGCGGCCAGCACGCCCGCGACCCCGGCGAGCAGAAGGAACACCACGAGCCGCATGACCGGGACGCTGAGCACCTCGATGCCCTGGCCCTGCAGGGTCCGTTGCAGGGTGATCCCGAAGGCCAGGCCGAGGCCCGTTCCGAGCAGCGCCCCGTACACTGCGATCACCACGGACTCGAGGCGGATCATGCGCCGCAGCTGCCTGCGGGCCATGCCCACGGCACGCAGCAGGCCGATCTCGTGCGTCCGCTCGATCACGGACAGGGCGAGCGTGTTCACGATGCCCAGCACCGCGATCAGCACGGACAGGACGAGCAGCGCGTAGATCATCATCAGCAGCTGGTCGACCTGACCCTTCTGCTGGTCCTTGAACTCCGTCTGGTCCTTGAGGTCGACGATGGGGAACGACGCGGTGACGTCGGCCAGTTCCTTCTTCACCTGGGCGAGGTCGGCTCCCGGCTCGGTGTTGACGTAGAGGAAGTTGTCCTGGTTCGCGTACCCGGCCTGCTCGAACGTGTGCAGCGAGACGTTGTACGGCCCGAGCGCCTGGTTCGGCTGGTAGATGCCGCCGACCCGCAGCGTTTCCGTGCCCGCGAACGGGAACGTCATCGCGACCGTATCGCCGACCTTCCAGCCCTTCGACTCGGCCACGGCCGAGTCGACCAGCAGGCCGTTGCCGCGCAGCCCGCTCGTCGACCCGGCGTCGAACTCCATCCGGACGGCCTGGTTCACCGCCGACGGGTCGACTGCGGAGAGGAACACGTTGCCGCCGTCCACCCGCGCCTGGCCGAAGCGCTGCGCGGTCACGGCGGCCACCCCGGACACGTCCCGCGCCTCGTCGGCGACGGCGGGACTGAACGGGCCCGCCACCTCGTTCGACACGACGAAGTCGGCGCCGAGGACGCGGTCCATGAGCTTGTCGATGGACGCGGTCGTCGACGCGCCGAGCACGCTCATCGACGTCACCAGCGCGAGGCCGATCATGAGCGCGGACGCGGTCGCCGCCGTGCGGCGCGGGTTGCGCCGGGCGTTCTCGCGGGCCAGCCGCCCGACCGTCCCGTACGCGCGCGGCAGCCACCCGCCCAGTACGCGCAGCACCGGACGGCTCAGCCCGGGGCTGAGCACGATCGTGCCGACCAGCAGCAGCAACGCGCCGAGCCCGACGAGCGAGGCCGCCTGGGACCCGTCGTCGCTGCCCAGCGCGCCCAGCAGGGCCCCGGCCCCGATCACGGCCAGCACGGCCCCGACCAGCGCGCGCACCCGCGGGGAGCGCTCCGGCAGCGCCACGTCGTCTCGCATGGCCGCCACCGGTGGCATCCGGGACGCCCGCCGGGCCGGCAGGTACGCCGCGAACACGGTCACGAGCACGCCCACGGCGTACGCCCACACGACCGTGCGCGCGCCGAACACGAGCGGGCCGTCGAGCTGCAGGCCGACCTGGCCGAACAGGGTCCGCAGCAGGGCGGCGAGCCCCACGCCGACGCCGAGGCCCACCGTGGAGCCCACGATCCCGACGACGAGCGCCTCGCCGAGCACGCTGGTCGACACCTGGCGCCGCGTCGCGCCGAGCGCACGCAGCAGCGCGAGCTCGCGCGAACGCTGCGCGACGAGCATGGAGAACGTGTTGAGGATGAGGAACGTGCCGACCACGAGAGCGACACCGGCGAAGACGAGCAGGAAGATGTTGAAGAACTGCAGCCCCTCCTCGAACTCCGAGGCGCTCTCCTCGGTGAACTCGGTCTTCGTCTGGGCCTCGTACGCGCCCGGGATCGCCGCCACCACCCGGTCCCGCAGCGCGGCCTCGCCCACGCCGGGCTCGGCCTTGACCGAGATGGAGCTGAACACGTCCGGGGCGCCGAGCAGCCGCTGCGCGGTGGCCGTGTCGAAGGCCACCAGCGACGCGCCGGCCAGACCGCCGGAGTCGCCGAACCGGAAGACCCCCACCACCGTCGCGTCACGAGCACCGGACGGGGTGAGCACCCGGGTCCGGTCGCCGGCGCCCAGGTCGGCCTGGTCCGCGGTCTGCGTGTCGATGGCCACCTCGGTGGGGCCGCGCGGGGCCGCGCCGTCGACCAGGTGCAGCGAGGACAGGCCCGGGGCGTTCTCGAAGTTGACCCCGATGCCGGGTGCGCCGTTGCCACCGACGGCGTCGCCGGCCTTGTCGACCACATAGACGCCCTCGGACTGGACGTCGCCGACCGCGGACCGGACGCCGTCGACCCTCCGGATGGAAGCGAGCACCGCGGCGGGCACGCCCTGCTCCCCGGCGGCGGTCGTCCCGCTGAAGATGTCGGTGTCGTACGAGGTCTTTTTGGTGACCGTGACGTCGGCGGTGACGCTGTCGAACAGGTCGCGGAACGTCTTGCCGAGCGTGTCGGTGAACACGAGCGTGCCGGCGACGAACGCGACGCCGAGGACGACGGCCATGCCCGAGAGGAGGAGGCGCAGCTTGTGAGCGAGCAGGCTGCGCAGTGTGGTGCGGAGCATCTCCTCAGACCCTCCGGCCGGTGGCGTCGAACCTCTTCAGCCGATCGAGCACGGCCTCGGCCGTGGGCTGGAGCATCTCGTCGACGACCCGGCCGTCGGCGAGGAAGAGCACCCGGTCGGCGTACCCGGCCGCGTTCGGGTCGTGCGTGACCATGACGACGGTCTGGCCCATCTCGTCGACGGAGCGCCGCAGGAACGTGAGGATCTCCGCGCCGGCGCGGGAGTCGAGGTTGCCGGTCGGCTCGTCCGCGAAGATGATCTGCGGCCGCGAGGCGAGAGCGCGGGCGCAGGCCACGCGCTGCTGCTGGCCCCCGGAGAGCTGGGAGGGGCGGTGGTCGAGCCGGTCACGCAGGCCGACGGTGTCGATGACGGTGTCGAGCCAGCCCTTCTCGGGCGTACGCCCGGCGATGTCGAGAGGCAGCGTGATGTTCTCCCGCGCCGTCAGCGTGGGCACGAGGTTGAACGCCTGGAACACGAAGCCGACCGCGTCGCGGCGCAACCGGGTCAGGGTCTTGTCGCCCAGCGTCGTGAGGTCGGTGTCCCCGATGAACGTCCGGCCGCCGCTGACTTCGTCGAGACCCGCCATGCAGTGCATGAGCGTCGACTTGCCGGAGCCCGACGGCCCCATGATCGCGGTGTACTGCCCGCGCCGGAACGAGACCGACACGTCGTCGAGCGCGACCACGCGGGTCTCGCCCTCGCCGTAGACCTTGCTCAGACCCTCCGCGCGCGCTGCGTCCCCCTGCTCGTCCGGGCTCGTCGTCGCCTCCGCCGTCGTCGCGGCACTCTCCACGTGGACTCCCGATGCCGTGGCCAACCCCCGTACCGGGACGAACCTAGACGGGGGTACGTCCTCCTGCACGGTGTTTGTTGGCCGGCGGGTATCGGCTCGATCACCGCGCTCTTGTCCTTTCCGCACCAAAGGGACAGGGGGGACTTCGCACGACACGGGCCGCGGTCAGGGCCGCCGCATGCCCCTCCTCGAGCGGGCGCTCACAGGTCGGGGCTGTGGGTGCGAACCGAGGGGACGTCGAACTCCTGCTGCGCGCGCGGCTCGTCGCGCGCAGGGCCGGGGGATCCCAGGGAGACGGCGACGTCACCCGGCCCAGCCGCCGCGTCGGTCTGATCGCCCGGCGGGTCGTCGGCGGGCACAGGCAGCGGGGGAGGCGTGCCGCCGTACTCCGGGCACAGCGCCTGGTGGTCGCACCAGTCGCAGAGCCGGCTCGGCCGTGGACGCCAGTCACCGGTACGCGTCGCGCGCTCGATGGCCTGCCACAGCGCGCGGACCTTGCGCTCGGTAGCCCGCAGGTCGGCCTCGTCCGGCTCGTACCTCAGTACCTCGCCGCTGCCGAGGTAGAGCAGCTGGAGCTGGCGGGGCACGCGCCCGTGCAACCGCCACAGCACGAGCGCGTAGAAGCGCATCTGGAACAGCGCACGCGTCTCGAAGCCGTCACGCGGTGCCTTGCCCGTCTTGTAGTCCACCACCCGCATGTCCCCGGAGGGGGCCACGTCGAGCCGGTCGACGTACCCCCGCAGGCGCAGCCCGTCGTCGTCGAGCAGTGTCTCCACGTACAGCTCGCGCTCGGCCGGCTCGAGCCGCGTCGGGTCCTCCAAGGCGAAGTAGCGCCCGAGCAGGTCACCCGCCTCCTCCAGCCAGGACGGCGGTGTCGGTCCGTCGGGGTGAAACAGCTCCGCCAGCTCGGGGTCGGACGCGCGCAGCCGCTCCCACTCGGGAGCGAGCAGGTCCGCGGCCTGCTCGCGGGTGCGCCTGGCCGCCGGCAGGTCGAAGAGGCGCTCCAGGACGGCGTGGACGACGGTGCCGCGGGCCGCTGCCGGGCTGGGACGCTCGGGTAGCCGGTCCACCACCCGGAAGCGGTACAGCAGGGGACAGGTCATGAAGTCGCTGGCCCGGGACGGGGAGAGGGCGGGAACCCGCCTGCCCGCGTCCTCGGCCTCGTCGGCGCGGACGGGCTCCGCGCCCACATGCTTGCCCGCGTGCGTCCCCGTCGGTGGTGCCGTCACGGTCGCGAGGGTAGGGGAGGCCACCGTCAGCGGGACGGTACCGCAGGCGGTCGAGGCGCGGCCTCCCCGCACGTCTAGCATCGGCGAGGTGACGGATGGCAACGCCGCAGGCACCGGTGAGGCCCCGCCCGAACGCGGGGGTGGCGTGCGGATGGGGCGCATCCTGGGCGTTCCGGTCTATGTCACCCCGGCCTGGTTCCTCGTCGCCGGGCTGATCACGTTCTTCTTCGCGGACACGGTCGAGGAGTCCGTCCCCGGCCTCGGCGCGGGCCGCTACGTCGTGTCCGCCTCGTTCGCCCTGCTGCTGTACGGGTCGGTGCTGCTGCACGAGCTGAGCCACACGGTGGTCGCCCTACGGCTCGGCCTGCCCGTACGCCGGGTCACGCTGCACCTGCTCGGCGGGTTCAGCGAGATCGAGCGCGAGCCGGACACCCCGGGCCGCGAGTTCCTCGTCGCCGCCGCCGGCCCGATCGTCTCGCTCGCCCTGGGCGGGCTGGGCATGCTGCTCGTCCTCGTCACCGAGCGCGGCACCGTGGTCTTCCTCCTGGCCTGGTCCGTGGCCTTGGCCAACCTGCTTGTCGGAGGGTTCAACCTGCTGCCCGGCCTTCCGCTGGACGGGGGGCGCGTGCTGCGGGCGGGCGTGTGGAAGGTCTCCGGCCGTCCGTACACGGGCACGATGGCCGCGGCCTGGGTCGGGCGTGGCCTCGCCGTCGTCGTCCTCGCCGTGCCGCTGCTGCTCCCGGTGTTCACCGACGAGTCCCCGGATCTCGTGTCCGTCGTGTGGGCCGCCCTGGTTGCGTCCTTCGTCTGGGTCGGTGCGAGCCAGTCGATCTTCGGCGCCCGGGTACGCGAGCGGCTCCCGGAGCTGCAGGCGCGCACCCTGGCACGGCGCGCCGTGCCCGCCCTGGCCGACGTCCCGGTCTCGGAGGCGCTGCGCCGCATGGAGGAGGCCGGTGCCACCGGGATCGTCGTCGTCGACGGCAACGGCCAGCCGTCCGGGATCGTCAACGAGGCCGCGGTCACGGCCACGCCGGAGCACCGGCGTCCCTGGGTGGCGCTGTCCGCGGTGAGCCGTCACCTCGAGCCCGGACTGGAGCTCGGGATCGACCTTGTCGGGGAGGACCTGCTCGCCGCGATGCGGCGGTCCCCGGCCACCGAGTACCTCGTCCGGGACGAGGACGGCGCGGTGTACGGCGTGCTCTCGGCGTCCGACGTCGACCGGGTCTTCGCGTCGGTCTGACAGGCCCCCGAAGCGGCCCGCGTCCCTCGATAGGGTGACGCGCGTGACGGAGGGCGCCGGTGGGCACACGGGCCCCCGGCGACGCCGGGGGCCCTTCGACGTGGGCGACCAGGTGCAGCTCACCGACCCGAAGGGCCGGCACAACACGCTGCTGCTCGAGGCGGGCCACACCTTCCACACACACCGCGGGTCGATCCCGCACGACGACCTCATCGGCGCGCCGGAGGGGTCGGTGGTCGAGTCCTCGGGCGGCACCCGCTACCTGGCGCTGCGCCCGCTGCTCCCGGACTTCGTCCTCTCCATGCCCCGCGGCGCGGCCGTCGTGTACCCGAAGGACGCCGCGCAGGTGGTCGGCATGGCCGACGTGTTCCCGGGCGCTCGGGTCGCCGAGGCAGGCGTCGGCTCGGGCGCGCTGACCTGCTCCCTGCTCCAGGCGGTCGGCGACACCGGGCGAGTCACCTCGTACGAGCGGCGTGAGGACTTCGCCGCCGTGGCCCGGCGCAACGTCGAGCGGTTCTTCGGCGGGCCGCACCCAGCGTGGGACCTCGTCGTCGGCGACCTCGCGGCGCGCCTCGCCGCGGACCACCCCGCGGGCGACGAGGGGGGCAAGGGCGACGAGGGCAGCGCACTCGACCGGGTCGTGCTCGACATGCTCGCCCCGTGGGAGTGCGTGGACGCCGCCGCCGGGGCGCTCGTCCCCGGGGGCGTGCTCTGCTGCTACGTCGCGACCACGACCCAGCTGTCCCGTGTCG
This sequence comes from Actinomycetes bacterium, assembly GCA_050743265.1. Lineage (GTDB taxonomy): Bacteria > Actinomycetota > Actinomycetes > JBOGEN01 > JBOGEN01 > JBOGEN01. Next base: position 30,690 of record JBOGEN010000220.1, read on the forward strand.
TCGAGGAGCTCCGTGGCCACGGGACCTTCACCGAGCCCGCGGCCTGGGAGACGATGGTGCGCAGCTGGCACGTCGAGGGGCTGGCGGTCCGGCCCGACCACCGGATGGTGGGGCACACCGGCTTCCTCGTGACCGCGCGGAGGATGGCCCCGGGGGTCACGCCGCCACTGCGCCGGCGACGTCCCGCCAAGGGCGCCCAGCCGGCCCCGGCGACCGGCTGAGCGGATGGACAAGTCCACGGGGCAGGACACGGTGACGGGGTCAGGGGACGCGGAGGAACAGGCGGCCGGGGGCCCGGACGAGGTCCCGCAGGCCGGCTCCCGGCGCGCTCGTGCCGTCACCGCGGCGATCACCGTCCTCGCCGCCCTCGTCGGCCTCGGCGTGTTCGCGGCCGTCCGCCATGCGGGGACGCCGGACGGGATGGGGGCGGTCGGGCCCGCGCCCACGGAGTCCGCGCCCCCGGTCCGGGACGTGGACTGGCGGCGCGCCGCCCACCCGCTGGAGTGTGGTGAGCTGCCGCTCCGGGTTCTCGACGTCGACATCGCCGACCTGGTCGGGGGCGACGGTCCCGAGGCCGTGGTCGTGCTGCGCTGCGACGCGGGGGCGGGCAGCCCACCCTCCACGGTGTTCGTCTACGACCGCCGCTCGTCCAGGACGACACCCCCGACCCCGATCGCGACCCTTCTCGCCGGTGGTGAGGACCTGCTGCTCAACGAGGTGGACGCGGAGGACGGGGTCGTCCGGGGCGAGGCGTTCGGCTACTCCGGGCCGGGGGTGCCGCGCTGCTGCCCGGACCGTCACGACGAGGTGAGCTGGCAGTGGACCGGAACCGAGTTCCGCCGGGAGACCCGCCCGCTGGGTGGGTGAGCCGGTTCCCCTCGGAGTGAATGATCTCGGCGTCTTGTCCGCGTGATCCGCGATTCCTGGACTCCCGCCGAAGGTAGGGTCGGCAGTGCCATCCGCCCAGGAGGTGAGGTCGCGTGTCCGGTCCCGACGAGAACACCCCGCAGTCTGCGCAGCAGGCCGACGAGCTCGCCGCCCAGGTCGCCTTCCTCGAGGAGGAGGTCGGCGTACTGCGCCGCCGGTTGGCGGAGTCGCCACGCCACACCCGCGCGGCCGACGACCGCCTCGCCGACGTGCAGGCGAGACTCGCGAGTGTCACCGCGCAGAACGAACGGCTCGTGGCCACGCTCAAGGAGGCGCGCGAGCAGATCCTCACCCTCAAGGAAGAGGTCGACAGGCTCGCCCAGCCGCCCGCCGGCTTCGGCGTGTTCATCGAGGCGAACGACGACGACACCGTCGACCTGTTCACGGGGGGACGCAAGCTCCGCGTGTCGGTGAGCCCGTCGGTGGACGCGCACGCGCTGCGCCCCGGCCAGGAGGTCATGCTCAACGAGGCGCTCAACGTCGTCTCGGCGATGGAGTACGAGAGCATCGGCGACGTCGTCATGCTCAAGGAGCTGCTCCAGGACGGCGAGCGCGCCCTCGTCATCGGGCACACCGACGAGGAGCGCGTCGTCCGGCTCGCCGAGACGCTGCGCGACCAGCCGCTGCGCGCGGGGGACTCGTTGCTGCTGGAGGCCCGCTCCGGGTACGTGTACGAGCGCATCCCCAAGTCCGAGGTCGAAGAGCTCGTCCTCGAAGAGGTCCCCGACATCGACTACAACGACATCGGCGGGCTCGCCGGCCAGATCGACCAGATCCGCGACGCGGTCGAGCTGCCGTACCTGCACGCGGACCTGTTCCGTGAGCACGAGCTGCGCGCGCCCAAGGGCGTCCTGCTGTACGGCCCGCCCGGGTGCGGCAAGACCCTCATCGCCATGGCGGTGGCCAACTCGCTGGCGAAGAAGGTCGCCGAGATGACCGGCCGCGCCGAGGGCAAGAGCTACTTCCTCAACATCAAGGGCCCCGAGCTGCTCAACAAGTACGTCGGCGAGACCGAGCGGCACATCCGCCTGGTGTTCCAGCGCGCCCGGGAGAAGGCCAGCGAGGGCACGCCGGTCATCGTGTTCTTCGACGAGATGGACTCGCTGTTCCGTACCCGTGGGTCGGGCGTGTCCTCCGACGTGGAGAACACGATCGTGCCGCAGCTGCTGTCCGAGATCGACGGTGTCGAGGGGCTCGAGAACGTCATCGTCATCGGCGCGTCCAACCGCGAGGACATGATCGACCCCGCGATCCTGCGCCCCGGCCGGCTCGACGTGAAGATCAAGATCGAGCGACCGGACGCCGAGGCGGCCCGCGACATCTTCTCGAAGTACATCACCCAGACCCTGCCGCTCCACGGCGACGACCTCGCCGAGAACGGCGGCTCGCCTGCCGGCACGGTCGCGGCGATGATCCAGCGCACCGTCGAGCGGATGTACACCGAGGCGGAGGACAACCGGTTCCTCGAGGTCACCTACGCCAACGGCGACAAGGAGATCCTCTACTTCAAGGACTTCAACTCTGGCGCGATGATCCAGAACATCGTCGACCGGGCGAAGAAGATGGCGATCAAGGACTTCCTCGACGCCGGACAGAAGGGCCTGCGCGTCTCGCATCTCATGGCCGCGTGCGTCGACGAGTTCAAGGAGAACGAGGACCTGCCCAACACGACCAACCCCGACGACTGGGCCCGCATCTCCGGCAAGAAGGGCGAGCGGATCGTCTACATCCGCACGCTGATCTCCGGCAAGGAGGGCACCGAGGCCGGCCGGTCGATCGACACGGTCGCCAACACGGGCCAGTACCTCTAAGAACACCGCAGTACCTCGAGGACGCCCGGGTTCCCGCGGCGAGGCGGCAGAGCAGCCTGCGGCCCCGTAGGCTCGTCACATGAGCGTCTGGCGTGTCATGGGCACCGAGACCGAGTACGGCATCGCCGTACCCGGTCAGCCGACGGCGAACGCGATGCTGAGCTCGTCCCAGGTGGTGAATGCGTACCTGCCCGCCACGGTGCGCAACCGCCGCGCCCGCTGGGACTTCGAGGAGGAGAACCCGCTGCGCGACGCCCGCGGGTTCGACCTCTCGCGCGAGGCTTCCGACCCCACCCAGCTCACCGACGAGGACCTCGGCCTCGCCAACGTCATCCTCACCAACGGCGCGCGCTTGTACGTCGACCACGCCCACCCGGAGTACTCCGGCCCCGAGTGCACGAACCCGCGCGACGCCGTGCTGTGGGACAAGGCGGGGGAGCGGGTGATGGCCGAGGCCGCCCGCCGCGCCGCCGTCGCCCCCGCCGGGCAGCCCATCCAGCTCTACAAGAACAACACCGACAACAAGGGTGCGTCGTACGGCTGCCACGAGAACTACCTCATGCAGCGGGCGACCGCTTTCGCCGACATCGTCAAGCACCTCACGCCGTTCTTCGTCTCGCGCCAGGTCGTCTGCGGCGCCGGGCGTGTCGGCCGCGGCCAGGACGGACGCGGCGAGGGCTTCCAGATCAGCCAGCGCGCGGACTTCTTCGAGGTCGAGGTCGGGCTCGAGACCACCCTCAAGCGCCCGATCATCAACACGCGCGACGAGCCGCACGCGGACCCGGACCGCTACCGCCGGCTCCACGTCATCATCGGCGACGCGAACCTGTCCGAGACGGCCGCGTACCTCAAGCTGGGCACCACCGCCCTGGTGCTGTCGATGATCGAGGACCACTTCCTCTCCGTCGACCTCACTGTCGACTCGCCCGTCTCGGCGATGCACGCGGTGTCGCACGACCCCTCCCTGTCCCACCTCGTCACGCTCGCGTCCGGACGCCGGCTCACGGCGGTGCAGCTGCAGATGGAGTACCTCGAGCAGGCACGCAAGTACGTCGAGGACCGCTTCGGCACCGACGCCGACGAGATGACCCGCGACGTTCTCGACCGCTGGGAGTCCGTGCTCACCCGTCTCGAGGACGACCCGATGACGCTCTCCTCCGAGCTGGACTGGGTGGCCAAGCTCGGCCTGCTCGAGCAGTACCGAGACCGCGACGGCCTCGCCTGGACGTCCCCGCGGCTGCAGCTCATCGACCTGCAGTACTCCGACATCCGCGACGACAAGGGCCTCTACAACCGGCTCGCCGCCCGGGGGCGCGTCACGCGCATGCTGGACGAGGACACCGTCGCCTGGGCGGTGGCCCACCCCCCGGAGGACACGCGCGCCTACTTCCGCGGTCGCTGCCTGGAGAAGTACTCCGACGACGTCGCGGCCGCGTCCTGGGACTCGGTCATCTTCGACCTCCCCGGCCGGGAGTCCCTCCAGCGCGTCCCCACGATGGAGCCGCTGCGCGGCACCAAGGCCCACGTGGGGGACCTCCTGGACCGCTGCGACACCGCGGCGGACCTGCTGCGCAGCCTCACCGGCGGCTGAGTCCCCACCAGAGGGCCCGACGACACCTCGGATGACCCCGGCGATATGTAGGGTCGTCGCACACGCTCACGCGTACGGAGGGTGCGATGCCGACGAAGGACGGCGGGGGCCAGCAGAAGGCCACCCGAGCCCGCCAGGAGGCCGAGGAGGCCGAGGCGGCGACCCAGGACGACGTCAAGGAGCGCCAGGAGAAGATCGACGAGGACGTGGACGCGATCCTCGACGAGATCGACGAGGTGCTCGAGGAGAATGCCGAGGAATTCGTAAAATCGTTCGTACAGAAAGGGGGAGAATAGAGCAATGCCCGACAAGCATTGTCGGGATTGCGGGCAAACAAAGCCTGGGGACGAGTTCTGGAAAAGGAAATCGTCCCCGGATGGTCTCGCCCTGTATTGCCGGGACTGTTTCTCTCGGCGCAACCGAGAAGCCTACGAGGGCAGGGCGCAGAAGAATCCTGGGGCGGCTCTGCGGACCTACCGCTCTTGTCCGAGTGCGGAGCCCGGGATGAAGTACTGCCTGTCCTGCCAACGTGAGTTACCCGTCGAGGACTTCGTACGCAACCGCGCGGCGCGCGACGGTGTGGGCACGTACTGCCGCCCGTGCAGTAACGACATGGGGCGCGAGAGCAGAGAGCGCGTCCACGGCGGCAGTCGGCATTACCACCTCAAGCGCCGCTACGGCCTCTCGGCGGCAGAGGTGGAGGAAATGGTCAAGGGCCAGCTCGGGGCCTGCCCGGTCTGTCTGCGATCCGGACCCGTCCAGGTCGACCACGATCATGCGACCGGCCGAGTACGCGCAGTACTGTGCTTCAACTGCAACGGCGGTCTGGGGCAGTTCCGGGACGAGCCGGACACTCTGCGCCGGGCGGCCTCGTACCTGGAAGGAGAGGTGTGGCGACCCATTCCGATGGCGCCGGGCGTCTTCCGGCTGCCTTCCTGACAGCGGGAACGTCCTCGTTCACCGAGTTCCTGGGCAGTCACGCGCCCGACCTGCTGCCGGGGCGGCGCCGGCCTCCCGCGACCCCGGTGACCGTGGAGGCGCCGCACGGCACCACCATCGTCGCCACGACGTTCCCCGGGGGCGTCGTCATGGCGGGCGACCGTCGGGCCACGATGGGCAACATCATCGCCCAGCGGGACATCGAGAAGGTCTTTCACGCCGACGACTACTCCTGCGTGGGCATCGCCGGGGCGGCGGGCATCGCCGTCGAGCTCGTCCGCCTCTTCCAGGTCGAGCTCGAGCACTACGAGAAGATCGAGGGCACCACGCTCTCACTCGAGGGCAAGGCCAACCGGCTCGCGACCATGATCCGTGGCAACCTCGGTATGGCCATGCAGGGTCTCGCGGTCGTCCCGCTGTTCGCGGGCTTCGACCTGGAGACCGCCCAGGGCCGCATCTTCAGCTACGACATTACCGGCGGCCGGTACGAGGAGCACGCGTTCCACTCGGTCGGCTCCGGGTCGCTGTTCGCCCGTGGCTCGCTCAAGAAGCTCTACCGCGAGGACTTCTCCGCCGACGACGCGGTCATCGCCACCATCCAGGCGCTCTACGACGCCGCGGACGACGACTCGGCCACCGGCGGCCCGGACCTGACGCGCCGCATCTACCCGGTGGTCGCGATGGTCTCCGCCGACGGGTTCCGCCGCCTGGACGAGTCCGACATCGGCCACCTCGTCGAGGCGATGGTGGAGGACCGGATGACCTCGCCGGACGGCCCGAACGCGCCGCTGCCTCCGCGCGGCGAGCGCTCGACCGGAACCCCGGCCACGTGAGCGAGCGGAGGACCCCCAGGTGACCGTGCCCTTCTACGTCTCGCCCGAGCAGGTCGTCAAGGACAAGGCCGACTACGCGCGCAAGGGCATCGCGCGCGGCCGGTCCGTCGTGGTCGTGCAGTACGAGCACGGCATCCTGCTCGTCGCGGAGAACCCGTCCCGTGTCCTGCACAAGATCAGCGAGATCTACGACAGGGTCGCGTTCGCCGCGGTCGGCAAGTACAACGAGTTCGAGAACCTGCGCGTCGCCGGCGTACGCCTGGCCGACCTGCGCGGCTACTCCTACGACCGCAACGACGTCACCGGACTCGGGCTGGCGAACTTCTACGCGCAGACCCTCGGCACCATCTTCACCGAGACGAACAAGCCGTACGAGGTCGAGGTCGTGGTCGCGGAGGTGGGCGACGAGCCGGACACCGACCAGCTGTACCGGCTGACCTACGACGGGTCCGTGGCCGACGAGCACGGCTTCGTCGCGATGGGTGGCTCGGCCGAGCAGATTTCGACGGCAGTCCGCGAGCAGTACCACGACGGGATGCCCCTCACCGAGGCCGTCGACCTCGCGGTGGGTGCACTCGGGCAGGACGGGGGGGAGCCGCGCCGGCTCGCGCCGTCCCAGCTCGAGGTCGCGGTGCTCGACCGCACCCGTCCGCGGCGCAAGTTCCGCCGGCTCGCCGCCGCGCACCTGGGCACGCTGTTGGATCAGGGTGACGAGAGCAGCCCCGCGGCTCCCGCAGACCCGTCGGCCCCGGACGACGCAGACGGCGGCGGTGGCGCGTCGGACGGCCCGCCGTCCCAGGGTGCGGGCGCCTGAGTCGGCCGGCGCTTGAGTCGGCCGGCGCCTGGTCAGCGGGCCCCGACGGCCCGCAGGATCGCCCGACCCTTCGCCTGGCGCCAGTGCGTCCCGGGGGCCCTGCCGAACTCGACAGTGGTGGCCGCGCCCGGGTGGTGGGCGTCGAACCAGCCGGTCAGCGTCCCCCGGCACACGCCCGTGCAGCTGAAGCGGCGCGCAGGCAGCCCTGTCTCGCGGACGAGGCGGCGCATCAGACCGCGGTCCTTCACACCGTCGGTGTCGACGCCGTACAGGGGCTGGTGCAGGCTCACGACGTGGCGCGGGTCCACGTCGTTCAGGAACCTCACCACCGCCCGGGTCTCGGGCTCGCTCGACGGTCGTGCCCCGCCGTAGGTCACCGAGCCCCGTGACGAGCGCTGCCAGCGGTGGCCGTAGTTCCGGTTGAAATCCACGCCCCGTGCGTTCCTGCGGGAGCGGTGGGCCGCGCCGTCGGGGTTCATCGTCGGCACGATCCACAGGTCCACGTCCCTGCTGACGGCGAGCCCGGTGAGGTAGCGGGCCGTCGGGCGCACCGCGCGCTCGTTGCCGTGCATCTGACCCAGGACGACGACGGTCCGGCGCGCGGTGGGCGACCCCTTGCGGTACGCGTAGATGGGGCGGTCCTGCACCGACCGCCCGACAAGCCGCCTCTCGTGGACGGTCGCGGTGCTGCTCGACGCGGTCGAGGCGCCCTCGGCGTCCGACGCGGCCACCGGCGAGGACACCAGAGCGAGGGCGGCCACGGCGAGCAGGACCACACACGCGTGCGCCGGCCGGTGGGAGGGGAGGGCATGTGCCTCCTTTCCCGCTGCGGGCACGGAACGGTCGGGGCCCGGGTGAGTCCCGTCGTCCACGACGTCGACCGGTGCGAGGACGACCTGGATCGCCCGTCCGGGTGGGGTGGGCACCCGCCGTGAGGTCCGGCGTGCCGTTCTCGTCTCCCGGTCGCGGCGGTCCCCGAGGGCCTACCCTTGCCGCATGGAGCGCCGCATCTTCGGCCTGGAGAACGAGTACGGGGTGACCTGCACGTTCCGGGGCCAGCGGCGGCTGAGCCCGGACGAGGTGGCCCGGTACCTCTTCCGCCGGGTCGTCTCGTGGGGTCGGTCGAGCAACGTGTTCCTGCGCAACGGGGCACGGCTCTACCTCGACGTGGGCAGCCACCCCGAGTACGCCACGCCGGAGTGCGACTCGATCACCGACCTGGTGACTCACGACAAGGCCGGCGAGCGCATTCTCGAGGGCCTGCTCGTGGACGCGGAGCGGCGACTGCGCGAGGAGGGCATCGCCGGGGACGTCTACCTGTTCAAGAACAACACCGACTCGGCGGGCAACTCGTACGGCTGTCACGAGAACTACCTGGTGGCACGGCACGGGGAGTTCGGCAGGCTCGCGGACGTCCTCATCCCGTTCCTCGTGACCCGCCAGCTCATCTGTGGAGCCGGCAAGGTGCTCCAGACCCCGAGGGGCGCGGTGTACTGCGTGAGCCAGCGGGCCGAGCACATTTGGGAGGGCGTCTCCTCGGCGACCACGCGCTCCCGTCCGATCATCAACACCCGGGACGAGCCGCACGCGGACGCCGAGCGGTTCCGCCGGCTGCACGTGATCGTCGGCGACTCGAACATGTCCGAGACGACCACCCTGCTCAAGGTCGGTGCGACGGACCTCGTGCTGCGCATGATCGAGGCCGGTGTCGTGATCCGCGACCTCACCCTGGAGAACCCGATCCGGGCCATCCGCGAGGTGAGCCACGACATCACCGGTCGCCGCCGGGTCAGGCTGGCGAACGGGCGCGAGGCGTCCGGGTTGGAGATCCAGACCGAGTACCTGGAGAAGGCACGCGACTTCGCCGCCCGGCGAGGCGCCGATGCCGGGCTGACCAAGCAGGTGCTCGACCTGTGGGAGCGCACCCTGACCGCGGTCGAGACCGGCGACCTCAGCCTCGTCGACCGGGAGATCGACTGGGTCGTCAAGCTGAAGCTGCTCGAGCAGTACCAGGCCAAGCACGACCTGGCCCTGTCCAGCCCCCGGGTCGCCCAGCTCGACCTCGCCTACCACGACATCAACCGGTCACGAGGCCTGTACTACCTGCTGGCCCGCCGAGGCGCGGTGGAGCGGGTCACCCGCGACCTCGACGTGTTCGCCGCCAAGTCGGTGCCGCCCCAGACCACCCGGGCGCGCCTGCGCGGCGAGTTCATCCGGCGCGCGCAGGAGCGGCGCCGCGACTTCACCGTCGACTGGGTGCACCTCAAGCTCAACGACCAGGCGCAGCGGACCGTCCTGTGCAAGGACCCGTTCCGCGCCCACGACGAGCGGGTGGACAAGCTCATCGCGAGCATGTGAGCAGCCGGCCGACCGGCAGCAAGCCCGGACGTGACCGACATGGGGCGTGAGGGTCGCATCGCCCGGCGGAGGCGGAGGGGCGCCAGTGCCGGGTAGGGCGGATAGGGTGGCCGCATCCACCCCGATGCCTCTCGAGGTCCTTCCTGTGCGCCTGTGCCGACGCTCCTTCGCCGTGGTTCTCGCCGCCTCCCTCGTCCTGGTCGGCTGCGGGTCCGGTGACGAGGGTGACGAGGCGGGGGCGGACGGGGGCGCAGGGTCGCTGCCCGCCGTGACCGGGGCGGCGGACAGCGCCCCGCAGGTGGCCGACGGCGCCGGTGACCCCCCGGGCAAGCTCGTCGCGCGCACGCTGTCCGAGGGGGACGGGCCCGAGGTCGCGCGGGGCGACCTCCTCGTCACCCACTACGTGGCGCAGACGTGGACGGGCAGGACGTTCGACTCGTCCTGGCAGCAGGGCCAGCCCGCGGCCGTCCCCATCGGCATCGGCCAGGTCATCAAGGGCTGGGACGAGGCGCTCGTCGGGGTCACCGCCGGCAGCCGGGTCGAGGTGTCCGTGCCCCCCGACAAGGGCTTCGGCAAGCAGGGCAACGCCCAGGCCGGGGTCAAGGGCACCGACACGCTGGTGTTCGTGTTCGACGTGCTCGGCTCGTACGGCCCGAAGGACGGCGCCACCGGCGACCCGCCGTCCGGCGGCGCCACCGGAGGGGACGTGCCGGTCGAGGTCACGGGGACGGCACCGGCCGAGCCGCAGGTGAGCATCCCCGAGGGCGCGCAGGCCCCCCGCGGGCTCGTCACCCGGACCCTGGCCGAGGGGAACGGCCCCCCGGTCCGCAAGGGCCAGACGATGATCGCGCAGTACGTGGGGCTCCGCCTGGACGACGGCAAGACGTTCGACTCGTCCTGGCAGCGGGGCCAGCCTGCCGCGTTCCCGGTTGGCGTGGGCCGGGTGATCCCCGGGTGGGACGAGGCGCTGGTCGGGGTGCGGGCCGGCAGCCGGGTGCTGCTCCTCGTCCCCCCGGCGAAGGGGTACGGGGCCAAGGGCAACCCGCAGATCGACGTCGACGGCAAGGACACCCTCGTGTTCGTCGTCGACGTGCTCGGCGCGCACGGCTAGCCGCGCTCCCGTCCGGTAGCGTCGCCGGTCCCAGGACGGCCCGTCGCGACGGAGAAAAGGGGACGGGGGGCGACCACATGTCGGCGCGCAAGACCGAGCGGCTGCTCAACCTCGTCATCTGCCTGCTGTCCACGCGCAGGTTCCTCAGCGCCGAGCAGATCCGCCGTGCCGTGCCCGGCTACCCGGAGGGCGACGAGGCGTTCAAGCGCATGTTCGAGCGCGACAAGGAGGACCTGCGCGAGCTCGGCATCCCCCTGGAGACGGGGTCGAACAGCGCGGTGTTCGACGACGAGTCGGGCTACCGCGTCCAGCGCGACGCGTACGCGCTGCCGGAGATCGCCCTCGCCCCGGACGAGGCCGCGGTGCTCGGGCTCGCCGCCCGTGCCTGGCACCAGGCCAGCCTCGCCGCCCCCGCCACCTCGGCCCTGCTCAAGCTCCGCGCGACCGGCGTGGACCCCGCGGAGGAGCGCACCCCGGTCGGCATCGAGCCCCGGGTGGCCACCCGCGAGGCGTCGTTCCCGCCGCTGTGGGAGGCCGTCCTGGAGCGGCGCCCGGTCCGGTTCGACTACCGGCCGTCCTCGGGGACGCCCGCGACCCGGCGGCTGGAGCCGTGGGGGATCATCTCCTGGCACGGCCGCTGGTACGTCGTGGGCCACGACCGGGACCGGGCCGCCCCCCGGGTGTTCCGGCTCGACCGGGTGGTGGGCGACGTGCTGGCCGACGGGCGCGCGGGCAGCGTCGTCGTCCCGGCGGACGTGGACGTCCGGGCCACTGCGCGACGCCTCGCCGGGCCTCCGGCCAGCGGCACCGCCACCGTCCGGCTCCGCCAGGGGGCCGCCCTGGAGCTGCGCCGCCAGGCCGTCGCCACGCGCGCCGACCTGGACGCCGACGGCTGGGACGTCGTCGACCTGCCCTACACCGACCCCGCCGGGGTGGCCGACGGGGTGCTGGCGTTCGGCGCGGACGCGGTCGTGCTCGACCCCCCCGAGGTACGCGAGGCGGTCCGCGACCGGCTGCGCGCCGTCCTCGCAGGGGCCGGCGAAGCGGGGGCCGTCCGGCCCGGCGGGCCCAGCGGAGCCTCTGGGGCCACCCGGGCCCCCGGGGCCGCAGGGTGACCGGGGCGACGGGGACGGCCGCCCACCTGTCCCGGCTGCTGGCGCTCGTCCCGTACCTGCTGGCCCGCCCGTACGCGCGGCTGCCCGAGGTGGCCCGCACGTTCGGGGTCACCGAAGCGCAGCTCCGCCGCGACCTCGACCTCGTGTTCATGTGCGGGCTGCCCGGGCACCTGCCTGACGACCTGATCGACGTGAGCATCTCCGGCGACGCGATCACCCTGTCCAACGCGGACACCATCGCCCGGCCGCTGCGGCTCTCCGCCGAGGAGGCGTCCGCCCTTCTGGTCGGGCTGCGCATGCTCGCCGCCACTCCCGGCCTGCAGGACCGCGAGGCCCTGGACCGGCTGGCCGCCAAGCTCGAGACGGCGGCCGGGGACGCCGCCGACGCGGTCAAGCGCGTCTCGGTGGAGATGGAGGGTGAGGAGGTGGCCACCGCCGCCGTCCGCGCCGCCCTGGAGGCGGGCCGACGGCTGCACCTGGACTACTACGTGCCCGGCCGGGACGAGACGACCTCGCGGGACGTGGACCCGATGCGCCTGCTCCTCGTCGAAGGGCGCCCCTACCTCGAGGGCTGGTGCCGACGGGTGGAGGAGGTCCGACTGTTCCGGCTTGACCGGGTGATCGCAGTCGAGGTCCTGGACGTGGCTGCGGAGGTGCCCCCCGAGGCCGTCCCGCGCGATCTCGACGCCGGCCTGTTCCAGCCCTCCCCGGAGGACCAGGTGGTCACCCTGGAGCTGGAGCCGTCCGGCCGCTGGGTGTCCGAGTACTACCCCTGCGAGAGCGTCGAGGACCTGGCCGGCGCACGGCTGCGGGTCCGGCTGCGGACCCCGGACACCCGGTGGGTCCGCCGCCTCGCGCTCCGCCTGGCCGGCACCGGCCGGGTCGTCGACCCGCCCGAGCTCGTGGCCGACGTCCGGGCCGACGCCGCGGCCGCCCTGGCCGCGTACGAGGGGCCGAACGGCTGAGTCCGGTCTGTCTCAAGAGCCCATCACCGAGCGTCAAGGTTCTCCGCCCGCTTGCCGAAGGACTGGCATCACCCCAGAGCAGGGGAGCGGAGGGAACCAGCGATGACGACGATCAAGGCCTCGTGCCCCGTCTGCGGCGACGTGGAGCTCACCCCCGACCAGATGCGTCTGGTTGTCTGCAGCAAGGCCGACTGGTCCTACTACGCCTTCGACTGCCCCGGTTGTGCCGACGAGGTGAGCCGCGGAGCGGACGACGAGGTCGTCCGGCTGCTGATCTCCGGTGGGGTCCGCGCCGAGACGTGGCACGTCCCGGACGAGGTCTTCGAGGTCAGGGACGGCGCTCCGCTCAGCTACGACGAGCTGCTCGACTTCGCCCTGTGGCTGCGTGAGAACGACCGCCTCACCACGGGACTGTCCTCCCAGGACGCCTGAGTCGCCTGGGTCATGGGGACGTCTGAGACGTCACCGTGGCCGCGTCGGCTGCGGATGGCCGTTTCGACTAGCCTTACGGCACATGTGGCTCTGGGTGACACTCTTCGCCCTGCTCGGGGTCGGCGGCGCCGTCGTGCTCAGCCTGCTCGGCTGGCGGATCTACCGCAAGGGACGTGATCTCGCCCGAGCAGTCGCCGAGGCCAGCGCCCGGCTCGCCACGGCCGCCGACGCCCTGGAACGCGCCACCGGGACACGGGTGGAGCAGTGTCCGTCCGAGCGCCGCTAGCCTGTCCTGCCGAACGCCCGGGTGGCCCAGACCGTGTCGGCTCACCCGTCCGCACCTGTTCACCCGCCGCGCCGGTTCATCCGTGCCCGGTCGGACGTACGATGACCGGGACGGTCGACCGGGAGAAGGAACCCATGCCGAATCTCCAGATGCCCGAGATCATCCTGCTCGTCCTCGTGGTGGTCCTGCTCTTCGGGGCGAAGAAGCTGCCGGACACCGCGCGTGGCCTTGGCCGGTCCCTTCGCATCTTCAAGGCAGAGACCAAGGGCCTCCGCGACGACGACACGCCTGAGGGGCAGGCGACCGCGCAGAGCGGGCAGCCGACACCGCAGAGCGAGCCCCGCCAGCTCAGCGCGACCGAGACCGGTGCGACCCCCGCACCGCCGCCGGCCGCCCCAGCCGCCGGCACCCCGGCTGCCCCAGCCACTCCGGCCCCCGCGGCCGAGCCCGAGCGCGACACCCGCTGATCCGTCGGCCCTCTCTCGGTGCCCGCGTCAGCCGAAGACAGCGAGGCCGTCGCCGACGACGGTCGCATGACGCTTGTCGAGCACCTGCGTGAGCTGCGCACCCGGCTCGTCAAGGCGGTGCTCGCCATCGTGGTGTGCGCAGTGGTGGGCTGGTACCTCTTCGACCCGATCTTCAGCCTGCTCAAGGACCCGTTTCTCGAGCTGCCCGTCGACAACAAGGACCTCGACACGCGGCTGACCCTGTCGGGCATCACCGACCCGTTCTTCCTCCGCCTCAAGATCGCGCTCATGGTCGGGGTCATCCTGGCCAGCCCGGTGTGGCTCTATCAGCTGTGGGCGTTCATCATGCCGGGGCTGCACCGCACCGAGCGCCGCTGGTCGCTGCTGTTCCTCGGGACGGCGGTGCCGCTGTTCCTCGCCGGCGTCGGCCTCGCGTACGTCGTGCTGCCCAAGGGTCTGAGCCTGCTCATCGGGTTCACACCCACCGACGTGAGCAACTTCGTCCAAGTCGACGGGTATCTGTCGTTCGTCATCAGGCTCACGCTCGCGTTCGGGCTCGCGTTCGAGCTGCCCGTGTTCATCGTCATGCTCAACCTGGCCGGCGTGGTGAGCGCCGCCTCGTTGCGCCGCCGCCGCGCGGTCATCGTCTTCGCCGTGTTCGTGTTCGCCGCCGTGGCCACCCCGACCGGCGACCCGGTGACGATGCTCAGCCTGGGGCTGCCCATGGTCGCCCTCTTCGAAGGGTCGGTCCTCGTCGCCCGGTTCGTCGACCGCCGGCGGGCACGCATGTCCGGCGAGCCTGACTACGAGGCGATCGGGGACGACGAGACCTCCGCCGTCGACACGCGACCGAGCAGGCTCGACGACGACACGCCCGCCACCCACTAGGTTGTCCCGGCGTGCCCCCTGCACCCGCCAAGATCGCGCTGCTCGTCAACCCCACCGCAGCCTCGGGCCGCGCCGCGAAGGCCACCGCCCCCGTCGCTGACCGGCTGCGTGCCAGCGGCGCGCACGTCCGTGTCCTTGCCGGAGCGGATGCGGGCGACGCCACCCGGCGGGCGTGCCAGGCGGTCGAGGAGGGGGCCGACGCGCTGGTCGCCCTCGGCGGGGACGGGCTCGTCAACCTCGCCCTGCAGGCCGTCGCCGGCACGCCCGTCCCGCTCGGCATCGTCCCGGCCGGCTCGGGCAACGACATCGCCCGCGGGCTCGGCCTCCCGCTGCGTGACCCCCTCGCCGCCGCCGGCCTCGTCGCCTCCGGTCGTACCCGGGCGGTCGACGCGGTGCGCTGCACGTACGGCAACGAGGCTCGCTGGTACGCGGGCGTGCTCGGCGCGGGCTTCGACTCGCAGGTGAACGAGCGGGCGAACCGCATGCGCTGGCCCCGCGGACGTCAGCGGTACAACGTGGCGATCCTCGCCGAGCTGCGGGTGTTCAAGGCCCTGCCGTTCACCCTCACTCTCGACGGGACGACGATCGAGACCAAGGCGATGCTCGTCGCCGTCGGCAACGCCACCTCCTACGGCGGGGGGATGCGGGTCTGCCCGTCGGCGTCCATGGACGACGGGCTGCTCGAGGTGACCGTCGTGGGGCCGGTCTCGACGCCGGAGTTCATCCGGGTCTTTCCCAAGGTCTACCGGGGCACCCACGTCGCGCACCGGGCGATCACCGCCGTCCGCGCCACGGAGGTGCGCCTCGACTCGCCCGGCGTGGTGGCCTACGCGGACGGGGAGCGGTTCGGTGACCTGCCGGTCACCTGCACGATCATGCCCGGTGCGCTGGCCGTCCTGGGCGCGGGAGGCACGTAGCCTCTAGGGCATGGCACCCGGCAGCCCGTCCTCGCCCGCCGCGCGCTACGCGGCCTCCCGCCGCCGGGAGGCCAGGGCCGGCCGCAGCGCAGGGGAGGACCTGGCCTCGTTTGCCGACCTCTACCCGTTCGGCCTGGACGACTTCCAGGTCCGCGCCTGCCAGGCCCTGGCCGACGGCAAGGGCGTGCTCGTCGCCGCCCCCACCGGCTCGGGCAAGACCGTGGTCGGGGAGTTCGCCGTCCACCTGGCCCTGGCCCGTGGCCAGAAGTGCTTCTACACGACGCCGATCAAGGCCCTGTCCAACCAGAAGTACGCCGACCTCGTGCGCCGGTACGGGCAGCACAAGGTCGGCCTGCTCACCGGCGACAACTCGGTCAACGGGGAGGCGCCCGTCGTCGTCATGACGACCGAGGTGCTGCGCAACATGCTCTACGCGGGCTCGCCCACGCTGCGCGGTCTCGGACACGTCGTCATGGACGAGGTGCACTACCTCTCCGACAGGTTCCGCGGCGCCGTGTGGGAGGAGGTCATCATCGGCCTGCCGGAGTCGGTGAGCCTGGCCTGCCTGTCCGCGACCGTGTCCAACGCGGAGGAGTTCGCCGACTGGCTCGTCACCGTCCGCGGCGACGTCGAGGTCGTCGTGTCCGAGCACCGTCCCGTCCCGCTCTGGCAGCACGTCGCCGTCGGCGGTCGCCTGGTCGACCTGTTCGTCGACGAGGGCACGAAGCAGGTCAACCCCGAGCTCGTCCGCCTGGCCCGCGACGACACCAGCCGCGGACGGGGCGGGGACAAGCGGTCGGCCCGCGGCCGGCAGCGCCCACGGCGCCTCCGCCGGCCCGACCGGGTCGAGGTCATCGACCGGCTGGCCGCCGCCGACCTGCTGCCCGCCATCACGTTCATCTTCAGCCGGGCCGGCTGCGACGCCGCCGTCCTGCAGTGCCTGTACGCGGGGATGCGGCTCACCACCCCCGCCGAGCGGGACGCGATCCGTGCCCACGCCGAGGCACGCTGCGCCGCGCTGCCGGAGCACGACCTCGCCGTCCTCGGCTACCACGAGTGGCTCGCCGGGCTCGAGCGCGGCCTGGCCGCCCACCACGCGGGCATGCTGCCCACGTTCAAGGAGGTCGTCGAGGAGCTGTTCGTCCAGGGCCTCGTCAAGGCCGTCTTCGCCACGGAGACGCTCTCGCTCGGCATCAACATGCCCGCGCGCACCGTGGTCCTCGAGCGGCTGTCGAAGTGGAACGGCGAGACGCACGCCGACCTCACGCCCGGCGAGTACACCCAGCTCACCGGGCGCGCCGGACGGCGCGGCATCGACGTCGAAGGCCACGCCGTCGTCCTGGGGCAGCCGGGCCTGGACCCGAAGGCGGTCGGCGGGCTCGCCAGCACGCGGACGTACCCGCTGCACTCGTCGTTCCGCCCCTCGTACAACATGGCCGTCAACCTCGTCGGCCAGGTGGGACGCGAACGGGCGACCGCACTGCTCGAGTCCTCGTTCGCGCAGTTCCAGGCCGACCGGGCCGTGGTCGGGCTCGCCCGGCAGGTCCGCCGCAACGAGGAGGCGCTCGACGGCTACCTCGAGGCGATGACGTGCGAGGCCGGCGACTTCGCCGAGTACGCCGCCCTGCGTCGCGCCGTCGGGGACCGCGAGGCCGAGCTGGCCCGGGCGGGGGCGGCGCAACGCCGCGCGCAGGCGGCGAGCAGCCTGCAGC
>JBOGEN010000221.1:0-30354 GCA_050743265.1 Actinomycetes bacterium
CGGCGGGGCCCGGCCCGGACGTGGCTGCACCTGGTGCCCCAGCCCCGGGCCGAGACGCGTCCGAGGTGGACCTCAAGGCGCTGCTGGCGCGGTTCGGCGTGCCGGTCCCCGCGGGCCGCCTGGCCCACAACGGGGCGGACGCCGAGGTCGCCGTCCGCGACGTCGGGGGCCGTGCCGTGGTCAAGGCCGTCGTCCCCGGGCTGCTGCACAAGACCGACGTGGGTGGGGTCGTGCTCGACGTGACCCCAGAGGGCGCGGCCGAGGCGTACGACCGGTGCTCCCGGCTCGGCGGCGCGGTGCTCGTCGAGGAGATGGCCACGGGCGGGGCGGAGGTGCTCGTGGGGGTCGCGTCGTCGCCGCTCGGCCCGGTGCTGACGCTGGCGACCGGCGGCGTGCTCACCGAGGCCGTCGACGACGCGGTGTTCCGCCTGCTCCCCGTCGACGCGGACGAGGCTCGCACGATGGTGGACGACCTGCGCGGTGCCGTACTGCTGCGCGGTGTCCGGGGCCGGCCCGCGCTGGACGAGGACGCCCTCGTCCGCCTGCTCGGCGCCGTCTCCGACCTCGTGACCGGCTGGCCCGAGGGGTACGAGCTGGACCTCAACCCCGTCCTCGTCCGCGCCGACGGTGTCCTCGTGCTCGACGCCGCGTACGTCGCGCCACCCGTGCCCCCCGGTGCGGCCTGAGACAGCGGAGGCTCCTCGGCATGGAAGGCGGATGAGCATGGACGTCGGACAGCTCGTCCAGCGTGCGGCCCACCGCTTCGCCGACCGGGTGGCGCTGGAGGGCCCGGAGGGCCTGCGTACGTTCGCCGAGCTCGGCGACCGGGTCACCCGCATCGCGCGGGGCCTGCAGGGGCTGGGGCTGCAGCCTGGCGACCGCCTCCTCGACCTGCAGACGAACTCGCTCACGTCCGTCGAGACGGACCTCGCGATCCGGGCGGCCGGGCTCGTCCGGGTCGCGCTCAACCACCGCCTGCACCCCGACGACTGGGCCCGCATCGCGGACGACTCCGGGGCGGCCGCCCTCGTGTACGACGCGCGGTTCGCCGACGCGACCGAGGCGCTGCGGGACGGGGTGGGAGCGAGCCGCGTGGTCGCGGTCGGTGCCGGTGACACGGGTGGCGCTGGGGGGACGCCGCTGCACCGGCTGGTCGAGGCATCCTCGTCCGGGCCGCTGCCCGCACTGGACGACACCGCGCTGTGCGGCCTGCACTACTCGTCCGGCACCACCGGCTACCCCAAAGGCGCCCAGCGCACGCACCGCAACTGGTTCGCGTCCGTCGTGAACATGACGACCGACGTGCTCGGCGGCCCCCCGACCGCCACGGACGTGTACGCGCACGCCGGCCCGGTCACGCACACGAGTGGGCTGTTCCTGCTGCCCTTCTTGGTCGCCGGGGCAAGGCAGCTCGTGATGCCCCGCTGGGACGCCGAGGAGTTCCTCGACGCCGTCCGGCACCGCGGCGTCACCCACGCGGCGATGGTGCCGACGATGGTCGCCCGGCTGCTCGCCCTGCCCGAGGTCGACCGCGGCGCGACGGCCGGGCTGAAGATGCTCGGGTACGCGGGCGCGCCGATGCCGGTCGAGCAGATGCGCCAGGCGTACGACCGGCTGACCCCGCACCTCGTCCAGTACTACGGGCTCGTGGAGGCCATCCCGCCGGTGACCCTGCTGGATGCCGAGGACCACGCACGAGGCCTGTTCGACAGTCCGGACCTGCTCACCTCCGCCGGACGTCCCGCCCTCGGCGTGGAGATCGCGGTGCGGGACGACCTGGGCGTCCCGCTGCCGCCGGGCGAGGTCGGGGAGGTCGTCACTCGCGGCGACCACGTGATGCGCGGCTACTGGCGAGCCGGCGAGCGCGACGACCTCGGCAAGAGCGTGGTCGACGGCTGGCTGCACACCGGCGACCTGGGACGCCTCGACGCGTCCGGACGGCTCTGGCTGGTCGACCGCAAGGGCGACATGATCATCTCCGGGGGGTACAACATCTACCCACGGGAGGTCGAGGACGTGATCGCCGAGGTGCCGGGCGTGGCCGAGGTCGCGGTCGTCGGCATGGACGACCCCGACTGGGGCCAGCGCGTCACCGCCCTCTACACCGCCGCGGACGGCGCGTCCGTGTCCGCCGAGGACGTGCTCGCGCACTGCGCCACGCGGCTCGCCTCGTACAAGAAGCCGAAGGACGTCCGCCGCGTGGACGCGTTCCCGCTGAACGCGACCGGCAAGATCGCGAAGACGGTCCTGCGGGAGCGCCTGCGAGACGAGGCTCCGGGTGACCGGCCACAGGGCGCCGCACGACACGGGGAGTCGGCGTGACCCGGCAGCCGTGGCAGCCGCGCCTGCGTCCGGACTACGCGCCGGCCGGCGCCGAGCACCCCGGCGAGTTCCCGTACACGCGGGGCATCTCCGCCGAGCCGAAGCCCTGGGTCATGGGGCAGTACGCGGGCTTCGGCACCGCCGAGTCGACGAACCGGCGGTTCCATGCGCTGCTCGACGCGGGCGTCACCGGGTTCTCCGTCGCCATGGACCTGCCGACCCAGATGGGCCTCGACTCCGATGACCCCCGGGCGGTTGGCGAGGTCGGCCGCGTCGGGGTGGCGATCGACTCGCTGGCCGACGTCGAGACGCTCATGGACGGCATCCCGCTCGAGGGGGTCACCCAGGTCCGCACGACGGCGAACGCGATCGGCTACCTCTGGACCTCCTTCTTCGTGGCCCTCGCCGAGAAGCGCGGCGTCGACCCCAACGAGTTCGGCCTGTTCATCCAGAACGACGTGCTCAAGGAGTTCATCGCCCGGGGCACCCAGATCTACCCGCCGGAGGCGTCCCTGCGGCTGGCGGTCGACACGGTCGAGTACGCGGCACGGCACCTCCCCCGGTGGGTGCCGCTGGCGGTGAGCGGCTACCACGTCCGCGAGTCCGGCTCGGACGCCGTGCAGGAGATCGCGTTCACGTTCGCCAACGCCCGGGCGTACCTCGACGAGTGCGTCCGGCGCGGGCTGTCCGTGGACGACGTGGCCCCGTCGCTGTTCACGTTCCTCGCCACGACGATGGACGTGCTGCCCGAGGTGGCCAAGTTCCGTGCCGCCCGGCGGGTGTGGGCCCGGATGCTCAAGGAGCGCTACAGCGCGGCGGACCCGCGCTCGATGCAGCTGCGCATCTTCGTCTTCACAGCCGGCTCCACCCTCACCGCGCAGCAGCCGATGAACAACGTGGTCCGGACGTCCGTCGAGGCGACGACAGCGGCGATGGCGGGCGTGCAGACGATGCACGTGTGCGCGTACGACGAGGCGCTCGGCGTGCCCACCGAGGAGGCGGCGACGCTCGCGCTGCGCACCCAGCAGGTCGTGGCGTTCGAGACGGGCCTCACCGAGACCGTCGACCCCCTGGCCGGGTCGTACGCGGTGGAGTCCCTGACCGACGAGCTCGAACGCGAGATCGCCACCCTGCTCGCCGACATCGACGCCCGCGGCGGGGCGCTCGCGTGCATCGAGTCCGGCTGGTTCGCCCGGGAGCTCTCCGACGCGGCGTACGCGCTCGCCCAGCAGGTCGAGTCCGGCGAGCGGGCCGTGGTCGGAGTCAACCGCTACCCGTCGCCGAGCCCGCCGCTCGAGGTGTTCGCGGTCGACCCGGACGCCGAGGCGCAGCAGGCCGCGTCCGTCGCCCGCGTACGGGAGAGCCGAGACCCGGACGCGGTCTCCCGCGCCCTGCAGGGTCTGGAGCGGGCCGCGAGCGCCGGCGAGAACGTGGTACCCGCCTGCGTCGAGGCCGTGACGGCGTACGCCACCGTGGGCGAGGTCACCGACGTGCTGCGGAGCGTGCACGGGGCCTGGGCCCCCTCCCGGTCGTACTAGCGCCTCACCGCGGCCCCGCCTTCAGGCCGGTCACGTCCTGGACGTGGCGCATCCCCGGGGCCCACAGGCGCGCGCGGAGCCCCTGGAAGACCTCGGCGGCCGCGGTGCCGGCCCACGGCTCGGGCAGCAGCTCGCCGGGCAGGCCCGGGTCGAGGAACGGCAGCCGCCGCCACTCGGTGAGCGCGAGCGCGTAGTCGCGGAAGGCCCGGCGCGGGTCGCCGCCGTCCTGCCAGGTGTGCAGCACCGGCCCGTACGCGTCGACGAACTGCCCGTACATGCGCTGCAGCGCGTCGAGGTCCCACCACTGGCGGACCGCGTCCCGCATGGCGGCGAAGCCGGCGTACTCGGCGCGGAAGAGGTGGACGTAGGAGTCGAGGTCGAGGCGGCGCAGGGTCGCGCGGGTGTCGTCGAGCAGGTGCGCGGGCGCGACCCACACGCCGGCGGCGGTGTTGCCGTACCCGAGCCAGGTGAGCCGGGAGCGCAGCACGTGCCGCTTCTCCCGCTCCGCCTCGGGCACGCTGAACACCGCGAGCACCCAGCCCGCGTCGACCTCGGCGGGGCCGGACCGGCCGAAGATGCGCCGGTCCCCCTCGGCGAAGATCGCCTGCGCCTCCGCAGACAGCGCGTACCCGGTGGCCCCGTCACGCCTGTCGGCCTCGAGCGCGCCGCGACGCTTGAGCCGCGAGATGGACGAGCGCACCGCCTGGCCGTCGACGTCCAGCGCCTGCAGCAGGGTGATGAGGTCGGCGATGGCCACCCAGCCGCCGAGCTCGCGCAGGAACGCGCCATAGACCGTGAGGATCAGCGACCGGGGACGGGCGGTCGGCGCTGACTCGGGCACAGCGCGATGCTACCTCGCGTCCTGGTTTCGACGGTCACGCCGACGCGATGCCTGGGGCTCACGGCGTCCCGCAGCAGTGACCTGTGTCACTGGACAGGGCTTTGGTACGGAAGTGCGCAGGTCATGGATGCCCGGGACGCGGGCGGGGCCGCGTGACCGCCGCCCCGCGTCGCGTACGCTCGCCGCTCGTGGAAGCGCGCGACACCGACTGGGAGGGCGTACGGCTGCACGTCGTCACCGGCAAGGGCGGGACCGGCAAGACGACCGTGGCGGCGGCGCTCGCGCTCGCGCTGGCCTCGGGTGGGCGGCGGACGCTGCTGGTCGAGGTCGAGGCCCGACAGGGGTTCGCCCGGCTCTTCGACAGCCCGCCGCTGCCGTACGCCGAGCGCAAGGTCGCCGTGGCACCCGACGGCGGCGACGTGTACGCCCTGCCCGTCGACCCGGAGCAGGCCTTCTTCGAGTACCTCGACCTCTACTACCGGCTCGGCCGTGCCGGGAAGGGCCTGCAGCGCCTGGGCGCGGTGGAGTTCGCCACCACCATCGCCCCCGGGCTGCGCGACGTGCTGCTGACCGGCAAGGTGTACGAGGCCGTACGACGCCGCCGCGGCGAGACACCCTGGTACGACGCCGTCGTCCTGGACGCGCCGCCGACCGGGCGCATCACCCGGTTCCTCAACGTGAACGCGGAGGTGGCCGGGCTGGCCAAGGTGGGCCCGATCCACGGGCAGGCCGAGTCGATCATGCGGCTTCTGCGGTCCCCTCGCACCGCGGTGCACGTGGTCACGCTGCTCGAGGAGATGCCGGTGCAGGAGACCACGGACGCGACGGCCGAGCTCGCCGCGTCCGGCCTGCCCGTCGGCGGCGTGGTGGTGAACATGGTGCGGCCACCGCTGCTCGACCGCAGCGCGCTCGCCGCCGCCGCCAAGGGCACGCTGGACGCGTCCGCCGTCGCCACGGGGCTCAAGGCGGCCGGCGTCGACGTCACCGGCGAGGACGACGACCCTACGGTCGCCGGGCTGCTCCGCGAGGCCGAGGAGCATGCCGCCCGGGTCGCCCTGGAGCGCCGGGAGCGGCGACGCCTCAAGGCCCTCAAGCTCCCCTCGTACGACCTGGAGGCGCTGCCGTACGGCGTCGACCTGGGCGGGCTCTACCGCCTCGCCGACGACCTGCAGCGCCAGGGGATGGCATGAGCACGGCCGCGGCCGGCCGTCCGGGCGCGGGTGCGCGCCGCACCGCACGCCGGGGACCCTCGGCGCTCGCGACCGACGAGATGCTCGACGACCCGGAGACCCGCATCGTCGTCTGCTGTGGCTCCGGCGGGGTGGGCAAGACCACGACCGCCGCCGCACTGGCGCTCCGGGCCGCCGAGCGGGGACGCCACGCCGTCGTGCTCACGATCGACCCGGCCCGTCGGCTCGCCCAGTCGCTCGGGCTCACCGAGCTCGACAACACCCCCCGGGCCGTACGGGGAGTCGGCACGGCTGCCGGTGGCTCGCTGCACGCGATGATGCTCGACATGAAGAGGACGTTCGACGAGGTCGTCCTCGCGCACGCGGACCCCGTCCGGGCACGCCAGATCCTCGACAACCCCTTCTACCAGTCGCTGTCATCGTCCTTCTCGGGCACGCAGGAGTACATGGCGATGGAGAAGCTCGGCCAGCTCCGCGCCGCGGACGAGTGGGACCTCATCGTCGTGGACACCCCGCCGTCCCGCTCCGCGCTGGACTTCCTCGACGCCCCGGAGCGGCTGGGCACGTTCCTCGACGGCCGGCTCATCCGTCTGCTCTCGGCACCGGCGCGCAAGGGCGGCCGGGCGTACGTCAAGGTGCTCAGCGCCGGGATGGGCATGTTCACGGGCGCGCTCACGAAGATCCTCGGGGCGAACGTGCTGCGCGACGTGTCCACGTTCGTGGCCGCCTTCGACACGATGTTCGGCGGGTTCAGGGAGCGGGCGGACGCCACGTACCGCCTGCTGTCCGCGTCGGGCACCGCGTTCCTCGTCGTAGCCGCCCCCGAGCCGGACGCGCTGCGCGAGGCGGCGTACTTCGTCGAGCGTCTGGGCGGGGAGCGCATGCCGTTGGCCGGACTGGTGCTGAACCGGGTGCACCACAGCTACGCGGACCGGCTGTCCGAGGAGCGCAGCGTCGCCGCGGCGGAGCGGCTGGACGACCCGGAGCACGCTCTCACCACCGCGCTGCTGCGGCTGCACGCCGACCGGGTCGCCCTCGTCGCCCGGGAGGACCACCTCGCAGAGCGCTTCAGCGTGGCCCACCCGCACGTGCCGGTCGGGCGGATCGGAGCGCGCGCGGAGGACGTCCACGACCTGGGCGGGCTGCGCGAGGTGGCGGCCGACCTCGCGAGATGACAGAGCTCACGGGCTGACGAGCTCACGGGACGGCAGCGCAGGCCTACCACGGGAGACGAGAGAGCTGTCGAACTGACGGAGCCCGGCCGCCGTGTGGTGTCGGCCGGGCTCTGTCATGTCGGACGTGGGGTTGGGCGGCTCGTCCCCTCCACGGGCCGCCCAGCCCCACGTCACGCCACGGTCACCGCCAAGCGGTGAGGGTGTGCGACGCGGGTCAGCCCGCGACGGACAGCGGGGTCTCGGGACGCGTGTGGTCGGCGCGCTCGTAGGTGTCGCGCGCGGTCTCGAGGAGGCGGCGCCACGAGGTGACGTTCGGGCGGCGTCGCAGCAGCGCACGGCGCTCACGCTCCGTCATCCCGCCCCAGACGCCGAACTCGACGCGGTTGTCGAGCGCGTCCGCCAGGCACTCGGTGCGGACGGGGCAGCCCAGGCAGACGGCCTTCGCGCGGTTCTGAGCCGCGCCCTGGACGAAGAGCGCATCGGGGTCCCCCTGACGGCACGCTGCGCGAGAGGTCCAGTCGGTCGTCCAGGCCATGGGGCTTCCTTACGCTCTGAGGAATCACCGTCGCAGCCGGTGAGAGCCGCATGGGGAACGTACGGAAATGGACGATGGGCGCAACAGGCCCCGTTGGGGGGAATCTGCGGTGGTCCGAAAGGACTACGCGCCCCCCAGACGGCCGCACTCCAACGAGAGAAGCCCAGGTCAGGGACGTTACCCGCGGCACCGTGGCAGCGCTAGTCGCACGCCCTGCGTACCCTTGCCCCATGCCGCACACGTCCCGGCCCGACGGCGGGGCCGCGAGCCAGGTCGTGCTCTTCCTGGTCATATCGGTCCTTGCGGGCGTCCTCGTGGCCGGGCTGGTGCTCCCCGTCGCGGGTGGCCTGGGGTACGCGGCCCGCACGGGGTCCGATCACTTTGAGTCACTTCCGGCAGAACTGCGGACACCGCCGCTGCCCGAGCGCAGCCGCATCCTCGCCGCCGACGGCTCGACCCTGGCCACGTTCTACTCGGAGAACCGGGTCCTCGTCCCCTTCGAGCGGATCGCCCCGGTGATGCGCGAGTCCATCCTGGCGATCGAGGACTCCCGCTTCTACGAGCACAACGGGCTCGACCTCAAGGGCACCCTGCGCGCGCTCATGCGCAACACCCAGGCGGGCGACGTCCAGCAGGGCGGCTCCACGCTGACCCAGCAGTACGTGAAGAACGTGCTGGTCGAGAACGCCCGCACCGAGGAGGAGATCGCCGCAGCCCGCGAGCAGAGCGTCCAGCGCAAGATGCAGGAGCTGCGGTACGCGATCGGCCTGGAGAAGCAGCTGACCAAGGACGAGATCCTGGGGCGCTACCTCAACATCGCGTACTTCGGCGACGGGGCGTACGGCGTCGAGGCGGCGTCCCGGCACTTCTTCAGCACGCACGCGGCCGGCCTGGACCTGCACGAGGCAGCGCTGCTCGCCGGCATGGTGCGGGCCCCCGGCACCTACGACCCGATCCGTGACCCGGACACGGCGCTCGCCCGGCGCAACGTCGTCCTCGACCGGATGGCCCAGGTCGGCGACATCACCCAGGCCGAGGCCGACAAGGCGAAGGAGCGGGGCCTGGGGCTCCACCCGTCCGGCCTCGGTAACGGGTGCAGCCGCGCCTCGGCCCCGTTCTTCTGCGACTACGTGTACTCGCTCGTCGAGAACGAACCCGCGTTCGGCCCGACCAGGGAGGCCCGCCGCGAACTGCTCTACCGGGGCGGGCTCACCATCCACACCACGCTCTCGCGCAAGGCGCAGAAGTCGGCGCAGCGGGCCGTCAGGCACTACATGAACCGCCGTGACGAGGTCGGCGGTGCGATCGCCATGGTCGAGCCCGGCACCGGCCGCATCCGGGCGATGGCGCAGAACCGGGGCTACGGCGAAGGCCGGGGCAACACGTTCATCAACTACGCGGTCGACCGCGCCCACGGCGGCTCGGCAGGGTTCCAGGCCGGGTCGACGTTCAAGGTGTTCGTCATGGCAGCCGCGCTCAAGCAGGGCATCCCGCTCTCGCTACGGTTCAGCGCGCCGGCGGACATCCGCCTCGACGGCTTCACCGAGTGCGGCTCCAACCGGTCTCTGGCCCCGTACGAGGTGGGCAACTACGACAACAG
This sequence comes from Actinomycetes bacterium, assembly GCA_050743265.1. Classification (GTDB taxonomy): domain Bacteria; phylum Actinomycetota; class Actinomycetes; order JBOGEN01; family JBOGEN01; genus JBOGEN01. The sequence goes on from JBOGEN010000221.1 coordinate 9,202, forward strand.
CTCGTACGGCTCGATCGATATGCGCACCGCGGCGTGGCGGTCGGTGAACACGTACTTCGTCCAGCTCGAGCAGCGCACCGGGTTGTGCGACCCCGTGAACCTCGCCACCAAGATGGGCATGCGACGGGCCACCGGGGGCAAGCTGCCGCACTACCCCTCGTTCGTCCTCGGCGGCGGCGGCGAGGTGACACCGCTCGCGATGGCCGAGTCGTACGCGACGTTCGCCGCCCGCGGCAAGCACTGCGACTCGACCGCGATCACGAAGGTGGTCGACCGCGAGGGCAACGCGCTCGAGGTGCCGAAGCCCACCTGCCGCCAGGTGGTGACCAAGAAGGTCGCGGACGCGGTCAACGACGTCCTCGCCGACAACATCGACGGCCCCGACCCGAACCGTACGGGCGCCCGGATGACGATCGGCCGGCCCGCCGCCGGCAAGACCGGCACGACGAACAACACGGTCGCGGTCTGGTTCGCCGGCTACACGCCGGACCTCGCCGCTGCCGTCTGGGTGGGCCACCCCAGGGGGTCGATCTCGCTGGACAACCGCACGATCGGCGGCGTCGCGTACGGGTCGCTGTGCGGCGGCTGCCTGCCCGGGCCGATGTGGGCCGAGGCGATGCGGGGGGCGCTCAGCGGCGTCCCGGCCACCGGGTTCGCCGGTATCGACCCCTCGTTCCTGCGCGGCGACAAGATCGCGGTGCCGGACGTCCGGGGTCTGAGCCCCGAGTCGGCCGAGGCGCGCATCGAGGACGTGGGCCTCGTGCCGCAGATCTCGCAGGTGCGGCTGTACTCGTCCGTGCCAGAGGGCCAGGCCGTGCAGACCTCGCCCGGCGCCGGCGCGGAGGTGGCGAGCGGCAGCACCGTACAGATCTACCTCAGCAACGGGTTGACCTCGTCCGGGGAACAGCCGAGCGACCCTCCCGACAAGCCGGACCGGCCCGACAAGCCGGATGGACCCGGGCGCCCGGGGCAGGGCCAGGGCCAGGGCAACATGGCCACGCCGACCCTGTTTCCGACGGAGCCCAACGAACCCTCGCCATCATCGACGGCGGAGGACGTCGGCTGAGTCTGCGCTCCGGTGGGCCTCGGGTCGGCCCTCCCGTGGGCCTCGGGTTTCGGCTCAGGGGTGGCTTCGATCGGGCCTCCGGCTCACCCGGCGGCAAGCTGGCGGCGCACCTCAGTGGCGACCCGGCCACCCTCGGCCCGGCCGGCGACCTTGGGGTTCACGATCTTCATCACCGCTCCCATGGCGTTCGGGGCGACCGTCCCCGCGTCCTTGATCGCCTCCGCGACAAGCGCGGCCAGCTCGTCGTCCGCCATCTGCGCCGGCAGGTAGGACTCGAGCACGCCGCTCTCGGCGCGCTCCCGCTCCGCGCTCTCGGCGCGCCCGCCGCCGCTGAAGGCCTCCGCGGCCTCCCGCCGCTTCTTGACCTCGCGGCGCAGCACGGTCACCACGTCCTCGTCCGAGAGCTCCCTGGCCTGCTTGCCCGAGACCTCTTCGGTCCTGATCGCCGTCAGCGCCATCCGGAGGGATGACGCCCGCAGCTCGTCCCGCTGCTTGATCGCGGCGGAGAGGTCCTGCTGGAGACGATCTTTGAGCGTGGTCATGCGTCCAGTCTGTCAGCATGGACGGATGCGTCCCCGAGTCGCTGTCCCGCTCGCCCTGGCCGGCGCGGCCGTCGCCGGTATCGGCTACGCCGCCGGGCTGGAGCGCAACGCCTTCGTCCTGCGCCGTGTCGAGATCCCTGTGCTGCCGCGTGGTGCGCGGCCGCTGCGGGTGCTGCAGATCTCGGACGCGCACCTCACGCCGGGCCAGGCCCGCAAGCGTGAGTGGATCCGGTCCCTGGCCGCGCTCGAGCCCGACCTCGTGGTCAACACCGGCGACTCCATTGCGCACCAGGAGGCCGTGCCCGCGTTCCTCGAGGCGGTGGGGCCGCTGCTGGACCGCCCGGGCGCGTTCGTCCTCGGGTCGAACGACCTGTACGAGCCGGTGTTCAAGAACCCGGCCAAGTACCTGTTGCCGGACGACGGCAAGCGCGTCCACGGCCCGATGCTCCCCTGGCAGGACCTCCGCGACGGCATGCGGGCCGCGGGCTGGGCCGATCTCACCAACGCGCGTGGGCGCCTCAAGGTCGACGGCCGCGAGATCGAGCTGGTCGGCGTGGACGACCCGCACCTCGAGCTCGACCGGTACGACCTGGTCAGCGGCCCGCCGGACCCCTCGTCGGACTTCTCCCTCGGCGTGCTGCACTCCCCCGAGCCGCGGGTGCTCGACAAGTTCGCCGCCGACGGGTTCCCGCTCGTCCTCGCGGGCCACACCCACGGCGGCCAGCTCCGGGTGCCGCTCTACGGGGCGCTGGTAACGAACTGCGGGATCGACCGGGCACGGGCGCGGGGCCTGTCCGCGTACGGCCCGGCCTGGCTGCACGTCTCGGCGGGGCTCGGCACCTCGCCGTACGCCCCGGTGCGGTTCGCCTGCCCGCCGGAGGCCTCCCTGCTCACGCTGGTCCCCGCCGGCTGAGGCGTACGTCCAGGTCCTCAACGTGTTTTCGTGCCGGCGGCAGGCTCGGTTAGACTCGTCCCGCACTGCGGGGTGTAGCGCAGCTTGGCAGCGCGCTTCGTTCGGGACGAAGAGGTCGTGGGTTCAAATCCCGCCACCCCGACGCAGGTCAGAGGCCACTTCCCATCCTCGGGGGTGGCCTCTGGTGCTACCTGAGTGACAACGACGTACTTGGACCGTGTCACCGGTTGGTGTTCTGGCCCGATCAGGTCAGCAGGTCCGTCGCTCCTGGATGGGTTTGCTCTTCGTCGTCGCGGTCCGGTCGAGGGTCTGCGCCGCGCTCCACCGCGGGCGGTGGCCGCGGCGAGGGACGCGGCGGGGCGATCAGGACGAACCAGACGGTCTTGCCGGTGGCGTCACTACTGACACCGAACTCGGCGGCGAAGGCGCGGACCATGAAGAGCCCACGCCCCGCCTCGTGCCCCTCGCCCGGGGAGGGGTAGGCCAACTGCCCCGGCTGCTCGTCGTGCACAGCGACCGACAGGCGGGGCCGATTGAAGGATGCGGACAGGGTGGTGGCGCTGTGCGCGTGCAGGATCGCATTGGTGACGAGCTCGCTGACGAGCAGGGCCGCGGTGTGCTCGATGTCCTTGCAGGACCAGAGCGTGCAGAGATTGACCACCCACCGCCGTGCCTGCGCGGGGGCCCGGAGATCCGCGGGGAGCCGAAGTGTCTCGGCCACGGGGCCGCATTCTTGCCACCTGCTCGGAAGCACCCTTGCTGTTGCGACGTTCTCGTTGTGCCACCACCCGCACCGAACAAAACTCCGATGTCCCCTCCTGGCCATGAGTTCCCGCGCCGTTCACCACCCACTTCGCTGCGATGACATGCGGCTCCGTTCCGTAACACGCTGAGCCGTACGTGACTGGGAACCACGACGGGGCCCATACTGGGCGGAAGCGGGACGGGGGCCAAGGGGTGGCCGACCTCGCAGAAGTGAGATCGCATGAGTGTCGATCGTCAGATCGCCGGGGACGAGCGCGAGTGGATCGCAGCAGAGCGTGGCTTAATCGCCGACGAGCGTGATCGGGTCGCCGACGAGCGCGAGCGGGTCGCCGACGAGCGCCAGCAGATCGCGGACGCGCGGGAGCGCGAGGCCGATGCGCGCGATCATCGGGTCGCCGAGCAGGCCGAAGTGCTGGGGCAGCTCGTCCATGAGGCGGACCGCCGAGACCGCGCCGCAGAGGCACGTGACCGAGACGCTGAGTCGCGCGACGAGCAGGCCGAGCGGCGGCCCGATGACACCGAGAACGCGCGACGCGACCGCTCCCTCTCGGCTGCCGACCGGGCCATGAGCGGTCGAGATCGCGACCTGGCCGCCCGTGACCGAGCCGTCTGTACCGAGCCGCACTGGCCCGAGATGATGATCCGCGCGCGGGATCGGGCCTCCCGCGAACAAGCCTCCCGCGAACGGGCCAAAGCCGACGGCGAACGGCGACGACAGCCGGACACACCACTGGACAGACGCGACTGACGCCCTGGGCATGAAACCGACACTCCAGTACGCCACAAACACGACTGGCCCCACACGACCCGGTGAGACTTCTAGTCGACGTGCACGGCACCGCGGGTTTCGGTGTGCAGGTGGCAGGTCACCTCGTGACCTGGCAGCACATCCACGGTCCGCGGCTGGTGCTGCTCGCACACCTCGCCGATCTTCGCGTGGCAGCGGGTGTGGAAAGGGCACCCCGCGGGCGGGTTCGATGGGCTGGGCGGGTGTCCCGCCAGCCGTACGGGCTCGTTCCGACCGTGAGTCCGCGGCACCGCGCGTAGCAGCGCTTCCGTGTACGGGTGGTGCGGATTGGCGAACAGCTGTTCGGTCGGCGCCTGCTCCACGGCCTTGCCCAGGTACATGACCAGTACGTCGTCGGTGAGATGACGCACCACCGATAGGTCGTGGCTGATGAAGACGTACGTGAGGCCGCGCTCTGCCTGCAGGCGCTGCATCAGGTTGATGATCTGTGCCTGCACGCTGACGTCGAGTGCGCTCACCGGCTCGTCGGCGACGATCAGTTCGGGGTCGAGCACCAGCGCTCGTGCGATCGCGACCCGCTGGGCCTGCCCACCGGAGAGCTGGTGCGGGTACCGGTCCGCGAAGCGGCCCGGGTCGAGGCCCACTGCGCGCAGCACGTCCTCGGTGCGGCGACGACGGTCGCCGTCCAGCCCGTGTACTCGCAGGGGCGTCTCCACGATCCGCCCGACTGTGCGACGCGGGTTCAGGCTGCCGAGCGGGTCCTGGAACACCATCTGGATGCGCCGCCGCAGCCGTCGGAACTCCCTGTCACCCAAGGCGGTGATGTCGTGACCGTCGAAGAGCACACGCCCGCTGGTCGGCCGGTACAGATGGGCGACGACACGTGCCAGCGTGGTCTTGCCGCAGCCCGACTCGCCGACGACGCCGAGGGTCCGACCGCGCTCGACCGTGAAGCTCACGCCGTCGACGGCACGGACGACCTCACGCCCGCCGAACATGCGTTCGAGCACGCCGCCCGCAACGAAGTGCTTCGTGAGGTTCTCGACGGTGAGCGTCATGACCCCGTCGCCTCTCGCCGCAGACAGCGGCACAGGTGGTCGAGCGCCAGCGGGACCAGGTGCGGGTCGTCCCGCCGGCAGTCGTCGACGGCCTCGGAGCAGCGCGGGTGGAACAGACAGCCGCCCTCCCACCCGACGAGGTCGGGCACCGTGCCCTCGATCGGCTCCAGGCTCGCCTTGGGGGCGTCGAGGTCGGGCAGACTACGCATCAGCGCCAGCGTGTAGGGGTTCTGCGGATCGTCGAGCAGCTCGCGGGTGGGAGCGACCTCGAACACCTTGCCCGCGTACATGACCGCGACACGGTCGCAGACCTGGCTCACCACGCCGAGATCGTGCGCGATGAGCAGCACGGCAGTGCCCGTCTCCCGTGCCAGCCTGCGCAGCTCCGCGAGGATCTCGGCCTGGATCGTCACATCGAGGGCGGTCGTCGGCTCGTCAGCGACGATCAGGTCAGGGTTACAGGACAGCGCCATGGCGATCATCACGCGCTGCCGCATACCGCCAGAGAACTGGTGCGGGAACTGCCGCGCCCGACGCTCGGCGTCGGGGATGCCGACGAGGCGGAGCATCTCCACCGCGCGCTCCCAGGCCCTGCCCTTGCGGTGCAGAAACGGGGCGAACTTGCGGGTGGCCTCGGCCCACAGTGCAGTGCTCTCGCCCACGTCCTGGTGCAGCCGGACGGACTCGGCGATCTGCTCCCCGACCCGCAGCACGGGGTTCAGGCTCGTCATCGGGTCCTGGAAGATCATGCCGATGCGTCCCCCGCGCACGTCGCGCATCTGCTGCTCGGAGAGGTCGACGAGGTTCTCGCCGCCGAAGCGGATCTTTCCCTCCACGATGCGACCCGGCGAGGGCACCAGGCGGAGCAGGCTCATCGCGAGCATCGTCTTGCCGGACCCGGACTCGCCGACGACCCCGAGGATCTCGCCCTCCTCCAGGGTGAGGTCCACGCCGTTGACGGCCTTGACCTCGCCTGCAGGCGTGTCGAACCAGGTGTGCAGTCCGCTGATCTCGAGCAGGCTCACGGCGACCTCACCCCGTCTCCGTGTCGCGGACGTCCATGGCGTCTCGCAGGGAGTCACCGAACAGGTTGAGCGACAGCACGGTCACCACGATGGCCAGGCCGGGAAAGACACCGAGCCACCACGCCTGCTGGAAGAAGTCGCGGCTCTCCTCGAGGATCAGCCCCCATGTGGGCGTGCTCGGCTCCACACCCAGCCCGAGGAACGTCAGCGTCGCCTCGCCGAGGATGCCCAGCCCGACCGCGATCGTGGCCTGCACGACGAGCGGCCCGACGGCGTTGGGCAGGATCTCGCTCACGATGATGCGCCGCGAGGTCATGCCGGTCACCCTGGCGGCGAGCACGAACTCCTCCTGTTTCAGCCGCAACGCCTCTGCCCGTGCCAGCCGCGCAAAGTCGTCCACGTACGCGAACGCGATGGCGATGATGACCTTCTCGACCCCGATACCGAAGACGCTGATGAGGGCGATGGCCAGGATCAGCTCGGGGAAGGCCCACTGGATGTCGACGTAGCGGCTGATGAGGTCATCGATCTTCCCTCCGGCGAAGCCCGCGATGAGCCCCAGCGTCACGCCGATGACCATGCCGACGATTGCCACGCCGAGCCCCACCATGGCGGACACGCGGGCCCCTGCGATCACGCGGCTCAGCACGTCACGTCCGAGCGAGTCGGTACCCATCAGGTGGGACAGCGACGGGGCCTGGAGGATGTCGAAGTCCTGGGCGCGCGGGTCGTGAGGTGCGAGCGCAGGCCCGATCACTGCCACGAGCGCGAGCAGTCCGAGCACCGCCAGGCTCACGAGGGCCTTGCGGTCCTGTCTGAGCCGCCCCCAGACGCCCTGCTGGGGGGATACCACGTCGCTCGCCACGTCACTCACCACCCGCGAGACGGATGCGTGGGTTGATGACCGCGTAGAGCAGGTCGGTGACGAGGCTGGTGATCACGAACACGACGCTGATGAGCAGCACCGTGGCCTGGATGAGCGGGAAGTCGCGGCTGATGACCGCGCCGACGAGCAGCCGCCCCACACCCTGGATCGCGAACACGGTCTCGACGACCACCGCGCCCGAGAGCAGGATCGCCAGCTGGATGCTGCCGACGGTCACGATCGGGATCAGCGCGTTCGGCAGCGCATGCTTGACGAGGATCACGCTCTCGCGCACACCCTTCGCCCGGGCCGTGCGCACGTAGGGCTGCCCCAACGTGTCGATCAGCGCGCCGCGGGTGATGCGGGTGACGATGGCCGCGTACAGCGTGCCGAGAGCCACCGCGGGGAGCACCAGGGACGAGAACCACGGTACGACGCCCGCGCTGAGCGGCTGGTAGCCGAACGCGGGGAACCACCCCAGGGTCGCCGAGAACACGAGGATGAGGATGATGGCGAACCAGAACGACGGCATGCTGATGCCGAGGAAGGCAACGATGCTCGCGGCGTAGTCCTGCCAGCGGTAGCGGCGGACGGCGGCGATGATGCCGAGCGGGAGCGCGAGCGCGATGCCGAACGCGAACGCCACGACGGTCAGGCTCAACGTGCGCGGGAACGCGTCGGCCAGCGCCTGGGCCACGGGCTGGTCGGTGAAGAACGAGGTGCCCAGGTCCAGCGTGACCGTGTCCTTCAGGTAGTCCACGTACTGGGCACCCAACGGCTGGTCGAGGCCCAGTCGGTCGCGGACGTTCTCGGCGGCCTGGTCGTTGTACTCGGGGCCGAGGATGGCGCGCACGGGGTCACCGGGAATCAGGTGCGCGATGAAGAACACGACCGTCGCCACGGCCCACACCACGAAGAGCGCATGGACCAGGCGCTTGGTGACGTAGAGGGCCACGGAGCGGCCGTGTCAGCCCTGCGTGACCCAGACCGTGTGCAACGGCCTCAGCTCAGGGATGTGTTCGAACCCCTGCACCTTGGGGCCGAGCACGGCCAAGTCCTCCAGGTGCAGGGTGAAGGCAGCCGCGGCGTCCTCGATGACCACGTCCTCGAACTGGCCCAGCACCTCGGCCCGCTTGCCCTCGCCCATCGCGCGGCGCTCCTGCTCGAGCAGCTCGTCGGCCTGCGGGCTGGAGTAGCCGAAGTTGTTGAGGTCCTCACCGGTGTGGAAGAAGAGGTACGTCGACTCGTCCGGGTCGAAGTCGGTGACACTGCCCGAGTGGATGAGCTGGTAGTTGCCCTCGTCCCGGCGGGTGAAGTAGACGGTCTCCTCGACGATGTCCAGATTGATCTTCAGGCCCGCCTCGGTGAGCATGTCCGCGAGCACCTCCAGCTCGCGCTGGCTCTCCGACGGGCCCGTCAGCTCGAGTTCCAGCCCTGTCGCGCCGGCCTCGGCGAGCAGCCGCTTGGCCTCGGCGAGGTCGAAGCCCTGAGTGCGCGGCTTGTCCTGCCGGTACGCCCAGGACACCGCAGGGTTGAGCACCCCGTACGCGGGGAGGGCCAGGCCGAAGTACGCCTTCTCGGCGAGGGTCTCCCGGTCGATCGCCTTCGCCAGCGCCAGTCGCACCTTGGGGTCACGAAGCTCCGGCACGTCGGGGTTCTCGTAGTTCATGAGCACGCCGAGCCAGTTCGGGCCCGGCTTGCGGGGGAGGCGGAACTGCCCAGAGTCCTTGAGAGTTGAGACGAACTGCTCCGGCGGGTGGTTGACGAAGTCGATGTCCCCGGACTGAAGCGCCGAGTTCACCGTGGAGGCCTCGGGGATCATCTTGATGATGACGGAGTCGAGGTAGGGCACCTTCGGGTCCCAGTAGTCCTCGAACCGCTCCAGCACGAGCTGCTGGCCACGTGTGTGCTCCTTCACCCGGAACGGGCCGGTGCCGATCGGCTTCTGCGTGTACGCGCCGCGGCCCATCTGCTCGTACGCGCGACGGTTCACCGGGGTGAGCGCGCGGCCGGGGAAGTTGCTCACGATGCCGAGGAAGGGCCCCATCGGCTGCGTGAGCTGGAAGACGACAGTGTGGTCGTCCTTCGCCTCGACGGAGCTGACCTGCTCGACCTTGCTGATGTGCGCGGAGCCGAACTTCGGGTCGCGCACGAGGTCGTACGTGAACACGACGTCGTCGGCGGTGAAGTCGTCACCGTTGTGCCACTTGACGCCACGGCGCAGGTGGAACGTGTACGTTCGGCCGTCCTCGCTGACGTCCCAGGACTCGGCCAGGGCACCCTCGACATCGAAGCTCGCCGTGTAGCGGGTGAGCCCGTCGAAGATGTTGCAGGCCGCCTCCATCTCGATGCCGAGCTCGATGAGCTGGGGCATGAGGTTCTCGAACTCGGTGAGGAACCAGCCCGCGTTGAGCGTGCCGCCCCGCTGCGGGGACCCCACGTCTCCCGACCCTTCGGTGCCCTGATCCTGGGCCTGACAGGCCGGCACCGCCGCAAGGGCTGCGGTCGCACCCATGAACTTGAGTAGTGTCCGCCGGGGCACCCGGCTCCCGCTGAGCTCTCGCCAGTCCATCGCGGACCTCCTCGAGTTTGGTCCCGCCTGCACCTTTTATCCGGCTTTCGGGCGGTATCTGTATACACCCCTGTCGGCACAGCGCCTGGGTGGGGTGGCGGGCGCAGCGAAGGACAGCAACGGGCTACCGACCAGACTCTCCCCGAGCCGCCGAAGCGCCTCTTGGGTGTCCGTGGGACGACACCCCGGTCTAGATCTCCATCGCGATCAAGGGCGCGGCGACCGATCCTCGGCTCCCGCGGTCTTCTCGTGGCTCGGGCGAGAGGTGAGGCCGGCCGATGCCTCACGGCCCTCCTCAGAGCTCATGCATCTCACCGCACATGACACGGCCACCGCGACGAGTGCCGCCGACCTCGCATGCACCCGCACACGGCTGCACCTCCGCCCCTTCTCTGGTGGCGGGACCGATCACCATGGCCGTTGTCAGGAAGGCCCATCCGAAACGAGCCGCGGATGGCGTGGGGTGACCGCGCCGGAGCGGCTGGCCTCAGGCCCTCGGGATGTCACGTCCGGTCGGGCGGTACTCCACGAGGAGCACTCGGCCATCCAGGACTCGGTGATCGACCAACTCGAGCTCTGCGGAGGCCATGTTCGCGAAGAACGGCTCACGCCCCGAGTCTCCGGCGAGCAGGGGGAAGGTCATCAACCGCAGTCGGTCCACCAAGCCGGCATCGGTGAGCTGACGAGCCAGGGAGAGGCTTCCGATGGTGCGCAGGGGAACGTCGCCGTCCGTCTTCATCCGCTCGATCTCAGCGATGAGATCCTTGCAGATCCGCGTGTTGGGCCATTCCGCCTGCTCCAACGTGCGGGAGAACACGACCTTGTCCAGCTCTGTCATCCGACGCAAGGACTCGTCTCGCGCCTCGCTCGGGAGCCCGGCGAGGGCCTCGTACGTCCGCCGACCCAGGACGACGAGCTGCGCTACGGCCAGCTCGGCCGTGATCCATTCCTCGAGCTCTGGCCCCAGGTAGCCGAAGTAGCCCGGTAATCCTTCCGAGCCAGCCCAGCCGTCGACCGAGACGAAGATGTCCACCGTCACAGTGCTCCCCATGTGAGCTCCTTCCTTCGCCGGGGCCACTGCACGGTAACCGGTCCACAGATAGGCCAAGCACCACTGCGGGACGACGACAGACACCGACACCCACCGAACGTCTGGAGCCCAGGTCAGCGGGCCTCGTCCAAGGTCAACGAGGGACCTGCCTGACTAGACTTGGACCGGTCGTTGATCAGTGGTCGGGTTCCTGGTGTCGAGCTGGAGACACATGACCGAGGGTGGAGACGCACGCACACGGCTCCTCGGGATCGACGACCTGCGGGCGTGTCTCACAGCCGCTTTCGAGCGGTTGGACCTGGCCACGAATGACGCCGAAGGACTGGCGGGGCTCCTCGTGGACTCCGAGCTTCGCGGGCACCCTGACCACGGCATCGGGGCACTCGAGCTCCTGGTCCGCTTGTACCGCGAGGGCACGCTGCAGCCGAGACCGCGCGTACGCGTGCTCCGCGAGAGCGACACTGCGCTGCTCCTCGACGGAGACCGGGGCTGTGGGCCGGGCGCGCCGATGCAGGCGATGCAGTGGTGCGTCGAACGCGCCCGCGAGCGACAAGGGATGGCTGTCGCCGTCGTCCGTGACTGGCAGATGCTCGTGGCGGCCCCGTTCGTACGGCATGCGGCCGAGGCGGGCCTCATCGGCTTCGCCTGCACCAACTACTCCCCCCTTCTCGCTCCGCCAGGCGGCCGGATGGCCGTCTTCGGCACGAACCCGTTGGCGTACGCGGTCCCTGCGCGGCGGCACCCGCCGGTCGTCCTCGACATCGCCACCTCCGTGATGGCAGCGCTGAAGGTCCGTGCGGCCGCTCAGGAGGGTCGAACGGTGCCTGAGGGGGCCGTCCTCCGAGCGGACGGGCAGACCACCGACGACCCGAGCGTGTTCCTCGAAGGCGGCCTCCTGGCACCGCTGGGGTACCCGCTCGCGGCGCACAAAGGCTTCGGCCTCGCCTTGGTCGTCGACGTACTGAGCGGCGTGCTCAGCGGGGCCGGTTTCGGGCAGGCGATGACCACCCCGACGCCCGGCATCTTCTTCTGGGCGCTCGACATCGAGGCGTTCATGCCCCGCGAGGAGTTCTTGCAGCGGATGGACTCGCAGCTCGACCAGATCAAGCAGGGCGAGCGGCTGCCCGGCGTCAGCGAGCTCTTCCTGCCCGGCGAGCGTGGTCAACGACGGCACGCTGAGCTGACCGCTCGCGGCGTCGTTCCCGTGACACCGGGGATGTGGGACGTGCTCGTCACGACCTGCGCAGCACTCGACGCACCGCTGCCCACCGTCCGCGAGGTCTGACCGCCACGGATGCCGCCCCGGTTCAGCGTGGAGCGTGGCCGTCCCTGACGCGGTAGTGGTACGTGGCGACCTCGGTGAACCCGGCGGCCGCGTAGAGGCGGCACGCGGCGGTGTTCGACCGCTCCACCTGGAGGTAGAGCCGCGGCGCACCCTGCTCGCTTGCCCATCGCGTGACAGCCGCGAGCACCAGGCGGGCGGCACCGCGCCTGCGCGCCCTGGGGGCGGTGGCCATGGTGAACACACCTGTCCAGCCGTCGTCGCCGACCGCCCGGCCGATCGCGACAGGCTCGTCGTCGGCCAGCACGGTGACGTACGCGCTGGGCAGGCCGACACGGTCGAGCAGCCGGGTCTCGTTCTCGACGACCGTCCGCGGCCCGCCGGTCGCCGCCAGCACGGCCAGCCATCCCGGGTCCGGCCCAGAGCTGACGCATGCGTCCAGCCCGGGCGCTGGCCGCACCTCGACCGGCTCCGCGACGTCCCTCGTCAGCAGCGAGATCGGGGCTTCCCACCGGTAGCCGCGGTCGGCGAGTGCGCGGTCGAGGTCCGGCGGGCACCCGGGGCAGACCTGGAACCGCGCCGCGGCGTCGCGCTCGGCGTAGAAGCACTCGGCGGCCTCGATGCGCTCGGCGAGGCGGCCCTCGTCCGAGGCGTCGTGCGCCAGCACCGCGCCCGACCACCAGGCGTTGCCGTCGGTGTGACGAAACCACCACCCGCTGCCACGGTCCTCGACAGCCGCGGGGGTTGCGCGGGCTGCTCGTTCCAGCATCTCTCCCGCGAGGTCCACCCTGCCGATGCTCTCACTCGTCAGTACCGGGTGGTGGTGGCGGCAAGGCGTCGCGTGTGCCCCGGCTTGCAGCGGTTGTCAGCCGGTCACGAGCGGCCGGATGGCGAGCTCACCGCGCGGTAGCGGAGGTACACCATGCCGCTGCCGGACCGCCACTCGTCCAGCAGCTCGAGACTCACGACGACACCGTCGGGAAGGGCCCGGCTGCCGCCTCCCACGATGACGCGCACGAGGAACAGGTGGCACTCGTCGACGAGCCCCGCCCTGAGGGCGTGGGCGGCAAGGGGTGAGGCACACCGGCCTCACACGGCGCGACAACCGCGTCACCGGCGCAGCGATCTCGCCGAGTCTTGTACCACCTCGGCCCGATATCGGTGGCTACGCGGAGGCCCCGGATCCTGACCAGGTGTTTCGACCGTGGCCCGCCGGGCACGGTTCGCGCCTCGACCGGTCACCTCAGCCCGGTGGCCGGCCCTGACGGCGGACCGCCACCGCGGTCCCACATCGCACGGAGGACGACATGCGCCGAGGACGTCGCCGCCACGCGGAGGCAGCGCGGGAGGAGCAGGAGCTCGCCAGGTACGAGGAGCTTCCCCAAGGTCACCACCACGAGCGCCCCCCGGAGAAGACCATCGTCCGGGAGAAGACCATGGCGCGGCGCCCCGAGGGGCCCCCACATCCACGGAAGTCGGGCACCTGGAGCACGCTCAAGCGCACGATCTCTGAGTTCATCGAGGACCACGGCACCGTCTGGGCCGCGGCGCTCACGTACTTCGGTCTGCTCGCGATCTTCCCGGCGCTGCTCGCCCTGGTCTCGCTCGTGGGCCTCTTCGCGGACCCGCAGGAGATCACGGAGACGCTCACGGACGTCGTCCGCGAGCTCGGGCCGGCCAGCGCGGTGCAGGCTCTGCAGGGACCGATCGAGAGCGTGACGGCTGACAAGGGTGCCGCAGGCATCCTCGCGATCGTGGGTCTGCTCGCGGCGCTGTGGAGCGCGTCGGGGTACATCGGGGGGTTCACGCAGGCGTCCAACGTGATCTGGGAGGTCGAGGAGGGGCGGCCGTTCTACCTCCTGCGCCCGCTTCAGATGCTGGTCACCCTGGTGCAGGTGCTGCTGCTCGCGCTCGTCGCCGTCGCGGTGGTCGTGAGCGGCCCCGTCGCAAGCGCGGTGGGCAGCGCTCTCGGTATCGGGAGCACCGCCGTCACCGTCTGGAACTGGGCCAAGTGGCCGGTGATGGTGCTCGTCGTCCTCGTCGCGATCGCGCTGCTGTACTACGCGACCCCCAACGCCCGGCAGCGCGGCTTCCGCTCCGTCCTCCCGGGGGCCGTGGTGGCGGTCGTCGTCTGGCTGCTCGCGTCCGTCGCGTTCGCGGTGTACGTGGCCAACTTCGGCGCGTACAACGCCACGTACGGGACGCTCGGCGGGCTCATCTGCTTCCTCGTCTGGTACTGGATCAGCAACGTCGCCGTCGTGCTCGGCACCGAGTTCAACGCCGAGCGGGAGCGGTCCCGCCAGATCGCGGAGGCCGTGCCGGGGGCGGAGCGTGAGCTGCAGGTCGACCTGCGCCGGGAGCCGAAGCTGAAGAAGCGCTCGCGTACGGGCTGAACCGCCGCACGCGGCCGGCCAGCCACTCCAGGGGCTCTCTGGTCGGGGCTCAGCTGGCGCAGCAATTCCTGGACCTCAGGGGGTCGGCCGCTCATGTGGTCCCTCTCGCGATGCGCTCCGGGGCCGGCCCAGTGTCGCGGTGAGGTACGACGAACCCGCCCGGGGCACGTGGGACGTCAGGTGGTGAGCGCCGCCGCGAGGCCGTAGCCTCGGGCGCCGTGATCACTCCGCAGAGCGAGCCGACCGGTCCCGGCGACACCGAGCCCCGGTGGAAGAAGCGCTTCCGCGCGGCGCGGGTGTCCCTGCCGGCGTGGGCCGCGGGCGCGCCGGAGCGCACGGTGTTCGTGAGCAACGTGAGCGGCGTGTTCGAGGTGTACGCCTGGGACCGCGCCGACGGCTCCCAGCGCCAGGTCACGGACCGGCCGGAGGGGACGATCCACGCCGGCCTCGACCCCACGGGCGCGCACATCTGGTGGTTCGACGACACCGCGGGCGACGAGTTCGGCGTCTGGCGCCGCCAGACGTTCGCGGGCGGGCCGGACGAGCCCGCGGTGCCCGGCCTCGCGCCCTCGTACCCCGCCGGGCTCTCGGTCGGGCGCAGCGGGCTCGCCGTCGTGGGACGCTCGACCGACGACGGGACGGCGATCCACCTGTGCCACCCGGGGTCGCCCCTGGCCACCCTGTACGCGCACCGTGAGAGCGCGCACGTCGTGGGCATGTCCTGGGACGAGCGGCTCGTCGTCATCGCCCACAGCGAGCACGGGGACTCCCGCCACCCGGCTTTGCGTGTCTACCGCGTGGACGACGACGTCACCGACGGCAGCGCCTCTGTCCTGGCCGACCTGTGGGACGGCACCGGCAAGGGGCTGGACGGCGTCGGGTTTCCCCCGGTCACCGGGGACAGCCGGTTGCTCGTCCTGCACGAGCGGCGCGGGCGCGCCGAGCCCATGGTGTGGGACCCGCTCACGTCGCAGCAGGACGAGGTCGTGCTCGACCTGCCGGGCGAGATCAGCGCCGAGTGGTACCCGGACGGCTCGGCGCTGCTCATCGGGTCCGACTACCGCGGCCGGACCACGCTGCACCGGTACGACCTCACCACCCGCGGGCTGACCCCCCTGGAGACGCCCGCCGGCGTCGTCACAGCCGCCACTGCGCGTCCGGACGAGACGGTCGAGTACCTCTGGTCGTCCGCCGCGCGGCCACCGGTCGTCCGCTCCACGTCCGGGAACGTGGTGCTCGCCCCGCCCGGCGACCCGGCGCCCCCGTCCGTCCCGGCCGGCGATCTCGACGTCGAGGGCCCTGGCGGCCGCGTCCACTCGCTCGTCTCGCTCCCCGAGCACGGGAAGGCGCCGTACCCGGCGGTGTTCCTCGCCCACGGCGGTCCGACGCACCACGACGCCGACTCGTTCGCCTCCGACGTGGCCGCGTGGGTCGACGCCGGGTTCGCCGTCGTCCGCGTGAACTACCGCGGCTCGGACGGGTACGGCAGCGCGTGGCGGGACGCCCTCACCGGCCGGGTGGGGCTCACGGAACTGGAGGACATCCGGGCGGTACGCGACCACGCCGTCGAGACCGGCCTGCTGGACCCGGCCAGGCTCGTCCTGGCCGGAGGGTCGTGGGGCGGCTTCCTCACGCTGCTCGGGCTCGGTACGCAGCCGGACGCCTGGTCGCTCGGCATCGCCGCCGTCCCCGTCGCGGACTACCTGGCCGCCTACGAGGACGAGATGGAGGCGCTGCGCGCGTTCGACAGGGCGATGTTCGGCGGCTCCCCGGAGGAGGTGCCCGAACGGTTCACCGAGTCGTCCCCGATCACGTACGTGGACCAGGTCCGCGTACCCGTCCTTGTCCTGGCCGGGGCGAACGACCCGCGCTGCCCGATCCGGCAGATCGACAACTACCTGGCCCGGCTTCGCGAGCTGGGACGCGAGCACGAGGTGTACCGCTTCGACGCGGGGCACGGCTCTCTCGTCGTCGACGAGCGCATCCGGCAGATGCAGGTCGAGCTGGAGTTCGCCCGCCGCCACCTCGGCCCCGAGCCGGCCTGAGTATCGGACTGACCGCGTACTGCGTTCAGCCGGCGACGAGCTCAGCCGCCACGACCTCGGCGATCTGCGCCGTGTTGAGCGCGGCCCCCTTGCGGAGGTTGTCGCCGCACACGAAGAAGTCGAGCGCGCGGGCGTCGTCCGGGGCGCGGCGCACGCGGCCCACCCAGGTCGGGTCCGTTCCCACGACGTCGATCGGCGTCGGGAACTCGGACTCCTCCGGGTTGTCGCACAGCAGCACGCCGGGCGCCTCCCGCAGCACCTCGCGTGCCTCGTCCGCGTCGACGTCGGACGCGAACGTCGCGTGGACGGTCAGCGAGTGCGTGGTGAGCACGGGGACGCGGACGCACGTCGCGGAGATCGGGAGGTCGGGCAGCCCGAGGATCTTGCGCGACTCGTTGCGCACCTTGAGCTCCTCGGACGACCAGCCGTCCTCCTTCAGCGACCCGCACCACGGCACGACGTTCATCGCGAGCGGCGCCGCGAACGGGCCGAGGTCCTCGCCGACGACCCGGCGGACGTCACCGCTGCGCTGGCCGAGCGTCCTGTCGCCCGCGACCTTCTCCATCTGCTCGTACAGCGTGTCCGCGCCGGCCTGACCCGAGCCGGACGCCGCCTGGTACGACGACACGACGAGGCTCTCCAGCCCGTACCGGCGGTGCAGCACCCCCACTGCGACGATCATCGACAGGGTCGTGCAGTTGGGGTTGCTGATGATGCCCTTCGGCCGGTTCGCGGCGGTGTCGGCGTTGACCTCGGGGACGACGAGCGGCACCTGCGGGTCCATGCGGAACGCGCCGGAGTTGTCGACCGCGACCACCCCGCGGGACGCCGCGACCGGCGCCCACTGCAGCGAGACCTCGTCCGGCACGTCGAACATCGCGATGTCGACGCCGTCGAAGCACTCCTCGGAGAGAGCGACGACCTCCACGTCCTCGCCGCGGACGCGCAGCGTGCGCCCGGCCGAGCGGGGCGAGGCGACGAGCCGGATCTCGCCCCAGACGTCCTCGCGCGTGGAGAGCAGGTCGAGCATGACCGACCCGACAGCACCGGTGGCGCCGACGACGGCGAGCACGGGCCTGCGCCCGCTCACCGGCCCGTCCCCCCGTACACCGTGGCGGCCTCGCCCTCGGACTCCAGCGAGAACGCCTTGTGCACGGCGGCGACCGCCTCGCCCAGGTCGTCCTCTCGGACCACCACCGAGATGCGGATCTCCGAGGTCGAGATCATCTCGACGTTCACCCCGGCGTCGGAGATGGCCTGGAAGAACCGGGCGGAGACCCCGGGGTGCGAGCGCATGCCCGCGCCCACGAGGGACACCTTGCCGACCTGGTCGTCGTACTGCAGGTGCTCGTAGCCGACCGCGTCCTTGATGCGGGTGAGGGCCGACATCGCCGTCTGGCCGTCGGACTTCGGCAGCGTGAACGAGATGTCCGTGCGGCCGGACGCGGTCGTGGAGACGTTCTGGACGATCATGTCGATGTTGATCTCGGCCCGCGCGATCGCCCCGAAGATCTGCGCCGCCTCGCCCGGCTTGTCAGGCACGCCGACGACCGTGATCTTGGCCTCGCCCTTGTCGTGAGCGACGCCGGAGATGATCGCCTGCTCCATCTGGTCGACCCCTTCTGGCTCGTCGGTGACCCAGGTCCCGGGCTTGGTACTGAACGACGAGCGTACGTGGATCGGGATGCGGTAGCGACGGGCGTACTCGACGCAGCGCAGGTGAAGGATCTTGGATCCGCAGGCCGCCATCTCGAGCATCTCCTCGTAGGTCACCCGGGGGAGGCGCCGGGCCTGCGGGACGAGCCGGGGGTCGGCGGAGTAGACCCCGTCCACGTCCGAGTAGATCTCGCAGACCTCCGCCTCGAGCGAGGCCGCGAGGGCGACCGCGGTCGTGTCCGACCCGCCGCGGCCCAGCGTGGTGATGTCCTTGGTGTCCTGGCTGACGCCCTGGAAGCCCGCCACGATCGCCACGGCGCCGTCGTCCAGCGCGGAGCGGATACGACCGGGGGTGACGTCGATGATGCGGGCCTTGCCGTGCACGGAGGTGGTGAGCACGCCCGCCTGCGACCCGGTGAAGGACCTGGCTTCCTGGCCGAGGTCGGCGATCGCCATCGCGAGCAGCGCCATCGAGATGCGCTCGCCCGAGGTCAGGAGCATGTCCAGCTCACGGCCCGGGGGAAGCGGGCTCACGGCCTTCGCCAGGTCGATGAGGTCGTCCGTCGAGTCGCCCATGGCGGAGACGACCACGACGACGTCGTTGCCTGCCTTGCGCGTCTCGACGATGCGCTTCGCGACCCGCTTGATGCCCGCGGCGTCGGCGACGGACGACCCTCCGTACTTCTGGACGACTAGTCCCACGCGTTCCTCTCCAGCCGGGGTCACCGGCATTGGACAACCCCACGAGTCTAAATGGCACCCCAATGACCCCTGGTGGTGCCTCTGACCGGGTCGTCGGTGACGCGTGGGGAGCGTGGCGCAGTCGGGAGGGGTCCTCAGGCCCTGTCAGGCCGCTCGGGTCAGACCCCGTGCGTCCCCACCCGCTGCGGGCCGCCCCCGGTGAGCTCGACCTCCGCGGCCACGTCGAGCCGGGAGTGCGACACCACGGACTGGAGCGCACGCAGGGCCGCGCTGCCCGTCCCGCCCCAGTTCGACAGGTACGAGAACTGCCACCACCACAGCGCCTCGTCCGTACGACCGGCCCTGTAGTGCTGCAGGCCGTGCAGCAGGTCGGCGGTCACGTCGGCCACGTCGTCGGAGAGGCTGTTGGTGACGATCTCGGGCTCGCTGAGGTACGGGTCGAACACCTCGGTGTACTCGTCGATGGGCTCCAGCAGCGCCGAGAGGCGCACCCGCAGCTCCTCCACGTCCGGGTCGGGGCCGGCGTCGGGCTCGAACCGCTCCTGCGGGATCACGTCCGCGATCGCCCCGAGCCTCCCGCCCGCGAGCATCAGCTGCGACATCTGGAGCAGCAGCAGCGACACCGTGCGCTGCGGCTCGTCCCCTCGCGCGATCTCGCGGACGGCCACGACGAAGCTGCCGATCTGGTCGGCGATCTCCGTGGTGAACTCGGACAGGTCGTCAGACATCGAGCAACCGCCTCCCCTCGAAAGCCCGGCCCAGCGTGACCTCGTCGGCGTACTCGAGGTCACCTCCGACGGGCAGTCCACTCGCCAGCCGCGTGACGCGCAACCCCAGCGGCTTCACGAGTCTCGCGAGGTATGTTGCGGTTGCCTCCCCCTCGAGGTTGGGATCGGTCGCGAGGATGATCTCCTCGACCGCGCTGTCCGCGAGCCGCGCCATGAGCTCCCGGACCCTGAGGTCGTCGGGCCCGATGCCCTCGATCGGGCTGATCGCGCCCCCGAGCACGTGGTACAGCCCGCGGAACTCGCGTGTGCGCTCGATGGCCACCACGTCCTTCGGCTCCTCGACCACGCAGACGACGGAGCCGTCGCGGCGAGGGTCGCGGCAGACGCGGCACTCCTCGTCCTGCGCGACGTTGCCGCAGACGCGGCAGAACCTGACCTTCTCCTTGACCTCGACGAGGGCGTCCACCAGACGCTTGACGTCGGCCGCGTCGGATGCGAGCAGGTGGAACGCGATGCGCTGCGCGCTCTTCGGCCCGACTCCCGGAAGTCGGCCCAGCTCGTCGATGAGGTCCTGGACGGCACCCTCGTACACGCTGCCCGCCTAGAAGCCCGGGAGCCCGAGGTTGGACGGCCCGCCGCCGAGCGCATCGGGGCCCTGGCCGCCGGCCGCTCCCCCGAGGCCGCCCATGCCGCCGAGCCCGTCGGCGAGCGGCCCGAGCTTGTCGGCCTGCAGGTCGGCCGCGGCACCGTTCGCGTCCCGGACGGCGGCGACGACCAGGTCCGCCAGCGTCTCCGTGTCCTCCGGGTCGGCGACCTTGGGGTCGATCGCGAGCGCCACCAGCTCGCCCGTCCCGCTCACCGTCGCGGTCACGAGCCCGCCCCCTGCGCTGCCCTGCACCTGGGCCCGCGCGAGCGCCTCCTGGGCCTCCATCATCTGCTGCTGCATCTGCTGGGCCTGCTGGAGCAGGTCCTGCATGTTCGGCTGGCCGCCGGTGGTCACGTGCTCTCCTCGCGGTCGTCCGTCAGGGCGTACGCCAGGTCGGCGCCTCGTCCGGCACGAGCCTACGGCCTGGCCGCACCCCCGCGGGCCACGCGTTCAGGACGCCCCTCACCGGTCGTCGTACTCATCGATGACCTGGGCGCCGAGCTCGCGTGCCACGAGGTCACGCCCCCTCAGGTCGACCGGCGGGGCACCCTCGGCATCGTCCACCGGGCCGTCGCCGGGGGCGAACCCGGACACCTGGGACGCGCCGGGATGGCCTCCCCGCGACGTGCCGGACCCCGCGGCGGATGCCTCGGCCTGGGGCGGGTCTGCGTCAGCGGGCCCCGACCGGGACCGCCCGCCCCCGGCCGGGGCGGACCGGCCAGCCTCCGCTTCGCCGGGGGGCGACGACGTGCCGCGGTACGCGCCCGCGTCCCGCCCGGGCGTACGGGAGGGGTCGAGGATCGTCTCGATGCGGATGTCGACGCCCAGCACATCGATCAGCCCCTGGCGCAGCACCTCGTCGCTGCCACTGGACGCGAACGCCTTGCGCGGACCGTCCGCCCCGAACGCCAGCGTGAGCGTCGTGCCCTCCACCGCGACGACCTGGACGTTGTCGAGCAGCATCATCCAGGTGAAGCGCCGGCGTCCCTTGACGGCCTCGAGCACGTCCGGCCAGACGCGACGGACACCAGCGGCGTCGAGCGCCCCGGCGGGCGCCGGCTCGTCGGTCTGATCGGCCTGCGGCTCGGGCGCAGAG
>JBOGEN010000222.1:0-24408 GCA_050743265.1 Actinomycetes bacterium
GGGTTCGCGTCCGTCCCCTTCTCGCCGGCATCTGCGGCTCCGACCTGGCCACGCTGTCCGGACGGTCGTCGCTGTACCTGTCCCCGCTGGTGTCGATGCCGTTCGTGCCCGGGCACGCGGTCGTCGGCGAGCTGCTCGACGACGCCGGGGAGGGGCTCGCCGCCGGGACCCGCGTCGTCCTCGACCCGGTGCTCGCCTGCGCACCGCGCGGCGTCACGCCGTGCCGGTGGTGCGCGGTGGGCGAGACGAGCCGGTGCGACCACGTGACGGTCGGACGGCTCGCGCCCGGGCTGCAGACCGGGTACTGCGCGGACACCGGCGGTGGGTGGAGCCGCATGCTCGTGGCGCACCACAGCCAGCTGCACGCCGTCCCGGACGGGCTGGAGGACACCCGGGCGCTGCTCGCCGAGCCGCTGGCCTGCGCCGTCCGGGCCGTACGGACCGCCCGCGTCACACCGGGACAGTCCGTGCTCGTGGTGGGCGCGGGCACGATCGGCGCGCTGACCCTGCTCGCGCTGCGTGCCCTCACCCAGGCCGGAGACGTCACCGTGGTCGCGAAGCACCCCCGCCAGGCCGCGGCGGCCCGTGCGCTGGGCGCCACCGAGGTCACCGACCCCCGGCGGGCGGCACGCGCACTGCGCCGTGCCACGGGCGGGTTCCTGCTCAAGCCCGAGCGGGGTCCGGAGTACCTGGTGGGAGGTGCGGACGTGGCTCTCGAGTGCACCGGCGGCGGTGGGCTCGACCTGGCCCTGCGCACCGTTCGGGCCGGGGGGCGGGTGGTCCTCTCCGGCATGCCGACCGAGTCGGTCGACCTCGCGCCGGTCTGGTACCGCGAGCTCGAGCTCGTCGGGTCGTACGCGAGCGGGTCCGGCAACGGCGCCCCGCAGCCGGCGGACGGCTCCACGAACGGGGCCGGCAGGGACACCCGCCCCGACCTGGCCACCGCGCTCGACCTGCTCGCCGACGCCCCGCTCGACGGCATGGGCGAGGTACCGCTCTACCCCCTCTCCCGCTGGCGGGAGGCCCTCGACCACGCCTTCGCCGCAGGACGGCTGGGCACGTTCAAGGTCGCGTTCGACCCGACCCGCGACGAGTAGGAGGAGACACCGTGAGCAGACCCGGTTTCGTGCTCGAGGTGGACGAGCGCACGCCTCCCTTGCTCGTCCACGAGGGCGAGGGCTTCCGGCTGCAGAAGTTCCCGCTGGGCAGCCGGGTCGTCTACCCGCCGGACTCGCTGCCGGGCCTGGCCGACACCGACGCGGCCATCCGTGACGCGCTGCTCAACCCGCTGGGCTCGGCGCCGCTGCCCGAGCGGCTGTTCCCCGGCATGCGGCTCACGATCGTGTTCGACGACCTGTCGATCCCGTTGCCGCCGATGCAGACGCCGGACGTCCGGCAGCGGGTCGTCGAGGCCGTCCTGGAGACGGCCGCGTCCGCCGGCGTGGACGACGTCGAGCTCGTCGCGGCGAACGCCCTGCACCGTCGGATGACGTCGTCCGAGCTCAAGCGGTGCCTCGGCGAGCGGGTGTTCCGCTCGTTCTACCCCGAGCGGCTCAAGAACCACGACGCGGAGGACCACGACAACCTGCTCCTCGTCGGCACCACGGAGCACGGCGAGGACGTCGAGATCAACCGGCGCGCGGCCGAGAGCGACCTCATCGTGTACGTGAACGTCACGCTCGTCGGCATGAGTGGCGGGCACAAGTCCGTGCCGGTCGGGCTGGCCTCGTACCGTAGCCTGCGAGCCCACCACAACGTGCACACGATGCGCCACTCCCGCTCGTTCAACGACCCGCCGCACTCGGCGATGCACCACTCGTACGAGCGGATGGGCAAGCTTCTGGCGGGCCAGGTGCCGATCTTCACGATCGAGACGACGCTCAACAACGACACGTTCGCGCCACCCGTGGAGTTCCTCAACAAGCGCGAGTGGGAGTGGTCGCTCAAGGACCAGGCCACGTTCCTCGCCGTGAAGAAGGCGAACGAGTCGATGCCGCGGTCGCTGCGCCGCCGGGTCTGGCACTCCACCGCCGCCCCGTACGGGGTGACCGGGGTGCACGCGGGCGAGACCGGCCCGGTGCACGAGCGCACGATGGCCAACGTGCACCGCCAGCAGCTGACCACGGTGGACGGCCAGTCGGACGTGCTCGTCTTCGGGCTGCCCTACATCTGCCCGTACAACGTGAACTCGGTGATGAACCCGATCCTCGTGATGTGCCTGGGGCTCGGCTACTTCTTCAACATGTACCGCGGCAGGCCGGTGGTGCGGGAGGGCGGGGCGCTCATCCTCTTCCACCCGATGCCGGTCGAGTTCCACCCCGTCCACCACCCGAGCTACATCGACTTCTACGACGAGGTGCTCGCCGAGACGACCGACCCGGCGACGATCGAGACGAAGTACGAGCAGCAGTACGCAACCGACCCCTGGTACGTGCACCTGTACCGGCACTCGTACGCGTACCACGGCGTCCACCCGTTCTACATGTGGTACTGGGGCGCGCACGCGCTCGAGCACGTGGGCGACGTCATCGTCGTCGGCGGCGACCGGCGGGCCTGTCGTCGCCTCGGGTTCCGGTCGGCGACGACGTTCGCGGACGCGCTCGAGATGGCCCGTGACACCGTCGGGTCGAGCCCGAAGGTCACCTACCTGCACAACCCGCCGCTCACCATGGCGGACGTGCGCTGAGGAGATGCGCTGATGGGACTCGTCTCCGACGTCCGGCTGATGGCCTCCGGCTGGCGGTGGACGCGGCGCTCGCTGACGCCGCACTCGGCCGAGCCGTGGCTGCCGCCGTACGAGCCGCGCCCGTTCCGTACGGCCTGGGCGCGCACGCCCCCGGCCCGGGTCGCGCGGCACGGCATCCAGCGGTACGGGCTACGGCCGCTGGTCTGGACCGAGACCCGGCCCCGGGTGGAAGGGCTGGACCGGCTCGAGTCGCTGGGCTCCCCCGTGGTGTTCGTGGCCAACCACGCGAGCCACCTCGACGCGCCGCTCGTGCTGTGCTCGCTGCCGCCGACGTGGGCCGCGCGGACGGCCGTGGGTGCTGCGGCGGACTACTTCTTCGACGCGGGCTGGCGCGCCGCCGCCACGGCGCTCGCGTTCAACGCGTTCCCCGTGGAGCGACACGGCGGCGGCGCGCAGGGCCGGACCGCGGTCGAGCTCATGCGGGACGGGTGGAGCCTCCTCCTCTTCCCCGAGGGCACGCGCTCGGCCGACGGCTGGATGAGCGGGTTCCGCCAGGGCACCGCGCGGCTGTGCGTGACCCTCGGCGTCCCGGCCGTCCCCGTGGCGATCCGCGGCTCGTACGCGGCGATGCCGCGCGGCCGGGGCTGGCCACGTCCCGGGCGCCTGCCGGTGTCCGTCCGGTTCGGCAGCCCGGTCCGGCCGGAGCCCGACGAGGACGTGGCCGCCTACAGCGAGCGGTTGCGGCACGACCTGACCCGGCTCTGGGCCGAGGACGACACGACCTGGTGGGACTCCCTGCGACGGGAGACCACCGGGTCGCAGCGCGGACCTGACGGCCCGGAGGGGCCGCGCTGGCGCCGGGTCTGGGAGGCGACCCGGCCGATCGAGCGCGAGCCCGGTACCCGGGCCTGGCGGAGCGGGGATCGCCTCGTACGCTGACGGCCAGCGCCCGCGTCCAGACCACGCGAGCCGGACCCGGAGGACGGTTGTGTCCCGACACGGCCACCGCAAGCATCGGCCCCCCGAGATGCTCACCGAGGTCCTGGTCTGGGGATGCGTCGCCTGGGCGGTCGCAGTGGGGGTGATGGTGTGGAGCGGGCTCCCCTTGCTGAACGTCGGCGGCATCGGGCTCGGGCTGCTCGTGGTGTCCGTCCTGCCCGTCCTGCTCCTCAAGGGCACCGGCACCCGGCTGGGACACCTCGAGGCGCTGGCCGAGGGAGCGGACGGGGCTGTCTCCGGGACCGAGTCCCCCCGAGGCCGTTCGAGGCCCCACCCACGCCCGGGGTCGAGGTCGTCCAGGTCGCGGAGCCGACGCCGTACGCGCCCGGCCTCCGCCGGCCGCCGGGCGTCGGCTGCACGTGCCCCGGCACCGCTGGAGGCCACCAGGGAGATGGCGACCTGGGAGCCCGAGTTCGAGGACCTGGCGACCTGGGAGCCCTCGTTCCAGGGCCCGGAGACCCCGGACCCGGACTTCCCGCAGCCGGCCTCCCCGGACCAGGCGTTCGCCGAGGAGGCGCCCCAGGACACCCCGGCCCAGGAGTGGTGGCCGTACCGCGGGCCGGCGGGTCCAGGCCCCGCCTGGAACGACCCGCTGGGCGCGGAGTCGGTCGGGGCCACGAGATGGCACCCGTAGGGTGAGCGCTATGAACGACCGGATCGTCTGGATCGACTGCGAGATGACCGGGCTCGAGCTCACCAGGGACGCCCTCGTGGAGGTCGCGGCCCTTGTCACGGACTCCGAGCTCAACGTCCTGGACGAGGGCATCGACGTCGTGATCAAGCCGCCGGACGAGACGCTCACTCAGATGGTCGACGTGGTCCGCGAGATGCACGTGTCCTCGGGCCTGCTCACCGCACTTCCGTCCGGCACCACGCTGGCCGACGCCGAGGAACGCGTGCTCGGGTATGTGGCCGAATACGTCCCCGAGCCGAGGAAGGCCCCCCTGGCGGGCAACTCGGTCTTCGTCGACCGGGCGTTCCTCGCGCGGGACATGCCGCAGCTCGAGGCGCACCTGCACTACCGCATCGTGGACGTCTCCACGGTGAAGGAGCTGTCCCGGCGCTGGTACCCCCGCGCGTACTTCAACAGCCCCAAGAAGCAGGGCGGCCACCGCGCCCTGGCCGACATCAGGGAGAGCATCGAGGAGCTGCGGTACTACCGCTCCACCGTCTTCGTGCCGCACCCCGGCCCGGACTCGGCCACGGCCAAGGCGGCCGCCCGGACGATCGAGGAGGCCCGGGCGGACGAGCCGACCTCCCCCGCGTCGGCAGACCCGTCCGGCTCGTGACGATCCGGCTCCACCCGGTAGAGTGAGAGCGCCGCGCATCGCGCGTCACGGTGGGTGTAGCTCAGCTGGTAGAGCACCTGGTTGTGGTCCAGGTGGCCGCGGGTTCGAGTCCCGTCACTCACCCCATCTTCCAGAAGGCCAGCGGGGCCGCTCCGGCTGACTCCGGGAGTGCCGCGTACGGCTGCTAGGCTTTGCAGCGCGCGCCGCTAGCTCAATGGCAGAGCAGCGGACTCTTAATCCGCGGGTTCGGGGTTCGAGTCCCTGGCGGCGCACCCACGCTGACCAGCATTGTTGGCACCGGCCGTCTCGGTGGCCAATCCCCTGGCAGCGCAGAGTGGCAGCCGCGCCTTGGATCGGGATCATCCCCACAGCGCGGCTGCCATTCTCTGCCGCGCCGCTGCCGGTCCTCGCTGCGCCGCGGGCCGGATTGGCTTGCCGCCGGACTCCGGACCCGTGCGGCTCAGACAAGCAGGACGACGTACGGCGTCACGAAGGGGACCCGAGCACCGTCGGGACGGACGACAGAGCCACGACGAGGCAGGTCCGTCTGAGATGGTGCGTCTGAGGATGGTGCGTCCGCCACTGCGCGCCGGCTGACGCCGCGCAGACCGCCCGCGATGGCCGTCTCGATCCCATCTACCGGGTGCCTCGGCGCCCCTGGGGAAACCGCTTGTGCCGCGGACGGCCGGGCCGTGAGGATCCCCCTGTGACGCTTCGATGGCAGTGCCTGTGTGTCGACACCCGCGAGCCACGTCGTGCTGCCGCGTTCTGGGAGCCGGCGCTCGGCTGGCGCCGGACGCACGACTCCGAGGACGAGGTCGTGCTCGAACCGCCCGCCGGCAGCCCGGAGGACGGCGTGTCGCCGGACCTGCTGTTCCTGCGCGTCCCCGAGGACAAGGCGGGGAAGAACAGGCTGCACCTCGACCTCCGGCCCGATGACCAGTCCGCGGAGGTCGCCAGGCTCGAGGCGCTCGGCGCGCGCCGCGTCGACGTCGGGCAGGGAGAGCCGACCTGGGTCGTCCTCGCGGACCCGGACGGCAACGAGTTCTGCGTGCTGCGCGCGTTCACGCCCGAGGAGCAGCGGGAGATGCAGGAGCAGACCGCGGACGCGTGAGCCCTCGCCCGTTTCGAATCGGCTGCGCACGCATCACAGGGCCACGGCGGCGAACACGAGGATGGCCATCAGCTCCGAGCCCAACCCCGCCACCGAGGTCACGGTGGCCCGGGCGGGTCCGCGGACCTGGTGCTGGATGCCGGCGTCGGCGAGCACGCGGCAGTGCTGGCTGAGCCCGTACCAGAGCACGAAGAGGGGGCCAACCAGCAACGCGCCCTGCACCGCCGCCACCACGGTCGGGACGGTCAGCAGAAGGATCGCCACCCCTGCCCACCGCAGGGACGCACGCCGGCGTCCGGCGAGCAGCGCACCGAGGGCGGCGGCCAGGGGCAGCGAGGCGACGACGACCGGGATGACGGGTGTGGCGGCACCCAGGTCGCGGGCCGCCAGGGGCACGAACTCGTCCAGCGCGGCAAGCCCCTCGAGCACCGCCACCGCAACCACGAGCCGCCGCAGGTCCCGACTGGCCAACGCCTCGCGGACGCCACTGTGCAGCAGGCTGAGGTACCCGACAGGCTCCATGCGGGCACGACCGGGCGGGAACCCGACAGCCACCAGCGTGCCCGTCAGGCAGATCCCCACCGAGATCGCCCCGACCAGGGCGTACCCGCCGAGGAGCATGAGGGGGGCCGCTGCGGCGATCCCCGCGACCTGGGCGACGAGGTTCGCCGCATCGGCACGTCCCATGACGCGGACGTACCGGTCGGCGACGCCGTGGCTGTCCATCGCGTCGTACACGAGGCTCTCGTACGCGCCGGAGGACAGCGCGCTCGCCGCCCCCCAGAGCACGAACCCGGCGAGGAACGCCGTGTAGCCGGGGGCGACCACCCACAGCCCGAACCCCGC
Source organism: Actinomycetes bacterium (assembly GCA_050743265.1). Lineage (GTDB taxonomy): Bacteria > Actinomycetota > Actinomycetes > JBOGEN01 > JBOGEN01 > JBOGEN01. The sequence continues at coordinate 6,935 of JBOGEN010000222.1, forward strand.
CGCGCGCAGGAGGCCGGAGGCCACGAGCGCGGACCGGGCGGAGAACCTGTCGGCCAGGGCGCCGCTCGGCAGCTCCAGGGCGACCACGGTCGCGGACCAGACCACGAACAGCGTGGCGATCTGCCCGGTGTCGAGCCCGGTGGAGGCGAACAGGAGCGCGTAGACGCCGTAGATCGGCAGCGCGTCGTCAAGCGCGCACCACAGAACGGCCCGCCGCGCGAGGGTATGGGCGGGGTCAGGGTGTCGCGGACGGTGTCAGTGTCAACCAGGCACGACACCGAGCGTACGGTCGGCCGACCCGGCTGGCCAGCGGATTGCAGGGCCCGAGACCCGACGGCTGGCCGAGCGCACGACAGCGCAGCGTCCGGCCGGTGCCGGCGGAGGGGTGCCGGGCCGCCGCCTTCGGTGCCGCCGTGCCCGGTCGAAGGCCTCGATGGCCCAGCGGCGCCCTCGGCGTACGGGGACGCGCAGCACCTGGACCTGCGTCCGGCTGCCCCGGGGCGGCTCGAGCGGGATCGCGGAGCCCCCGACGAAGCCGAGCATCCTCGGGGCGAGCGGTATCGACCCGCCGGGGGACGCCGACATCGTCCGGCAACGCCATCCGACCGTCAGCGACGGAGCGAGCCAGTGACTGGCCAGCCGCGCCGCCGGAGGCATGTACCCGACGTCGTAGCCGCCCTCGAGCAGCCCCGCCGCGATCTCGAAGACGTTGCCCTGCCCGTGCCCGCCGAACCAGACGCCTGCGGCGCCCTCGGCGGCGGTGTACGCGGCCGGGAAGGCGACCGGACCGAGCAGGGCCCACTGCTCGCTGTGCCGGCGCTCGTGGTTGAGCAGGGAGTTGCTCACGTAGCCGTCGGACTTGCGCGTGAGGACAGCGCTGCCGAAGGTGATCGTCGCGCGCGGACCATGCCCGCCGGTCATCTCGGGGAGGACGACCAGGCCGTCGCGCAGCGTCGGGCTCGCCCCCTTGGCGGTCCCCCAGACGACCGCGGCCGCGGTGACGGGCAGGTTGCGGATCGCGACCGCCAGCCCGAGGAGCGTGCGCGGCGTCGTGGCCGGCCCGCCCGCCACGGACAGGAAAAGCAGCCCCGCCACCAGCCCGCGGGCCACCACGCGACGGTGTCGGGGCTCCCCGTACGACCGGGGGCCGCGGCGCCAGGGAGGACGGACGGGAAGCGCGACGACGAGGTACCACAAGACGGTGGCCAGGCGTATCGCCCGGGAAGGAGCGACCACGACCACCTCCGACGACTTGATGCGCCGCGCAGGGACAGGTCGGCGGCCGCTGTCGTTATCATTCCGTTATTTCCCGTTTTGGGTGGTTCTTACGCTCTGCGGGCGCTGGGGGCGGCCTCAACTGGCCACTCCGCATCGATCTCGGAACAGACAGTGAGCGCGGCGGCTACGGTTCACGAGCGCGACAAGGAGGGGGCTTGTCTCATGCTCAAGCTCAACTTCGTCGTCACGGCGGGGCTGGTGTTTTTTGTCTGGCTCGTCGTGGCGGGCGACGGCGTGCTCGCGGGAGAGGTCCTGGGTGCGGTCGCAGACGGGCTCGTCACAGCCGCCCTCCTCCTCAGGGAATTCCTGGAGGCTTTGACCGGTTCCAGGCGTCCTAGGCGGGGCGTCGGGTCGGGCTGACGGCGGGGCGTCGGGTAGGGCTGACGGCGAGCCGTCGGGCCGGCGCGGACCGTCAGGTCTGATGCGGACGCCGGGCTGACCCGAGCGGGCCATTGCCCCTCCTTCCCCCACCGCACATGATCGGCGGTGAGGAAAGGGAGGTGGGTGCCGTGCCGATGTACCTGACTGCATTCAGCCAGACCGCGGAAACCTGGGCGAAGCTCATCGCCAGCCCGGACGACCGGCGCGCCAGCCTGGGGCCTGTCGTGGAGTCGATGGGCGGCAAGCTGCACGGATACTGGTACGCCTTCGGGGAGACGGACGGGTACGCCCTGATCGAGGCTCCCGACGACGTGACCGCGGCCAGCCTGCTCGTGAAGGTCGCCTCGACCGGGGCGATGACGAAGCTGGCCACGACCAAGCTGATCGCGGTCGAGGACGCGATGGACGCGCTCGGCCGCGCCGGCTCCTTGACGTACCGCCCGCCGGGGGCCGGCGGGTAGCCCTCCCCCGCCGACGCCGGTCAGGGCAGGCCGTTGCGAGCCACCACGTCGCGGTACCAGACCGCGCTGGCCTTCGGGATGCGCCGCTGGGTGCGGTAGTCGACGAAGTGCAGGCCGAACCGCTTCGCGTACCCCTCGGCCCACTCGAAGTTGTCGAGCAGCGACCAGGCGAAGTACCCGCGGACGTCGACGCCCTCGGCCACCGCCGCCGCCACCGCGCGCAGGTGCCCGTCGAGGTAGTCGATGCGCTCGAGGTCGTCCACGCCGCCCTCGGGGTCGACGTAGTCGTCGTACGCGCAGCCGTTCTCCGTGATGTACACAGGCGGGAGCCGGTCGTAGTCGGTGTGCAGCCGGACGAGCAGCTCGCGCAGCCCGTCCGCCTCGACCGGCCAGGCCATCGCCGTACGCGGCAGCCAGTCGGGCGGGTCCTGGCGGGCGTCCAGCGACGGCAGCACCTCGCGGGGCGCCTCGGCCCCGCCCGCCCGGACGTGCTGGCGGAAGTAGTAGTTGACGCCGAGGAGGTCGAGTGGTGTGGCGATGCAGGCCATGTCACCGTCGCGGACCTCGGGCATCGCCCCCGGCACCGTCTCGTCGTACCAGGCGAGCAGGTCCTCGGGGTAGGAGCCGAGGAACAGCGGGTCGGTGAACCAGCGGTTCTGGTTGGCGTCCACCCGGCGGGAGGCTGCGACGTCAGCGGGGCCGGGCCCGGCCGGCTCGGTCGGGGCCAGGTTCAGCGTGATGCCGACCTCGCCGGAGTGCCGGCCGGCCCGCAGCGCCTGCACGGCGAGGCCGTGCCCCAGCAGCAGGTGGTGCGCGGCGGCGAGCGCCTGCGCGCCGTCCCGGACCCCGGGTGCGTGCACCCCGGCCCCGTACCCGAGGAACGAGGACACCCAGGGCTCGTTGAGCGTGATCCAGCGGGTGATCCGGTCCCCGAGTGCCTCGTGGACGAGGGCGGCGTACGCGGCGAAGCGCTCCGCGGTCTCCCGGGACGCCCATCCGCCGCTGTCCTCCTGCAGGGGCAGCGGCAGGTCCCAGTGGTAGAGCGTCGCGACGGGCTCGATGCCGCGATCGCGCAGGCCGTCCGCGAGCCGGGCGTAGAAGTCCAGACCCTTCTGGTTGACCTCGCCGCACCCGTCCGGCTGCACGCGCGGCCACGCGATCGAGAACCGGTACGCGCTCAGGCCGAGCGACGTCAGCAGGTCGAGGTCGGTCTCCCAGCGGTGGTAGTGGTCGCAGGCGATCGCGCCGGTGTCCCCGTGCCGCACCGCACCCGGTGTCGCGCTGAACGTGTCCCAGATTGAGGGCCCGCGCCCATCCTCGTCCACGGCGCCCTCGATCTGGTACGACGCGGTGGCCGCACCCCAGAGGAAGCCCTCGGGCATGCGTGCGCGTGTTCCCGTCATGTGGTCGGTCCCGTCATGTGCTGCTCCTCACCGCGTGCTGGCTCGGCGGGCACCAGTCTGCCGACCGACACGCGTGCTCCCGACGTGGGTCGTCCGCCGCGAGCCGGGGGCTCCGCACGCGGAATGAGGCTGCGGAACTGTGCACGCAGCGTGACCGGTATGTCCCATTTAGTTGATCAATGGTGCCTCGGTACGATCCTCGCCATGTCTGAGCAGAACCACGACGCCGGAAGCACGCAGATGTTCCGCGCGTTCGTCGAGAACGCCGAGCCCGAGCGTTCCGGCCTGCGCGCCTCCCACCTCGCCCTCATCGGCGCGGTCGTCCTCGCGCTGGTCGTCGTCGGCGCGCTGGCGTGGGTGTCCCTCGGAGGCTGACACCGACGCCGGCCTGACACCGACACCAGCTGACACCGTCACCGGCTGAGCAGCACGGGGATGACGGCGCGACCGCGCCGGTCACCACCGCCACAGGCCCCCCAGAGGCCTGCCCGGGCCGAGCGTGCCGCATGCTCGGCCCCGCGCATGCGCGCGATGTAGCGGTCGTTGGGCGGGAAGAGCACGGCACGCGCGTGCCCGGTTCGCACCAGTCGCTCGTTCACGAACGTGCCGTCCGCGGACCACACGTACCGCAGGTGACGGCCGTAGTCGTCACGCAGGTCCGCGTCCCGAGTTACGTACGCACGGGATCCGACGGGGAGCAGTCGCGCCGTCGCCCGCGTGGCCTCGCGACCGAAGCACTGAACGGGCACGCCGGGCGCGACGACCTCGGGCGTGTCCACCTCGAGCAGCCGAACGGTCACCGCCCTGGCCGGCGGCCGACGCAAGCCACCCGCGCCCGGTCGCCGGGGCCGGACCACCACCGTGTCGCCGTCCACGATGCGGGTGACGACGACGGGCCGGGCGTCCCGGGGCACGGACAACGCGGAACTTCCGGCCGTCGACCCCGTGGACGCCCTGCTCTGGCCCGGACGCGCCGGCACGACCACGCATCCCGCCACGAGGAGGGACGTGCCGAGCGCGTACGCCACCGCGAGGAGGGCGGGACGGTGACGGGGGTTCATGGTGGGGGCAATGCTGCAACGGTCGCGGGCGACGGCTCGACGCGGTGACGGCTCGACGCGGTGACGGCTCAGAGGTAGAGGCCGGGGGCGGTGCCCTCGAGCCGTTCGGAGGCGACCGCGTGCAGGTCACGCTCGCGCAGCAGCACGTACGTCTCCCCGTGCAGCTCGACCTCCGCCTTGTCCTCCGGGTCGTACAGGACGCGGTCGGCCACCTCCACCGTGCGGACGTTCTGGCCCACCGCGACGACCTCGGCCCAGCTGAGCCGGCGCCCCATGGCTGCCGTCGCCGGGATCACGATGCCGCCACCTGAGCGTCGCTCACCGTCCTTTTCGTCGCGGTGGACGAGCACAAGGTCATGGAGGAGCCGGACGGGCAGCTTGTCCGAGTCGCTGGAAAAGGAGCGGGTCACGGCCCAAAGTTACCCGGCGGGTCACCGCAGGCGTCGCCACACCAGGAGGGCGACGAATGCCAGGCCGGCAGCCAGGCCTCCGACCCTCACCAGGTCCAGCCGCCCGTCGGGACGGGACAGTGCCTCGCGGGCCCGTTCGGCGCTCCGCCGCGTGACCTCCCGTGGGCTCACCCGTACGGCGAGTGCGTCGATCGTGCCGGCGAGCTGCTCGCGGGTGCGCTCGATGTGGCGCTCGATCTCTTCCGGAGTCATGTCAGCCTGACCGTCCCCCACACTCACCATCTGCATCCGCCGTGGCAGGTCCTGGCTCACGGTGCCGCCCTCGGTGGTCTCGACGTACTGGCACTCACTCTCGCTGGCCCGTACCCGTCCCGCAACGGATCACCCGATCTCGGCGTGCCGTGTCTGTGGCATGTGCGGCACGATGAGCGCAGTGTCGGCACCCGGCCGGCACCGACCGGGCCCGCGCGCCCACCTGGCCCCCACCCCGCCCCCCGGGGACGAGACGAGGAGACGTGCCGACGTGACCGAGACCGCTCACGACCCCCGCCCCCCGAAGAGGCTGCTGCCCGGCGACCCGGCGCCCGACTTCGCGCTGACCGACGCGGACGGGACCGAGGTCAAGCTGGGCGCCTACCAGGGACGCCGGGTGATCCTGTACTTCTACCCGGCCGCGATGACGCCCGGGTGCACCACCCAGGCGTGCGACTTCCGCGACAACCTCGCCGACCTCGAGGGCGCCGGTGTGGCCGTGCTCGGCATCTCGCCGGACCCCCCGGACAAGCTCCGGGCCTTCCGCGAGAAGGAGGGCCTCACGTTCCCCCTGCTCTCCGACCCGGACCACGAGGTCCTCGAGGTGTACGGGGCGTGGGGCGAGAAGCAGAACTACGGCAAGACGTACGTGGGCGTGATCCGCTCGACGTTCGTGCTCGACGACACCGGGCGCGTGGAGAAGGCCTACTACAACGTTCGCGCCAAGGGGCACGTGGACAAGCTGCGACGCGAGCTGGGCATCTGAGCGCACCGGGGCGGATCCGCCCGCAGCGGTAAGATCGCGGCGCGCAGCGGGCCTGTCCCGCGGCGCGGGGGGTCGTAGCCCAACGGCAGAGGCACACGGTTTAGGTCCGTGCCAGTGTGAGTTCGACTCTCACCGGCCCCACCCCTCCACGGCCATGTCACGGCCATGCCCACGGCTTTGCCACCGCGGCGATCACACGGCCGCGGGCGGCTCAGCCGAGCATCTCGCCGACGACCGGGGCGAGCGCGCGGAACGCCCGCCCCCGGTGGCTGATCGCATCCTTCTCGTCCGACGGCATCTCCGCCGTCGTCCGGGTCTCCCCCTCGGGGACGAACGCCGGGTCGTACCCGAAGCCGTTCGTGCCGCGCGGCTGGCGTACGAGCCCGCCGCGTACCTCGCCCTCGGCCACGCAGGTCCTGCCGTCGGGCAAGGCGAGCGCCGCCGCGCACACGAACCGCGCCCCGAGTCGGGAGTCGGGCACCTCGGCGACCTGGTCGAGCAGCAGGTCCAGGTTGCGCTGGTCGGTGGCGTGCTCCCCCGCCCAGCGCGCAGAGAGGACGCCCGGCATGCCGTTGAGCGCGTCCACGCAGAGACCGGAGTCGTCGCCCACCGCCGGCAGGCCGGTCGCCTCGGCGACGGCCCGGGCCTTGAGCAGGGCGTTGTCCGCGAAGGTCACGCCGGTCTCGGCCACGTCGGGCATGTCGGCGAACGCCTCGCTGCCGAGCAGCTCCACGTCGAGCCCGGCGGCGTCGAGGATGCGCCGCAGCTCCTCGACCTTGTGGGCATTGCGGGTGGCAAGGACGAGCCGCCGCGTCATCGCCCAGGGACCTGGCTCTCGAGGGCGTCCGCCTGCATCCGGGTGAGGGTGGCGCACCCGCCCACGGCCAGGTCGAGCAGGGAGTCGAGCGCGGCACGGTCGAACGGCTCGGCCTCCGCGGTGCCCTGCACCTCGACGAAGCGCCCGTCGCCGGTGCAGACGACGTTCATGTCCGTGTCCGCGTCGACGTCCTCGACGTAGTTGAGGTCGAGGACGGGCACACCGCCGACGACGCCGACGCTCACCGCCGCCACCGACCCCGTCAGCGGCTCGCCCCGCAGGGCCCGGCGCCCGCGCAGCCAGGAGACCGCGTCCACGAGCGCGACGTACGCGCCGGTGATCGCCGCGGTCCGGGTGCCCCCGTCGGCCTGGAGCACGTCACAGTCGAGCACGATGGTGTTCTCGCCAAGGGCCTTGTAGTCGACGACGGCGCGCAGGCTGCGCCCGACGAGCCGGGAGATCTCCTGCGTACGCCCGCCGAGGCGGCCCTTGACCGACTCGCGGTCGCTGCGCGTGTTCGTCGAGCGGGGCAGCATCGCGTACTCGGCGGTGACCCAGCCCAGACCGCTGCCCTTGCGCCAGCGGGGTACTCCCTCGGTGACGCTGGCCGCGACGAGCACTCGCGTGGCGCCGAACTCGACGAGGACGGACCCCTCCGCGTGGTCGAGCCAGCCGCGGGTCAGGGTCACCGGACGCAGCGCGTCGGAGGCGCGGCCATCGGGGCGTGCGGAGGCGAGCGGGGGATAGCTGGACATGCCGCGAGCGTACGTCAGAGCGGGTACTCGGCCCCCGGCCGGGCGATCTCCACCGGACCGCCGAAGACCGCGGACGCGGAGGCCTGCGCCGCCCCCGGGTCCGCCCAGGGAAGCAGGTGGGTGAGGACGAGCCGGCCCGCACCGGCGGCCGCCGCGTGCTCGCCGGCCTGGCGGGGCGTGAGGTGGATGTCGGGGGGGTGCTCAACCCCGTCGGCGTACGTGGCCTCGCAGAGCAGCAGGTCGACGCCCCGGGCGAGGTCGGTCAGGTCGGCGGAGGCGCCGGAGTCCCCCGAGAAGACGAGGCTCTGCCCGTCGGCGTCGAGCCGGATCGCGTGGCACTCCACCGGGTGGTTGGTACGCGCCAGCGTCGCCGCGAACGGCCCGATCGCGCGGCGACCCACGGAGACCTCGCGGACGTCGTACACGTCGTCGAGGTAGCCGGGCCGCGGCACGTCGAAGGCGTTCTCCAGGCGCTCCTGGGTACCGCGGGGGCCGTAGACGGGGAGCTTGGCCGGCTGGTCGCCCGGACGCGGGTAACGCAGCGCGTACGCGAACGGCACGAGGTCGAGGCAGTGGTCGCCGTGCAGGTGGCTCAGGTGGACGGCGTCGATCGCCAGCACGTCCACGTACCGGGCCAGTGCCCCCACGGACCCGTTCCCCAGGTCGAGGACGAGGCGGAAGCCGTCGTGCTCGACCAGATAGGAGGAGCAGGGCGACTCCGGGCCGGGGTAGGTGCCGGAGCACCCGACCACGGTGAGCCTCACGCGACCGCCTCTCCCTCGCGCGGGGTCTCGATCTCCGGCCCGAGGAAGCGGCGGCCCAGAGTCACGAACGTCTCCGCGTCGCCGGTGACGACGAAGCGGTGCTGCGGGGCGGGCAGGGCGTCGTCCCGGACGAGGCCGGTGTGCACCAGAGTGCGGTAGACGTCCTTGGCGGTCTCCTCCGCACTGCTCACGAGCGTCACCCCGTCCCCCATGACGTACGAGATCACGCCGGTGAGCAGGGGGTAGTGCGTGCAGCCCAGGACGAGCGTGTCCACGTCGGCGGCGGCGACCGGGTCCAGGTACTCGTGCGCGACGCTGATGAGCTCGTCCCCCATCGTCACGCCCCGCTCGACGAACTCGACGAACCGGGGACAGGCCTGGGTGACGATCTCGAGGCTCGGTGCGGCGGCGAACGCGTCCTCGTACGCCTTGGAGGTCACCGTGGTGCGGGTGCCGATCACCCCGACCCGGTGGTTGCGGGTGGCCGCCACCGCACGGCGTACGGCCGGCTGGATCACCTCGACCACCGGCACCCGGTAGCGCTCCCGCGCGTCCCTCAGCACCGCGGACGAGGCGCTGTTGCACGCGATGACGAGCATCTTCACGCCCTGGTCGACCAGGTGGTCGAGCACCTCCAGGGCGTACTCGCGGACCTGCGCGATGGGCCGCGGGCCGTACGGAGCCCGGGCCGTGTCGGCCATGTAGAGCACGGGCTCGTGCGGCACCTGGTCGAGCACCGCCCGGGCCACGGTCAGGCCGCCGTAGCTGGAGTCGAAGATCCCGATCGGAGCGTCTGTCACGTCACCCGAGCGTACGGACCCGCGGCTGCCGCTCACGGGGTACCGGGGTGCGGGTCGTCACGGCGAACCGCGGCCACCGGCCGGCGGTACTTGAGCTTCAGCTGACGCTCGGCCATCCAGGTGCGCCGGCGCTGCCGTGTCATCCGGCGGCGGCGGTCGCGGAAGCCGCTGGACAGCTCCGCGGGGACCTGGACCCCCGGGCGGTCCGGCGTGTACCCGTACCGCCGCATCGGGCGGGCGAGCGCGTTCTCGATGAAGGCCACCTCGCCTGGATCCAGCGTGTCGTCCCACGTCCGGAGCGCCTCGGTGGTCACCGGCTTGGCGACGAGCGGGTGCATGGTCGCGCTGTGGATGTCGGTGGTCTCGTGGAACTGCAGCATCGGGTCGATGCCGGCGGGGTCGAGGCCGAGGAACGCGACGATCTCCTCCAGGGTGCCCCGCGGGTCGGCGACGAGCTTCTCGTACTGGATCTCGAGAAACTGGTCTGGGGCCAGCCGGCGGCGCCAGATGTCCGCGCAGCGCACGGACTGCTCCCAGATCGCGGCCCCCGCCTCCAGGCCGTCCCGGTACCAGCCGATCTTGCGGATCGAGGCCACGGCGGCCCGCGGGTCGCGGACGACGTTGATGAACTGGGCGTCCGGGAACATCCTGAACACGGCGTCCATGTTCATCACGTAGCTGGGCCTCTTGTCGCCCCAGCGCGGCTTGTCGTGACCCTCGGCGTACAGGGCGAACCCCGCGGCCAGCACGGAGCCCAGGGTGGGGGGCGCGGCCACCATGCGGTCGACGAGCTGCTTGGGGTCGTCGACGAGCCGCTCCACCCGCGACTTCTTGCGCCGGACGACCCAGCGGGCGAGCCGTCGGCGGTTGTGGGCTTCGGAGAGGTCACCCCAGCGAGCCCGTCGCCGCCACGCGTCCACGAGGAAGCGCGTCTCGTGCGGGACGGCGAGCTCGGGGTGCGAGTTGAGCATCGTCCGCAGCATCGTGGTGCCGGACCGGGGGCAGGCCCCGACGAACACGGGTCGGCCTGGGCTGCCGGCGTACCGGGAGGGTCGTGACGTGGAGGGCATGCGGCTACCGCTCCGCCGCGACCGGGTAGCGGTACGTGAGGCGCAGCTTGGTCTCGTACAGCCGCTCCCTGACCCGGCGGCGGGTCTGGTCACGGCGCACCCGGGTGTAGCGCTGCTGCATGTCCCGGGGCGGTGTCACGCCGGCGGCGACCCGCTCGTACCCGTACCGCTGCATCGTCGGGCCGAGCGCATGCTCGACGAACGCCACCTCGTCAGGGCCCAGCTGCTCCTGCCAGGCCCGGGTGGTCGCCGTGGTGACCGGCGAGGACACGAGCGGGTGGTACTTCTTGCTCGGCGGCAGGTCGGAGTTCTCGTAGAACGAGAGCATCGAGCTGACCCCCTCCGGGTCGAGGCCGGCGAAGGTGGCGATGCCCTCGAGGACGCCGCGGGGGTCAGCCACCAGGTCCTCGTAGCGCACCTGGTGGAACTGGTCGACGGCCAGCCGGCCGCGCCAGGACTCAGCCGCCCGGACGGACCGGGCCCACAGGTCGACGGCGGGCACGATGTCGCCGTCGTACCAGCCGAGCTTGCGGGTGGAGGCCACCGCGGCCCTCGGGTCGCGGACGAGGTTCACGAACTGGGCGTCCGCGAACATGGCGAACACGGCGTCGAGGTGCTGCGCGTAGATCGGCCGCTTGTCACCCCAGCGCTTCTTGCCCTGGCCCTCGGCGTACATCTCGAAGCACGCGCCGAGCAGGGACCCGATCGTGGGGGGCGCGTTCTCCAGCCGGTTGGCGAGCGCGTCCGCCGGGACCTTGAGCCGCTTGAAGCCGGAGTCCTTGCGCTCGGCGATCCAGTGCGCCACCTTCCGCCGGTTGCCGGACCGGCGCAGGTCGCCGAACACGGCACGACGCTCCCAGGCGCCGAGCAGGAACCGCGTCTCCCGGGGCACCGCGAGGCCGGGGTGCGAGTTGAGCATCGTCCGCAGCAGCGTCGTTCCGGATCGCGGGCAGGCCCCCACGAACACGGGCCGGTCGGGCGCGCCCGCGTACGGCGAGGTCGCACGCGTGTCGGACTGGTCAGGCATGGTCTGCAGCACCACCGGGGGGCCCTCGCGGGCACGAGAAGAACGGTGGCCCGAGTCTAGGAGGTCGGGCCCGGGGCAGGGCAGGCAGGCCGGGTCGGCCCCGAGGGGGTCGCGCACGGTGCTCACGCCCAGAGCTGGCCCTCGAGGCCCGCGACGGCCTCCTCGAGGGTGCCGCCGTACGCGCCGGTGGACAGGTACTTCCACCCGCCGTCCGCGACGACAAGGGCGATGTCGGCGGGCTGGCCTGCGGTGACGGCACGGTCGGCCGCGGCCAGGGCGGCGTGCAGGATCGCCCCGGTCGAGATGCCCGCGAAGATGCCCTCGGCCTGCAGCAGCTCCCGCGTACGCCGGACCGCGTCGGCCGGGCCGACCGAGAACTTGCCGGTGAGCACGGACTCGTCGTACAGCTCGGGGACGAACCCCTCGTCCATGTTGCGCAGCCCGTACACGAGCTCGCCGTACCGCGGCTCGGCGGCGATGACCTGGATGCCGGGCACCTTCTCGCGCAGGAACCGCCCGACACCCATGAGCGTGCCCGACGTGCCGAGGCCGGCGACGAAGTGCGTGATGGTCGGCAGGTCGGAGAGGATCTCCGGCCCGGTGCCGCGGTAGTGCGCCTCGGTGTTGGCCTGGTTGCCGTACTGGTAGAGCATCACCCAGTCGGGGTGCTCGGCCGCGACCTGCTTGGCGACCCGTACGGCCTCGTTGGACCCGCCGGCGGCGGGCGAGGAGATGATCTCCGCGCCCCACATCTCCAGCAGCTGGCGCCGCTCGGGCGAGGTGTTCTCCGGCATCACGCAGACGAGCCGGTACCCGCGCAGCTTCGCGACCATGGCGAGCGAGATCCCCGTGTTGCCCGAGGTGGGCTCGAGGATCGTCGCGCCGGCCGGGAGGATGCCGTCCCCCTGGGCTGCCTCGACCATCGCGAGCGCCGCCCGGTCCTTGATGGAGCCGGTCGGGTTGCGGTCCTCGAGCTTCGCCCACAGGCGGACATCCGGTGCGGGTGAGAGCCGCGGCAACCCCACCAGCGGGGTCCGCCCGACCGAGTCGACGAGGGAGTCGAAGCGCATCGGCTCGCCGTCAGCCCCCGGCGACCGCGGGGAGCACGGTGACCGTGTCCCCGTCCGAGACCGGGGTCTCCAGGCCGCCGAGGAACCGGACGTCCTCGTCGTTGAGGTAGACGTTCACGAACCGGCGCAGCGCGTGCTCGTCCACGAGCCGCTCGCGAAGCCCTGGGTGGCGGGCGTCGAGGTCGGCGAGCACCTCGCCGAGCGTCCCGCCGGCCCCGTCGACGGCCTTCTCTCCGTCGGTGTAGCTGCGCAGGATCGTCGGGATGCGGACCTCGATCGACATTCGGCTCCTCCAGGTCTGGCTGGGCTGTGTGCGGACCTCGCGGGCGGGCACCGGGTGCGCGGCCCGGGGAGCATCCACGCCCCGCGGCAGGTGGCCTTGTGGGAACGACCTGCTGGCCCGGGGCTATTCCTGCCCGGTTCTGCCGCTGTGTACCCCCGCGTCGGGCCCGCCCGGCTCGTCGGGAGTGTCGAGGGACTCGACCACGGTGACCTCCTCCTCGCTCACCTCGCCGTCGACGATCCGGTACGCGCGGAACTCGGCCTCGTCCGGGTCGCGGGTGGACACCAGGACGTAGTGGGCGCCTGGCTCCATCGCGAGACCGATGTCGGTGCGGGACGGGTAGGCCTCGGTGGCGGTGTGCGAGTGGTAGATCACCACCGGCTCCTCGTCGCGCTCGTCCATCTCGCGGTAGAGCCGCAGCAGGTCCATCGAGTCGAACTCGTAGAACGTGGGCGAGCGCGCGGCGTTGACCATCGGGACGAAGCGCTCGGGACGCTCCGAACCGGCCGGGCCCGCGACGACGCCGCAGGCCTCGTCGGGGTGGTCGCGCCGCGCGTGCGCGACGATCTCGTCGTAGGTGGCGCGGGCGATCCTCAGCACCCTTCCGACCCTAGCCACCGGCCGCGGGGTGGACGCGCCGGGTCCGCGATGTGAGACGGCCCGGCCGGGTCGGGGCGCCGGCTCACCACAGCGCCCGGCTCACCACAGCGCGTGGACGAGCGACTCCTGGAGGAAGCTCAGCCAGTTGTACGCCTCGCAGCCGGCCCGGCGCGGGTCGTCGTCCGCGAGCAGCGCGTACTGCTCGTCCCAGTCCTCGCTCACCTCGAGTCGCGTGCCCAGCACGAGCCGCAGGTCGGTGAGCACGGTGAGCCACGCGTGCGCCTCCTGCGTCGAGAGCGTGCGCCGCTGGCCGGGCGACTCCATCGTGGCCAGGGCGATGCCGGCCGCGTCCGCCTTGCGGGCAGCGAGCGACTGCTCGGTGAAGCGGCGGAAGTCCCCGGCGCGCTCCGGGTCGTCCGGGTACGCGTCGGGGAACAGCCGGGCCAGCGCGGGGTCGTCGGGCGGGGCGGTGGACGTCCCGATGCCGACCATCGCCGCGAGCGGGTCCTCACCCGGGGAGTCCGGCTCACGCGGGCCCTCGCCCACCTCGCCCACGAGGTCGGTGAGCTGGCTGATCAGGTTGCGCAGGATCGGCGCCTCGTCCGGGTGGAACGTGACGACCACGCCGCGACGCGACCGGTGGAACCGGGTGGCCATGAAGGAGTCAGTCCTGCCGTTGCAGAGTCGCCCACAGCCCGTAACCGTGCATGGCCTCCACGTCGCGCTCCATCTCCTCGCGGGTGCCGGACGAGACCACCGCGCGGCCCTTGTGGTGGACGTCCATCATGAGCTTCTCGGCCTTCTCCTTGGGGTAGCCGAAATGCTGCTGGAACACGTAGGTCACGTAGGACATCAGGTTGATCGGGTCGTTCCAGACGAGGGTGATCCACGGCCGCTCCTCCTCGGTGCGGACGTCCTCGTCAGGCCGCTCGAGCTCGACCGGCGCCACGGGCATGCGGCCATTCTCGCACCGTAGGGTGGCGGCGTGAGCACGAGCAACGCCCCCGCGCCGCGCAGCCCGCGCGAGCCCGGGAGAGCGGCCACCCCAGGGCGCACGCCCGGCGCGTCCACTGCCCTGCTCACCGATCACTACGAGCTGACCATGCTCCGGGCCGCACGGCACAGCGGCGTCGCCGACCGCCGGGCCGTGTTCGAGGTGTTCGCCCGCGGCCTGCCGGACGGGCGTCGCTACGGGGTCGTGGCCGGCACCGGACGCCTGCTCGACGCGCTGGAGCGGTTCACGTTCGGCGACCACGCGCTGGCGTTCCTGTCGAGCACCGACGTGGTGGACGACGAGACCTGCGAGTGGCTCGCCGGCTTCCGGTTCTCCGGAGACATCTGGGGCTACCCCGAGGGCGAGTGCTACTTCGGGGGATCGCCTGTTCTCGTCGTGGACTCCACGTTCGCCGAGAGCGTGCTGCTCGAGACGCTCGTGCTGTCGACGCTCAACCACGACTCGGCGATCGCCTCGGCCGCCTCCCGCATGACGTGCGCGGCCGGCGACCGTCCGGTGATCGAGATGGGCTCCCGTCGTACGCACGAGGAGGCCGCCGTCGCGGCGGCCCGCGCGGCCTACATCGGCGGTTTCGCCTCGACGTCGAACCTGGCCGCCGGCTACCGCTACGGCGTGCCCACCGGTGGCACCAGCGCGCACGCGTTCACGCTCGTCCACGACTCGGAGCGGCAGGCGTTCAGCACCCAGGTGGAGGCCCTGGGCAAGGGGACCACGCTGCTCGTGGACACGTACGACGTGGCCGAGGCGGTCCGCGCCGCGGTGGAGGTGGCGGGGCCGGGCCTGGGCGCGATCCGGCTGGACTCGGGCGACCTGCTCGAGCTGGCCGGCGAGGTCCGCGCCCAGCTCGACGCGCTGGGGGCGACCGACACGAAGATCGTGGTCACGAGCGACCTGGACGAGCACGCGATCGCCGCGCTCGCCGCGGCACCGGTCGACCGGTACGGGGTCGGCACCGCGCTGGTCACCGGCAGCGGCATCCCGACCGCCGGGCTCGTGTACAAGCTGGTGGCCCGATCGGCAGTGGCCGGGCGGGACGCGCCGCTGGTCCCGGTCGCCAAGCGCTCGACGGGCAAGCCGAGCGTCGGCGGGCGGAAGTGGGCCGTGCGGGTGCTCGACGAGCACGGCATCGCGGCGCAGGAGCGGGTCGTGGCCTCGTCCGAGCCCCCGCCGCGGGCCCGCGGGACGCGCCCGCTGCTGGTCCCGCTCGTCCGCGGCGGCCGTGTCGTCGGGCGTGAGCCGCTCGACGCGGCGCGGCAGCGCCACGCGCGAGCCCGCGCCGAGCTGCCCGCGACGGCGGCGCAGCTCTCTCGGGGTCAGCCGGCCATCCCCACCTCGCACGAGGAGGAGTGACCATGAGCACGTCCCTGGTCGTCGTCGACGTCCAGAACGACTTCTGCGAAGGCGGGAGCCTCGAGGTCGCCGGCGCGTCCGAGGTCGCGGCTGCCATCACGAGGTACCTCACCGAGCACGCGCACGAGTACGCGCACGTGGTCGCGACCCGCGACCACCACATGGACCCGGGCCCGCACTTCTCCGACGAGCCGGACTTCGTCGACTCCTGGCCCCCGCACTGCCTGGCCGGGACGCCCGGTGCCGACTTCCACCCCGCCCTGGACACGTCCTCGTTCGAGACGGTGTTCCTCAAGGGCGAGCGGCACGGCGCGTACAGCGGGTTCGAGGGCATCTCCGAGGACGACGGCTGGTCGCTTCGAGCCTGGCTGCACGCGCGCGGCGTGGACGCGATCGACGTGCTCGGGCTCACCACCGACCACTGCGTGCGGCTCACCGCCTTGGACGGGGTCATGCACGGGTTCGCCACCCGGGTGCTTCTCGACTACACCGCCGGCGTGTCCAAGGTGACCACGGACGCAGCCCTCGAGGAGATGCGCGAGCACGGGGTGACGCTCGTGGGCGCGCCCGTGCTCCGCAGCTGACCCTGCGCCCCGTCCCGCCGCTGCCGTCAGCTGCGCGGGACGGGGAACGCGACTGGGCTGCGGTGGCCCCCCGTGTCGACCGCGCGTACCCCCCAGAACACGTTGTCCTTGGACAGGTCGAGAGTGACGGCGGTGACGTCACCGACCGGGACGACGTGCGTCCAGTCGTCCGCCGTCGTCTCGCGGTAGAGGACCTCGTACCCGGCGAGGTCCGGCTCGCTGCCGCGCTCCCAGACGAGGTCGGTGTCGTTCGTGAGCCGGCTCGTGAGGATCGCCACGCCCGTGGGCGTGCCGGGGCCCTGCGCCAGCGACCACATTGCCGCGGCGTTCACGCGCGCCACCCGGGCGATGAAGCCGAAGTCGCAGAACTCAGGCAGGTCACCGAACTGCACCCCGTTCTCCACGCGGACGTCCTGGTGCTGGTGGGCGAAGTTCTCGTGCGGCTCGGTGAACCGCGCTGCCGGGTAGCCCCGCTCGAGGAAGCCGATCTGGTCCCCGCCGCGGAGGTAGCGGTCGCGGCGGTAGACGACACGCACGTCCATGCCGGTGGCATTGTTTTCGGCCACGTCGGTGACGAACCGGGCGAGCTGGCGCGCCGGCGAGTCGTTCTCGCCACCGACGGACTGACGCGTGGCCGCCTGCTGGGGAGTCTCCGAGGTGGGCACGCCCTCGGCGAAGAGGCGGAGCGTGCGCGGGTCGCTCGTGCCGTCGTCCGCGGTGCTGCTCCCGACGATGTCGTTGGTGAACATGCCCTGGACGTCGGTGCCGGCGGCGGCGAACTGGCTGGCCATGTGCCGCGACCCGTACAGGCCCTGCTCCTCGCCTGCGACCGCGGCGAAGACGAGCGTCGCCTCCGACTCCCGCGTCGCCATGACGCGGGCGAGCTCCATCGCCACGGCGACACCGGACGCGTCGTCGTCCGCGCCCGGCGCGTCGCTCTCGGCGTTCATGACGTCGCTGACACGGGAGTCGTAGTGGCCCGAGACCACGTACACCCGGTCCGGAGCCGTCGAGCCGCGCAACGTGGCCATGACGTTGGTGATGCGCGTCGCGACGGGAATGCGGCTGGCCGGCTCCTGGACGTACGACTGGAGCTCGGCGGTCATACGCCCGCCGGACGCCGCCGCGTACTCCTGCAGCTGGGCGAGGATCCAGTCGCGCGCGGCGCCGATGCCCCGCTCAGGGTCGTCCTGGACCGACAGGGTGTGCCGGGTGCCGAACGACGCGAGCGTGCGCACGGTCTCCTCGATGCGCGCGCGGTCGATCTGCCGGAGGATCGCCTGCAGCTGCTCGTCGGGGGCCTGCGGCCGCACGGGCAGGCCGGGGC
>JBOGEN010000223.1:0-19180 GCA_050743265.1 Actinomycetes bacterium
AGGTCGCCCCGCACGTGCTCGCGCGTCACGACCGGCTCGGGTACCTCGCCGGCGACGACGCCGACCGGGCCGCCGACCTGCAGGCCGCCTGGTGCGACCCGGGCGTGGCCGCGATCATGTGCGCCCGCGGTGGCTACGGCGTGGCACGCATGCTCGACCACCTCGACTGGGAGGCGCTGGCCGGGGCAGCTCCGACAGCTCTGCTCGGCTCGAGCGACGTCACCGCGCTCCACCTCGCCGTGGGCACGCGCCTCGGTGTCGTGTCCTACTTCGGGCCGATGCCCGCGGGCAGGCTGCTCAGCGGCACGGACGGCGCCGACCCGGCCACGGTGGCCGGGCTGTACGAGGCGCTCTGCGGCACCGACCGGCTCGTCCTGACCGGTCCGCACGCCCGTCCCCTCGTGCCCGGCGCGGCGACGGGCGTCACGTCCGGGGGCACGCTGTCCCTGCTCGCCGCCGCGCTCGGGACCGGTGACCTGCGGCCCGCCACCGGCAGCATCGTCCTGCTCGAGGACGTCACCGAGGCGCCGTACCGTGTGGACCGGATGCTGACCTCGCTGCTGCGGGCGGGCTGGTTCACCGGCGTGGCCGGCATCGCGCTCGGCTCCTGGGAGCGCTGCGGTGAGGGCGTGCACGACGTCCTGGCCGAACGCCTGTCCCCGCTCGGCGTGCCCGTACTCGCCGGGCTGGCCGTCGGCCACGACGCACCCCAGCTGACGCTGCCGCTCGGCGTCCCGGCCAGGCTCGACGCGGACGCGGGCACGCTCACGGTCGGACCGGACCCGTCCCTCGCGCCAGGGTCGGTCTGAGCCCGGCCACGGGGATCTGCGACCTGCGACGTCAGGCCTGCGACCCGCCCAGCGCACGCCGCGACGCGTCGCCGGCGCCGGCGCGGGACGCCGCTGCCACGGCACCCTCGGTCAGCGTGCACGCCGTGTTCACCAGCGGCACGTGGCTGAACGCCTGGGGAAAGTTGCCCAGCATGCGCCGGGACACCGGGTCGTACTCCTCGGCGAGCAGGCCCACGTCGTTGCGCAGGTCGAGCACCCGCTCGAACGTGGTGCGGGCCTCGTCCTCGTACCCGGTGAGGTGCAGGCTGTCGGCCAGCCAGAAGGTGCAGGCGAGGAACGCCCCCTCCTCGCCGCCGAGCCCGTCCACGACAGAGCCCTCCGTGGTGTCGTAGCGGCGGACGAGGCCGTCGCTGGACAGCTCGCGCTGCACCGCCGCCACCGTGCCGTGCACGCGCGGGTCCTCCGGCGGAAGGAAACCCACCTGCGGGATGAGCAGCAGTGCGGCGTCGAGCTCGCGTGAGCCGTACGACTGGGTGAACGTGTTGCGCACCGGGTCGTAGGCGCGGGCAGTCACCTCCTTGTGGATCGCCGCGCGCATGGCACGCCACCGGTCGGCGTCCCCGCGCTGCCCGCCGTGCTCGATCGCCGCCACCGCACGGTCGGCGGCGACCCAGGCCATCACCTTGGAGTGGGTGAAGTGGCGCTGCGGGCCGCGGACCTCCCAGATGCCCTCGTCCGGCTGCTGCCAGTGCCCCTCCAGGTACTCGAGCAGCACGCGCTGCAGCGACCATGCCTGCTCGTCCGGGGCGAGGCCTGCCGCCCGGGCGAACTGCATCGCCTCGACGACCTCGCCGTACACGTCGAGCTGTGTCTGGCTGACCGCGGCGTTGCCCACCCGCACCGGGGAGGAGCCTTCGTACCCGGCGAGCCAGGGCACCTCGTACTCGGGGAGGCGGCGCTCGCCCGCCACCCCGTACATGATCTGCAGGTCGTGCGGGTCGCCGGCCACGGCGCGCAGCAGCCACTCGCGCCACGCCTTGGCCTCCTCGACGTGGCCGCTGCGCACGAACGCGTTCAGCGCCATCGTCGCGTCGCGGAGCCAGCAGAACCGGTAGTCCCAGTTCCGCTCGCCGCCGACCGCCTCGGGCAGGGAGGTCGTCGGCGCGGCGACGATCCCGCCGGTGGGGGAGTACGTGAGCGCCTTCAGCGTGACCAGCGAGCGCATCACCGGGTCCCGGTACCCGCCGCGGTACCGGCACCGCTCGCCCCAGCGCGTCCACATCGTCTCGGTGGAGCCGAGCTCGCGCTGCCAGGACACCGGCTTCGGGGGTTTCAGGTGCGAGGGGTGCCAGGTGAGCACGAAGCCCACCTGGTCACCCTCGGAGACGCTGAAGTCCGCGTGGGTGGCGAAGTCCTGGCCGTACGTGGGGACGTCGGCACGCAGGTAGATCGAGTCGGGTCCGGCGATGGCCGCGATCTGGCCGTCGTCCACCCGGCGCACCCAGGGGACGACGTGCCCGTAGTCGAAACGCAGCCGGAGCACGCTCTGCATCTCCACCCGGCCGGAGAGGCCCTCGACGATGCGGACGAGGTCCGGCGCCTCGCCGCGGGGGGGCATGAGGTCGATCACCCGGACGCTGCCCTGCGGCGTGTCCCACTCGGACTCGAGGATCAGCGTGTCGCCGCGGTACCGCCGCCGGGTCGCGAGCCCGCCGGCCCGCGGCGCCACCCGCCAGTGGCCGTTGTCCTCGCCCCCGAGCAGCGCGGCGAAGGCGGCGGGGGAGTCGAACCGGGGGAAGCACAGCCAGTCCACCGACCCGTCACGCCCGATCAGGGCTGCGGTCTGCATGTCCCCGACCAGGGCGTAGTCCTCGATGCGGCCTGCCACATGCCCTCCTAGCCCGTGGGTGCCGGTGCGCGGGTCTCCCGGACCGGCGTCTCGCTCGCCTCGTCCCTGGCCTCCCGCCGCAGCAGCAGCGCCCATCCCACCAGGGCGATGACCGCGAAGATCCACCACTGGACGGCGTACGCGAGGTGTGGCCCGATGCCGAGCTCGGGGGGCGGGATCGGCGCGGGGGCATGCGCCGGCGCCGGGCGGAGGGCGGTGAGCTCCACGTACCCCCCGTACACCGGGTAGGGCAGCCCGTCACGCACGGTCGGCACGTCCACCCGGGTCAGCTGGCCGGCGGGCGCCAGGTCTGCCGGCTCGTCGCCGCCGACCGAGGCGTGCACCCGTCCGGTGACCCGGACCTGACCGGACGGCGGCGCCGGCACGTCAGGGACGGTCGCCGCGGTCGCACCCGCCGGAACCCAGCCGCGGTCGACGAGCAGGCCCGGCCCGTCCGCGGGGACCAGCGGGGTGAGCACGTGGTAGCCGTTCTGCCCCTCGAGGGGCTGGTTGCGGATGAGCAGCTGCCGGTCGACGTCGAAGCGTCCCGTGAGGGTGACGCGGCGCCACTCGGCGTCCTCGCGGACGCCCTGGCGCGGCGCGAGCAGCCCGTCTGCAGGCACAGGCGTGGCGGCGGCCCCTTGCTCCACGGTGGCGTTGAAGGCGGTGCGCTCCTGGTGGCGGTGCAGCTGCCAGATCCCCAGCCGGACGCAGGCCAGCGCGATGAGCACGGCCAGCACGCCGAAGGCGATCCAGCGGGGGCGGGTGGCCAGACGGAGCACAACTCGACCGTACCCGCCGCTCCATGAGACCGGCCGCCCTCACATCGGCGGGCAGTCGGTGTCCTGACCTAGGCTGGTGGGGTACGCGGACACGGGCCGGCCGACGGCTCGGTCCGGGATCCCAGGCCGGTGCGTTTCCGGCAGGTGGAGGTGGACGTGCTCGTCGACCGTTACGGCAGGGTCGCCACCGATCTTCGGGTCTCGCTGACGGACCGGTGCAACCTCCGGTGCAGCTACTGCATGCCCGCCGAGGGCCTCGACTGGCTTCCCGGCGCGGACGTGCTCACCGACGACGAGGTCGTCCGGCTGATCGGCATCGGGGCTCGCCTGGGCGTCGAGGATGTCCGGTTCACCGGCGGTGAGCCGCTGCTGCGCCGGGGGCTGGTGGACATCGTCCGGCGGGTCGCGGCGCTCGAGCCCCGGCCCACGATGTCGCTCACGACCAACGCGGTCGGGCTGGCCCGTACGGCCCCGGCGCTGGCCGAGGCCGGGCTCGACCGGGTCAACGTGTCGCTCGACACGCTGCGGCCTGACGTGTTCAAGTCGATCACCCTCCGTGACCGGCTCGACGACGTGCTCGAGGGGCTGCGCGCCGCCGACCTCGCGGGGCTGCACCCGGTGAAGGTCAACGCGGTGCTGATGCGCGGCCACAACGACGACGAGGCGCCGGCCCTCCTTCGCTGGGCGCTCGACCGCGGGTACGAGCTGCGGTTCATCGAGCAGATGCCACTGGACCCGCAGCACGGGTGGAGCCGCGAGGGCATGATCACGGCGGAGGAGATCCTCGGCTGGCTGCAGGCGGAGTTCGACCTCACCCCCGAGGGCGAGCACGTCCGCGGCAGCGCGCCTGCGGAGACCTGGCTGGTGAACGGCGGACCCGGGCGGGTCGGCGTGATCGGGTCGGTCACCCGGCCGTTCTGTGGTGACTGCGACCGGGTACGCCTCACCGCGGACGGGCAGGTGCGCAACTGCCTCTTCGCCCGCGAGGAGTCCGACCTGCGGACGGCCCTGCGTGCCGGGGCGGACGACGCGGAGATCGCCCGCCGCTGGGAGGCGGCGATGATGACCAAGCTGCCGGGGCACGGCATCAACGACCCGTCCTTCCTGCAGCCCACCCGTCCGATGTCGGCGATCGGCGGCTGACAGGCGGCTCTCCTGCCGGCGCCCGCTCTCGCGCCGGCGGGGGACGCGGCGTGGCCGACAGGGCCGAGCCGCCCGTCGGGGCCCACCCGGCAACTCACCCGGCAACGAGTGCCTCCGCCGGGTTCACCCGGCCGGGGAGCCTGTGGAGCCTGTCTCGTCGTCCAGCTCGTGCGCGGGCACGGTCTCCCGCAGGAACCCTCGGGCGTCCAGAAAGGTGGTCAGGTACTCCCGGTGGTCGTCGCAGGCGACCCACGTCTTGCGCCGCTCCGGCGTGTGCAGCTTCGGGTTGTTCCACCGCAGCGCCCAGGTCGCCGTGGCACGGCAGCCCTTCGCGGAACAGGTCGGCGTCGACACGCTGTCAGTCTCGCAGGGGAGCGGCGTCGGGCGTGGGCGGGAACCTCTCGCGGGGCGGTGCCGGGCAACCACGGGGGAAGCCGCCCGGCACCGCGTCCACGTGCGCTCCGGCGGGGGCGCGGAACGCGAGCAAGGATTATGACACGGATCCGTGTCGAGGTGGCCGGCCGGGAGGTTCGGAATCCGTGGCATCCGGGCCTGATGGCAACGGAATCTGCGGTGGTGCGTCGAGAAGGTCCGGAGCGGATCCGTCCGGCTCGTGGCCGCTGTTCGCGAACACGACCGCAAAGTACGGCAGCACCACGGCGGCGACCACGAACACGATCCGCAGCGGGGTGACCGGGACGAAGATCGCGAGCAGCAGGCAGACGGTCCGCACCAGCATGGTGATGATGTAGCGCCGCTCACGCCGGCGGATGTCCTGGCTGTGGCCACGCCGTGCAGAGGTGACGCGGTAGACCTGGGTCTCGTCCCGCCGTTCCGCGCGCCTGGTAGGCCGCCATGTCACACCCCCACCGTAGGCGGCACCGGCGGCACCGGCCACCCGGGCGGCCCGCCCGTCCGGCCGGGCTGTGAACGCCCGGAGCGGGTGCAGGATCATGGCCCGGGGGCAGAGAGGTCTGCCCCTGTGACGACACCCGGAGGAGCCATGGCCAACCGCACGTACCGCGTCACCGAGATCGTCGGCACCTCACCGGAGGGCGTGGACGACGCGATCCGCAACGGCATCGGTCGAGCCGGGCAGACCTTGCGCCACCTGGACTGGTTCGAGGTGACGGAGATCCGCGGTCACGTCGTCGACGGCCAGGTCGATCACGTCCAGGTCGGGATGAAGGTGGGCTTCCGGCTCGAAGACTCCTGACCTGCGCCTTTCCTCTTACTCGTGCGTAGTGGATAGCGTGCACGCACCGGCCCGGGACCGGGCCGGTGCGAACCTCGACCAAGGAGAGCATGTGAGCCGGTCCGTCCTCGTCACCGGCGGTAACCGGGGCATCGGCCTCGCCATCGCCCGCGCGTTCGCGGAGGCCGGCGACAAGGTGGCCGTGACCTACCGGTCCGGCGAGCCGCCCGACGGCCTGTACGGGGTGCGCTGCGACGTCACCGACGCGTCCGGAGTGGACGCGGCCTTCAGCGAGGTGGAGGCCCAGCACGGCGCCGTCGAGGTGCTCGTGGCCAACGCCGGCGTGACCCGGGACGCGCTGCTGCTGCGCATGGACGAGGACGACTTTGCGACTGTCCTCGACACCAACCTCTCCGGTGCGTTCCGGGTCGCCCGGCGTGCGGCCAAGGGGATGCTGCGGGCCCGTGCCGGACGGGTCGTGTTCATCTCCTCGGTGGTCGGGCTCACCGGCTCGGCCGGCCAGACGAACTACGCCGCGTCCAAGGCGGGGCTGGTCGGGCTCGCGCGCTCCATCGCCCGCGAGCTCGGGTCGCGCGGCATCACCGCGAACGTCGTGGCGCCCGGGTTCGTCGACACCGACATGACGCGGGCGCTCGGTGAGGACCGCAAGGCCGAGATCCTCGGGCAGGTCCCGCTCGGCCGGTACGCCACACCGGAGGAGGTGGCCGGTACCGTCCTGTTCCTCGCCAGCCCGGCAGCGGCGTACATCACCGGGGCGGTCATCCCGGTGGACGGCGGCCTCGGCATGGGCCACTAGACACACGCACCACCGAACCAACGGCCGTGAAGGCCGGTCCTGTGACGTCTCTTGCACCAGGGAGCTCCACGCAGATGGGACTGCTCGACGGCAAGCGCCTGCTCGTGACCGGCGTCCTCACCGACGCCTCCATCGCCTTCCACGTCGCGCGCCTCGCGCAGGACGAGGGCGCCGAGGTGGTGCTGTCCTCGTACGGGAGGGTGTTCCGCCTCACCGAGCGCATCGCCGGACGCCTGCCGCGCAGCGCACCGGTCGTCCACCTCGACGTCACCGACCAGGCCGACCTCGACGCCCTGCCCGAGCGGGTGCGCGAGCACGTCGACGGGCTGGACGGCGTGGTGCACGCCATCGGGTTCGCGCCGGAGAGCGCGCTCGGCGGCAACTTCCTCGAGACCTCCTGGGAGGACGTGGCCACCGCGCTGCACGTCTCGACGTACTCGCTCAAGGCACTCGCGGTGGCGAGCCTCCCGCTGATGCGCGAGGGCGGCTCCGTGGTCGGGCTCGACTTCGACGCCACCGTCGCCTGGCCGGTGTACGACTGGATGGGCGTGGCCAAGGCCGGGCTCGAGTCGACGTCGCGCTACCTCGCCCGTGACCTCGGCCCGCGGGGGGTGCGCTGCAACCTCGTCGCGGCCGGGCCGCTGCGCACGATGGCGGCGAAGAGCATCCCCGGTTTCGAGGAGTTCGAGAAGGTCTGGCAGGACCGTGCCCCCCTGGGCTGGGAGCTCGGCGACCCCGAGCCGGCCGCGCGCGCCTGCGTCGCGCTGCTCTCGGACTGGTTCCCGCGCACCACCGGCGAGATCGTGCACGTCGACGGTGGCGTGCACGCGATGGGCGCCTAGCGGTCGGCGACCCGGGGGCGGTCGGCTAGCTGCCGCCCTGCTGTGGCGACGACGGGGTCGGGCGAGACGGCCCGTCCTCGGCGTCGGCCGCCTCGACCTCCTCCCGCGTCACGCCGAGCAGGTAGAGGATCGCGTCCAGGTAGGGCACGTTCACCGAGGTGTCGGCCGCCTCGCGGACAACCGGCTTGGCGTTGAACGCCACCCCGAGCCCGGCCCGGGTCAGCATGTCCAGGTCGTTCGCGCCGTCGCCGATCGCGACGGTGAGGCCCATCGGCACGCCGGCCTCGTCGGCGAAGCGTGCGAGCGCGTCCGCCTTGCCGGCCCGGTCGAGGAGGGGGCCCACCAGCCGCCCGGTGAGCCGCCCGTCCTCGACGTCGAGCGTGTTCGCCGCCGCGTAGTGGATGCCGAGCTCGGCGGCGAGCGCGTCCGTCACCTGGGTGAACCCGCCGCTCACGATCGCGATCTGGTAGCCCAGCCGCTTGAGTGTCCGCACCAGCGTCCGGGCACCGGCTGCGAGCTGGAGGTCGGCGCGCACCTCGTGCACCACCGACGCCTCCAGTCCGGCGAGCAGAGCCACCCGTTGGCGCAGCGACTCGGCGAAGTCCAGCTCGCCGGCCATCGCCTCGGCGGTCACCTGGGCGACCTCCTCGGCGTGCCCGGCCCGTGCGGCGAGCATCTCGATGACCTCGCCCTGGACGAGTGTCGAGTCGACGTCGAGCACGACCAGTCGCTTCGCCCGCCGGTGCAGCCCCGCCGGCGCGACGGCGAGGTCCACGCCGAGCTCTGCGGCCCCGACCGCCAGCGAGGCCCGCAGCGCGGTCGGCTCCGCACCGGACACGTCCATCTCGATGCAGGTGACCGGGTACCGGGCGAGCCGCATGATGCGGTCGATGTTGCCGCCGCAGTCCGCGACGAGCCCGGCCAGGCCCGACATCGCGTCCGGACGCAGCGGGTAGCCGAGCACGTTCACGTGCACGCGTCCGGACGGACGGGGACGGCTGTCCCCGCGGCCCGCGGCGACCTCGACGTCCAGCCCTTGGTCCACGGCGACCCGGTCGACCGCCGCGCGCAGGCCGTCCTCGTCCGCGGGAGCCGTCACGAGCGTGCCGAGCACGAGGCGCCCCCGGATCACGACCTGTTCCACGTCGAGCACCTCGACGCCGTACGCGGCCATCGCGCCGAACAGCGCGGACGTCACGCCGGGATGGTCGCGTCCGGTGAGGGTGACGAGCAATGTGCGCGGTTCGCTCATGACGCGGTCACGCTACCCGCCGGAGTCGTCCGCCCAGGAGTTGCAGGCGGCCACCTGGGCGTGGCGTGCGCGGCGCCCGAGCGCGCGCAGGTGGTCGGTCCGGGCGGCCACACTGGTCGACGCCACGGCGCCGCCCGGGTCCTGGAGCGCGAGCTCGACGATGGCCTCCAGGCGCCGGGCCAGGGCGAGCACACGCTGTGCGCGGGAGCCGTACCCCGGGGGAAGCGTGTCCGCCCGGGAGACCGGAGCGCGCAGGGCCCCCAGGGCCTCGCTCGCCTCCGGACGCCACCGGGCCACGTCCATCGCGTCCAGGGCCTCGGCCGTCTCCCCGAGGTCCTCCTGCAGCAGCCGCTCCGACTCGGCCAGCGTGACCCCCTCGGTCACGCCAGCAGGGACGCCGGCCGGGACGGCGACCAGCGGGTGCGCTGCCCACTGGACGAGCACCAGCGCCTCGCCCGGGCCGCCCTGCGTCTGCACCTCGGGGACGAGCCCGACGGCTGCCGGCGCAGGGGCGAGCACGGCCTCCCCGGCGTCCAGGGCCACGGCGTTGAACGGGGTCGGGCCCGGCAGGCCGGCGGCATCCCCGGGGACGGGCAGGACGAGCAGCAGCCCGGGGGCGCCCGCGGCGCCCAGGCGGTGCAGCGCCACCGTGAGCGGCACCGGGTCGGGCTCGTCCGCCAGCCCGGTGACCCGGTGCGGCGCGTCCGTCCGGACGGCCTGCGCTGCGGCGAGGTCGGGGCTCACGTGGCCGCGCAGCGCGGCGGTGCCCCAGGTGGCCAGCCGGGCGGATCGGCACAGCGGTTGCATCGGGTGCCAGCGTAGAGCGGCCACCCGACTCGATAGGTTCGCCACGGGCGTCCGGGATCCTGAGGCGTTCCCGTGGCCCCGCACCGTCCGCCCGACGACCGGCGCCCCGCGACCCGACTCCCCGCGACAGCACCCCGACGACCCTGGGGGAACACCGCGCATGACCGACGTCCTGCACTTCGCCGGCCTCACCGTCACCCGGGACGGCGCCACGCTGCTCGACGGTGTGGACTGGGCGGTCACCGAGGGCGACCGGTGGGTCGTGCTCGGGCCCAACGGCGCCGGCAAGACCACCCTGCTGCAGGTCGCGAGCGCCAACCTTCACCCGACCGCGGGGCAGGCGTGGGTGCTGGGGGAGCGCATGGGCGCGGTGGACGTGTTCGACCTGCGACCCAGGGTCGGCCTCACGTCCGCGACGCTCGCGGATCGGGTGCCGGCCCGCGAGCTGGTCGAGAACGTCGTGCTCACCGCGTCGTACGCGGTGGTGGGCCGGCATCGCGAGGCGTACGACCTGTTCGACCAGACACGGGCGGAGATCCTTCTCCGCCAGATGGGCATCGCCGACCTGCGGCACCGGCGTTTCGGCACCCTGTCCGAGGGCGAGCGCAAGCGCACCCAGGTCGCCAGGGCCTTGATGACCGACCCGGAGCTGCTCCTGCTCGACGAGCCGGCGGCCGGGCTGGACCTGGCCGGCCGGGAGGACCTCCTGCGCCGGCTCGGGATCCTCGCGAACGACCTCCAGGCGCCGGCGATGGTGCTCGTCACGCACCACGTCGAGGAGATCCCGCCCGGGTTCACCCACGTCCTGCTCCTGCGCGACGGCCGGGTCATCGCGCAGGGCCCGCTCGAGTCGGCGCTGACCACCCAGACGCTCTCGCTGTGCTTCGGCCTGCCCCTCGACCTCGACCAGCGGAACGGGCGCTGGGCGGCACGGCTGGCCGGCTGAGAGCCTCGCCGCCACACGGCATGTCCCGCGGCGCGCCGGGACATCCTGTGGATCGCCGACCACCCCACTGAGGTGTCGCACTCATAGGATCGCGGTGTGGATCCCTGGATCATCTGGGCCGTCGCGGCGGTGCTCCTCGTCATCATCGAGGTGACGACGCTCGACCTGACTTTCCTCATGCTCGGGATCGGCGCCCTCGCCGGTGCGGTCGCGGCCGGTCTCGGCGCCCCGCTGCCCGTCCAGCTGGCGGTCGCCATCCCGGTCGCGCTCGCCATGCTGGGGGCGGTCCGCCCCATCGCCCTGCGCCATCTCAAGCAGCCGGGGCACACGCGCACCGGGGTGGCCGCGCTCGTCGGCGCCACGGCGGTCGTCCTCGAACGGGTGGACGCGCGGGGGGGCCGGGTCAAGCTCGCGGGTGAGGTCTGGTCGGCGCGTGCGTTCGACGCCGACGCCGTGCTCGAGCCGGGCAACACCGTCGACGTCGTCGAGATCGAGGGAGCCATCGCCGTCGTCCTCTAGCGCTCGGACGTCCTGCCAGGCCTCGCCTGTCAGTTCCCGGCCGCAGCCGTTCGCCCACCACGTCCCAGGGGGATCCATGCAAAGCCTGATCGTGCTCGGTGTCCTCGCTGTGCTCGTCCTCGTCGTGCTCAGTCGGTCGGTCCGCATCGTCCCGCAGGCCCGGGCCGGCATCGTGGAGCGTCTCGGCCGGTACCAGCGCACCCTCATGCCCGGGCTCTCGATCCTCGTCCCGTTCGTGGACCGGCTCGCGCCGCTCATCGACCTGCGCGAGCAGGTCGTCTCGTTCCCGCCGCAGCCGGTCATCACGTCGGACAACCTCGTCGTGTCGATCGACACCGTCATCTACTTCCAGGTGACCGACCCGAAGTCGGCCACGTACGAGATCAACAACTACATCCACGGCGTCGAGCAGCTCACCGTGACGACCCTGCGCAACGTGGTCGGCGGCATGGACCTGGAGAAGACCCTCACCAGCCGCGAGGAGATCAACAACGCTCTGCGTGGGGTGCTGGACGAGGCCACCACCCGGTGGGGCATCCGCGTGAACCGGGTCGAGCTCAAGGCGATCGACCCGCCGCCCTCCATCCAGGACTCGATGGAGAAGCAGATGCGCGCGGACCGCGACAAGCGCGCCGTGATCCTCACCGCCGAGGGCAACCGGCAGTCGGCCATCCTCAACGCCGAGGGTGACCAGCAGTCCGCCGTCCTGCGCGCCCAGGGCGAGCGGGACGCGGCAGTGCTGCGTGCCGAGGGCGAGGCGCAGGCCATCCACACGGTGTTCGGGGCGATCCATGCGGGCAACCCCGACCAGCAGCTGCTCGCCTACCAGTACATGCAGATGCTGCCGCGCATCGCCCAGGGCGACGCGAACAAGGTGTGGGTCATCCCAGCCGAGATCGGCAAGGCGCTCGACGGGCTCGGCCAGGTGGTGCGCACACGGCAGCCGGGTGCCGACGAGGCGGCACCGGACGGTCAGGAGCCTCCGGCCGCGAGCTGACTGGCGATCCGCAGCACCATCTGCACGTACCAGTCGGCGTGGTTGTAGTGCCACACGGCGCGGTACAGGTGGTCGCCGCCGCGGCCCGCCCCGTTCGCGCAGAGATAGTTCGCCGCGCTGTACACCGAGTCGGCGGGATCGTTGATCTCGGCGTCCCCGTCGCCGTCGCCGTCCACCCCGTAGGCGGCGAACGTCGCGGGCATGAACTGCATCGGCCCCTGGGCGCCGGCGTACGAGGTGCCGGTGTTCTGCCCGTGCCCGGACTCGACCTGCCCGATCGCCCCGAGCACAGTCCAGGACAGCCCCGGGCAGGTCTTGGCCGCGCTCCGGTAGAGCGCGAAGTAGTCGGCGGGCACCCCGGTGGCGCGGGCGGTGGAGACGTGTTCGGTCTCGATCTCGGTGGCAGCCTCACGGCTGGCTCTCACCCGCTGCGCGGCACGGCGCGCCTCCTCGAGCGCTTCGGCGCGGCGTGCCTCCTCGAGCGTGTCGGCCCGGCCGGCCAGCCTCTCGGCCAGCGCCTCCTGCTCGACCAGCGCAGCCTCGAGCGCGAGACGGCGCTCCTCGACCTCGCTCGCCGTGTGCACGTGGGTGTCGATCTCGGCCTCGAGCGCGTCCGCGTCGGCCCGGGTGCGTGCGGTGGTTCGCGTCGCGTCCTCGACGCCCTCGCGTCCGGTCGCCATCATGCGCTGGACGTACCCGGCGCGGCGGAGCAGGTCCGTGGCGCTGTCGGCGTCCAGGACGGAGGAGTAGAGCCCCGCGGCGCCGCCGGACATGTAGACGGCCCTGACCTGGTTGGTGGCGGTGTCATGGCGCTGGGTGAGCAGCTGGTCGGCCGTGGCGGCCTCCCGCTCCGCGGACACCCGGGCGGTGACCGCCTGGGCCAGGCCGGACAGCGAGCGGTCGTAGGCGCGCAGGGCGGCGTCCACGCGTGCCTCTAAGGCGTCCGCCTCGTCGGCGGCCGCCTGGGCGGTGGTGCGGGCCTCGTCCGGGGTCTCACCCAGGGCGGGGCCCGCCGGCAGCCCGGTCAGGGCGACGAGCATCGCGATCACGGCGAGCGTCTGCCTCCACGTGCGTCGCGTGCTCCGCGTACGTCCTGTCACCTCTGAGGTCTCGGCGCCTGCTGGGCATCACTTGACCGCCCGGGCGGGCAGGCGCCGACGAACAGGACGAAAGGGGACGCCAGGTGGGGCAGGCGAGGCCGGGCGGGCTCACGGGCGGGCTGAGGGAGTAGTCGTCGGGGTTCACGGGGCGCCGGCGGTCCCAGAGCAGCTGGGCCGGAGCGTTCGCGACCCACATCAGGTACGCGGCCGTGGTGGACAGGAAGGCCACCGGGACCGACGCGAGGAAGAGGAAGGACGGCATGAGCGAGGCGGCCGTCGCCCACCGGTACAGCCCGTCAGGGATGCGGCGCCGCAGGTGGCCTCCCCGGCGGGCGTGCCGCATCATGACCCACTCCAGCCCACTCAGGATCCCCACCACGAGCGAGTACGCGCCGAGCGCGACCGGGTTGTTCGGGTAGTCCCCTAGCATGGCGGTGGGAAACGGGAGGAAAGCCACCAGCGCCAGGTAGGGCAGGTGCAACGCGATGAGCCCGCGGTCTAGGCTCTGCAGCTGGGCGACGAGGCGGTGGTGGGCGATCCAGTAGTACCCGATGACCGCGAAGCTGAGGAAGAAGCCGAACATCTCTGGCTGCAGGTCGCCGAGCCGGCCCCACAGCTCGTCGCCGCTGGACGCGGCCTGCAGGGTGGGTCCCCCCGATGCCGACGCTGAGCAGGGTCATCGCGATGGCGAAGACCGCGTCGGAGAAGCCGGCGACCCGCCCGAACTCCAGCGGGTCCTCGTCCCGTCGGTAGACGCCGCTACGGGTCTCGTCGGTCTCCACGGTCCCTCCCCGGTTCCGCCCCTCTGGCGGCCTCATCCTCGGGGGTGGCGGGCCTGCCCCGCCTCGCCCGTGGGGGAGGATCACGGGGTGAGCCCGCCCGTCCACGTCGAGGACCCGGCCGACCCACGGCTCGGGGACTACACCGACCTCACCGACGTCGCCCTCCGCAGGGTCCGCGAGCCCGATCTGGGGCTCTTCCTCGCCGAGGGGGAGAAGGTGCTCAGACGGGCCTTCGACGCGGGGTTCCAGCCCCGGTCCTTCCTCCTCGACCCGCGTCGCGTGGACCCGCTCAGCGACGTCCTGGCTACGACCGCGGCGCCGGTGTACGTGGCCGGGCAGGAGGTCCTCGCGGCCGTGACCGGCTATCGGGTCCATCGCGGTGTCCTCGCGTCCATGAGGCGGCGGCCGGTCCCGTCCGTCCGCGAGGTGCTGGCCCGCAGCCGCCGGGTCGTGGTCTGCGAGGACGTCGTCGACCACACCAACGTCGGAGCGGTCTTCCGCAGCGCCGCGGCGCTGGGCATGGACGGGGCACTGCTCAGCCCGCGGTGTGCGGACCCGCTGTACCGGCGCGCCGTCCGAGTCTCGATGGGGGCGGTGCTCACGCTGCCGTACGCCCGGATGGGCTCCTGGCGGGACGGGATCGCCGAGGTGCGTGCCGCCGGGTTCCGCGTCCTGGCGCTCACGCCGTCCGCGCAGGCCACCCCGCTGGACCAGGTGCCCCGGGAGGCCAGGGAGAGGGCGGCGCTGCTGCTCGGCACCGAGGGGGACGGGCTGTCCCGCCGCTGGCTCGCCGACGCAGACCTGGCGGTGCGCATCCCGATGGCCGACGGGGTGGACTCGCTCAACGTGGCCGCCGCGGCTGCGGTCGCCTGCTACGCACTGACCCGGGACGGCTGAGGTCGCCGCGGGTCGGTCGGATGGACCGTCGGTCTCCGCCCCCCAGCGCTTCCGGCTGGGATGGATAACAGGCCCAGACAGGCACAAACCAAGGAACAGGCGCCGGGCCGTCGTACCCAGGCGATCAGAAGGATCTCCCGAGCCGCGGTCCCACCGGCTGCAGGGTGTGCCTGGCCCCAGGCGCTACCATCTGCGGCCGATACCGGCACGCGCGAGACGGGGGCACCAGGGCCGGCGCTCCCACGTACCGCAGGCTTGGAGAGCTCGTGGGAGTCAGCCTCAGCAAGAGCGACACCGCCCCGACGGCAGCGCAGTCGCCCGGCCTCAGCTCCGTCGTGGTCGGGCTCGGCTGGGACGCACGGACGAGCGCCGGCCGGGACTTCGACCTCGACGCGTCGGCCCTGCTCCTCGGCGCGGATGGACGCGTCCTCTCGGACGCGCACTTCGTCTTCTTCAACAACCCCTCCAGCCCCCATGGCGCCGTCGTGCACGCCGGCGACAACGTCTCGGGCGCGGGGGAGGGGGACGACGAGCAGATCACCCTCGACCTGGCCGCGCTCCCCGTCGAGGTCGCCCGTGTCGCCCTCGTGGTGTCGATCTACGACGCGGAGTCTCGCGCGCAGACCTTCGGCCTCGTCCCGAACGCGATCGTCCGTGTCGTCGACGCGACCGACGGCACCGAGATCGCCCGGTACGACCTCAGCGCGGACGTGCCCCGCGAGACCGTCCTGGTCCTCGGCGAGCTGTACCGGCGCGGGCCGGCGTGGCGCTTCCACGCGCTCGGGCACGTTCACCCGGGTGGCCTGCACGGGCTCGCGGCCGACCTTGGGGTGACCCTGCTCTGACCGGAGCGCAGCGCCGGGGGACGTCGGCCCCGGGTGGCGTCAGGCAGCGCTGACGGGGGGTCTGGCAGGGCAGGTCAGGACAGGGCGGAGCCGCCGACCCAGCTCGCCCAGGAGAGGTTCCACCCGCCGCCCCAGCCGTTGTAGGACTCCATCGGCTTTCCGGTGCCGCGGGTCTCGACGGGGTCTCCGGCAACGCTGTGCGAGAACAGCCAGGCCGCCTGGGACAGGTCGAGGTTCGTGCACCCGTGGGAGACGTTGGCCTGGCCGACCAGCGGGTTCCAGGGGGCGCCGTGAAGGAACTCCCCGGTGTTCGTGATCCGCATCGAGTACGGCACGTTGAGGTCGTACGACTCGCCCCCACCGATGTTCACGGTGGTCGAGCGCATCCGGCGCCACCGCTCGTGGGTCATGATCACCTTGATGCCGGACCGCGACGTGTAGCCAGGCTTGCCCATCGACACGCCCATCCGGCGGATGACCTGCCCGTCTTTGATGACCCGCAGGCTGTGGGTGGCGTTGCGGATCTTCAGCACCTGCTCGCGGCCGACCCGGAACTCCGTGGTCGTGTCCTCGTCGCCCCAGGTGCGCTTGTCCGTCCGGACGTCGGCGAGGTCAGCCTGCACGGTGACCTGGGTGTTCGCCGGCCAGTAGTCCTTCGGCCGGTACTGCACCTGGGTATCGCTCAGCCATGACCACGACGCCGGGCCGACCGGACGGCTGGTGCTCACTGAGAGTGCCCGCTCGGCGGCCTTCTTGTTCCGCACCGACTGCGAGAAGTCGACGATGATCGGCATGCCCACCCCGACCGTCGAACCGGAGGACGGGGTGACGTACGCGTCGATGGTGCGCTTTGCCTTGCGGGTCTTGACCGTGCGCGTGACCGTGCGCTCTCCGGCCGCGTCCTGTACCTCGGCCGTGACCGTGAACGAGTTCTTGGGAGGCAGCGGCTTCTCCGGG
Organism: Actinomycetes bacterium; assembly: GCA_050743265.1. Classification (GTDB taxonomy): domain Bacteria; phylum Actinomycetota; class Actinomycetes; order JBOGEN01; family JBOGEN01; genus JBOGEN01. Next base: position 16,561 of record JBOGEN010000223.1, read on the forward strand.
TCGAGCGCGCGCCCCGTGCTGTCCGCGACCTGGGCCTTGACCAGCCGGCCGCGGTAGACCCCCACGCCGAGCCGCGTCCCCGGGGCCACCTGGTCGCCCGCGGCGAGCGTCCGGCGCCCGTCCGAGAGCACCAGCGCGGCCGTGGGGTCGGCCGCGGACTGGCGTGTCCCCGCGTCCTTGGCCGACTGCGTCGCCGAGCTCGACGAAGAGCAGGCCGCCAGGACGGCAGCGGCCAGGACCAGCGCAACGAACTCGTGGACCCTGCGAGTGGGGGTACGGCACGTCACGCGGGACACCTCCTCCGGGGTGGGCGGGGGAGCCGCCAGCGGTCGCGCAAGCCTCTCGCCTGCGCGGTCGCGAGCCGTGAACCCTCGGCCCATCTTTCCGACCCGACCAGCACCGAGCCGGTTCCCCCGATACGAGTGATGATGCGGCAGAACAGCGCCTCTGCGTAAGCGAATTGGCGAGGTTGTGGCGCCCATTGCACACGCAGTGTGACGAACTACGCACTCAGGCGAGCACGTGGGGTCTCACGCGGGGTCCTCCGCGGCCAGGTGCTCACAACAACGGGCCCCTGCACGCCGTGGTTCGCGCGCGAGGAGCCCAGTCGAGGAGTGTCCGAGGGGGGACTCGAACCCCCATGCCCTTACCGGGCACTAGCACCTCAAGCTAGCGCGTCTACCTATTCCGCCACCCGGACGTGCACATGCGGCCCCAGGGGGGCGACGTGCGCGAGAAACCATACCAACCGCCCTCGCAGGATGTCGCCCGCGGCAAGTGGCCGTTGCACCGCCCGGCGTGGGGCGAAGACCGGGCCGGTGGGACGCCGTCCTGGGCAGGGCAGGATGGGTCGGACAAGCCGTCGGCGGAACGTCGCGCGCCGCCGCCATCTCGCGAGGAGGACGGACGTGACCGAGCCCGCCCGCGCCGTGCCCGACCCGGCGAACCCGGCGAACCTTGCGAACCCGGCGAACGCTGCTAAGTCGCCCAAGCCGGCGCACCCGGCGACGTCGGCTCGCCCGGTCCCGACGGCCGAGGACGAGGTGGTCGACCTGTGTCGTGACCTGATCCGCTTCGACACGTCCAACCCGACCCACCCGGAGCGTCCGGCCGCCGAGTACGTCGCGGAGAAGCTCGCGGAGGTCGGCCTCGAGCCCACGCTCCTCGAGCCCACCCCGGGGCGTACGAGCGTGCTCGCCCGATGGCCGGGTGCGGACCCGTCCCGCGACGCACTGCTCGTGCACGGGCACCTCGACGTCGTCCCGGCACACGCCCCGGACTGGCAGGTCCACCCGTTCTCGGGGGAGGTGCGCGACGGCTGCCTGTGGGGACGCGGTGCGGTCGACATGAAGGACATGGACGCGATGACGCTCGCTGTCGTCCGGCAGTGGGCCCGGGAGGGGCGGCGGCCTCCACGGGACGTCGTCCTCGCGTTCGTGGCCGACGAGGAGGCGGGCGGCCTCGAGGGGGCACAGTGGCTCGTCCGGGAGCGGCCCGACGTGTTCGAGGGCTGCACGGAGGGCATCGGCGAGGTCGGCGGCTTCAGCTGGACCGTGCACGAGGACCTGCGCCTCTACCTCGTCGAGACCGCGGAGAAGGGCCTGGGCTGGATGCGGCTCACCGCGACCGGGCGAGCCGGGCACGGCTCGATGGTGAGCGAGGACAACGCCGTGACCGCGCTCGCGGAGGCGGTGGGGCGGATCGGACGCCACCGCTTCCCCGTCCGGCTCACCCCGACGGTGCAGCGGCTGCTCGAGGAGGTCTGCGAGGTTGCCGGCCTGCCGTTCGACCCCTCCGATCCCGAAGCGGGGCTGGACGCCCTGGGCCCGCTCGCGCGGCTCATCGGGGCGACGCTGCGCAACACCGCCAACCCCACGATGCTCGACGCCGGGTACAAGGCGAACGTCATCCCGCAGGAGGCGACCGCGCACGTGGACGGCCGCTTCCTTCCCGGGTACGAGGACGAGTTCGTCGCCGACATCGACCGGCTGCTCGGTCCGGACGTCCGGCGCGAGTGGGTGCTCCACGACGCCGCACTGGAGACCCCGTTCGAGGGCGACATCGTCGGCGCGATGGGGCACGCGCTGCGCGCGGAGGACCCGGGCGCACGGATGGTCCCCTACTGCCTGTCCGGCGGGACGGACGCGAAGGCGTTCGCGCGGCTCGGCATCCGCTGCTACGGGTTCGCGCCCCTGCGGCTGCCCCCGGACCTCGACTTCTCCGGCATGTTCCACGGCATCGACGAGCGCGTCCCCCTCGACGGGCTCAGGTTCGGCACCCGGGTGCTCGACCGGTTCCTCGCCGCCTGCTGACACCGCGCAGGCGCACGCACGCGCTCGGTGACCTCGGACGTCCCCGCTCGTTACACGCTCGGACGGCCGGGGGGCCGTCCCTGGGGGAGGGGGATATCGATGCGACACGTGCTCGTGCGCGGCCTCGTGGTCACGGCGCTCGGCGGGGCGCTGCTCGTCGGTCAGGTCGGCCCGGCTGCCGCAGCGGGGTTGCTCCCGGAACCGGCCTCCGACGGCCCCGGTGGCGCGCTCGTCGACTCCGTCGGGGCGCAGGCGTCCCGGGGCCTCGACGGGGCCGTCGGCTCGGCGGCGGACGGCCTGTCCGAGCC
>JBOGEN010000224.1:0-15554 GCA_050743265.1 Actinomycetes bacterium
GCTTGGCACGCGGGGGACGGCACGGCGGGTCGTGGGTGTGCTGCTACTCGGGCTCGGGGTGGCCGTCGTGGCCGCGGGCGTGTCCGCGTCCGGCGATCCCGCGCACGTCCGGGAGGTGGCCTCGGCGGCGGGCGGGGCCACGGTGGCAGGCACCGGGTGGCCCTGGCTCTCACACGTCGGCGGTGTGCTGCTGGCGGCGTCCGGTCTGCTCGTCGTGCTCCGCGGCGGGGCCTGGCCGGGCCTGTCGATCCGGTACGAGGTGCCGGCAGCGCGGTCCCGCGACGGCCGATCGCCGAGTCGACAGGAGCCGGGTGGCCCGGCGCCACGCACTCCGGAGGAGCCGCGTGCCGCGGCGCCTGGGATGCCGGGGGAGTCGCGCCCGGAGGACCTGTGGGCCGCACTCGACCGGGGCGAGGACCCCACCGCGGAGCAGGGGCCCCCAGGCCGCTGAGGCAGAATGCTCACGCACCGTGAGCCAGCTGCCCTCGATCCCCGGAGGACTACGGATGTCGTCGGACAACCACGGCCAGACGCCCGCGGCCTGGACCGCGGTGTCGATCATCATCGCCGGCTGCACCATCGGAGGCGTCGCCACGGTGCTCGCCATGCCCTGGCTCGTGTTCGTCGGGCTCGGAGTGGCGTTGATCGGGCCGATCGTCGGCAAGATCATGGCCACCATGGGCCTCGGCGCTACCCCGGGCTTCCACGACTGACGCGCTTGACGCGAGAGCCGCCCGAGCGGGCAGTCCCGGGCAAGTACCCGGGTGGCGGGGGACGACCGTGGACGCTGGTTACCATCGAAGTCTGGTGCTGGCCGGACGAGGGGACCTGATCGCGTGAGCGTGCTCGACGAGATCGTGGCCGGCGTCCTCGCCGACCTCGGCGAACGTCAGACGCGGGTCTCCCTCGACGACCTCAAGGCCGTGGCGGCGAGACGACCGGCAGCGCTGGACGGGGTCGGCACGTTGGGCGGCGAGGGCGTCGCCGTGATCGCCGAGGTCAAGCGGTCCAGCCCGTCCAAGGGTGCGCTGGCCGCGATCGCCGACCCGGCCGCGCTCGCCGCGGACTACCAGGCGGGCGGTGCCCAGGTGATCAGCGTGCTCACCGAGGGCCGCCGGTTCGGCGGGTCGCTCGAGGACCTGGGCGCGGTCCGGGCCGCGGTGGACGTCCCCGTGCTCCGCAAGGACTTCATCCTCACCTCGTACCAGCTGTGGGAGGCCCGCGCCCACGGGGCCGACATGGTCCTGCTGCTCGCGGTCGCCCTCGACCAGCCCGCGCTCGTCTCGCTCGTCGAGCGGGCCACCTCGCTCGGTCTGACGCCACTCGTCGAGTGCCATGCCGAGGAGGAGGTCGACAGGGCGGTCGACGCCGGCGCGCGCGTCCTCGGCATCAACGCCAGGGACCTGCGCACTCTGGAGGTGGACCGGGGGGTGTTCGCGCGGCTCGCCCCACGCGTGCCCGCCGGGGTTCTCAAGGTGGCCGAGTCGGGCGTCCGCGGCCCGCACGACCTCATCGCGTACGCCCACGACGGGGCGGACGCCGTTCTCGTCGGCGAGACCCTCGTCACCGGCGGTGACCCCCGCGCGGCCGTGAGGGATCTCGTCACTGCCGGCGCGCACCCCGCCCTGTCCACCGGGCCCTCCTGACCGCTCCCGCTCTTCGACCTGATCGGCACCGCATGACGTCCGCTCCGCCTTCTCGACCGCAGCCCGCCGGCCCGCAGCCCGCCGGCCCGCTGCCCGACGCGACCGGCCACTTCGGCACGTACGGGGGCCGGTTCGTCCCAGAGGCGCTCGTGGCCGCGCTGGACGAGCTGGCCGCCGCGTACGAGAAGGCCCAGCACGATCCGTCGTTCACGGCCGAGCTCGACCAGCTCCAGCGCACGTACACCGGGCGGCCGAGCCCGCTCACGGAGGCGCCGCGCTTCGCCGAGCACGCGGGCGGCGCCCGCATGCTGCTCAAGCGCGAGGACCTCAACCACACCGGCTCACACAAGATCAACAATGTGCTCGGCCAGGCGCTGCTCACCCGCCGGATGGGCAAGTCCCGGGTCATCGCCGAGACCGGCGCCGGGCAGCACGGCGTGGCCACGGCCACCGCCTGCGCCCTCATGGGGCTCGACTGCGTCGTCTACATGGGCGAGACCGACACGCAGCGCCAGGCGCTCAACGTGGCCCGGATGCGCATGCTGGGGGCGGAGGTCGTGCCCGTCACCGCCGGGTCGCGCACCCTCAAGGACGCCATCAACGAGGCCATGCGCGACTGGGTGACGAACGTGGCCGACACCCACTACCTGCTCGGCACGGTGGCAGGTCCGCACCCGTTCCCGGTGATGGTGCGCGACTTCCACCGCGTCATCGGGGACGAGGCGCGCGGCCAGACCCTCGAGCTGACGGGGCGCCTCCCGGACGCGGTCACCGCCTGCGTCGGCGGCGGGTCGAACGCCATCGGGATCTTCCACGCCTTCGTCCCCGACCCCTCGGTCGCGCTGTACGGGTTCGAGGCCGGCGGCGAGAGCGCCGAGGAGGGCCACCACGCGGCCACGCTGACGTCGGGCACCCCGGGGGTCCTGCACGGCGCCCGCTCCTACCTGCTCCAGGACGAGTGGGGACAGACGCTGCCCACCCACTCGGTGTCGGCGGGGCTGGACTACCCCGGTGTAGGCCCCGAGCACGCCTGGCTGCGCGACTCCGGGCGGGCCACGTACCGGTCGGTGACCGACGCGGAGGCCATGGACGCGTTCCGGCTGCTGTGCCGGACCGAGGGAATCATCCCGGCGATCGAGAGCGCCCACGCGCTGGCCGGGGCGCTCGAGGTCGGGCGTGACGTCGGGCCCGAGGGTGTCGTCCTGGTCAACCTGTCCGGCCGCGGGGACAAGGACATGGACACGGCTGCCCGCTGGTTCGGGCTCCTGGAGGACGCGTGAGCACGACCGGGCCGACGGTGGCGCCGAACCCGGACCCGGACCCCAACCCGACCGTGAACCCGGACCCGAGCGTGAGCCCCGGCGCGGTCGCGCTGGGAGACCTGTTCGCCCAGGCAAGGTCCGAGCAGCGTGCGGTCCTCGTCGCGTACCTGCCGGCCGGGTTCCCGACCGAGCAGGGCGGGGTCGCGGCGCTGCGCGCGATGGTCGAGGCAGGCGTGGACGCCGTCGAGGTGGGTCTGCCCTACAGCGACCCGCTCATGGACGGGCCCACCATCCAGCAGGCCGTCGACGTGGCCCTGGCCGGGGGGACGACGACCCCGGCGGTGCTCCGTACGGTCCAGCAGGTGGCCGCCCTCGGCGTGCCGACGCTGACCATGACCTACTGGAACCCGGTCGAGCGCTACGGCCCCGAACGGTTCGCCGCGGACCTGGCGGCCGCCGGCGGCTGCGGGGCGATCACCCCGGACCTGACGCCTGAGGAGGCCGGCGAGTGGCTCGCTGCCTCCGAGACAGCAGGGCTGGCACCGGTCTTCCTGGTCGCGCCCACCTCGTCGCCGGACCGCATCGCCGCGGTCGCCCGGGTGACCCGCGGGTTCATCTACGCGGCCTCGCTCATGGGAGTGACCGGCGCCCGGGAGTCCGTCGGGCACCTGGCCGCCGGCCTGGTCGAGCGGGTCCGGGCCGAGACCGACCTGCCCGTCGGGGTCGGGCTCGGCGTGTCCACCGGCGCCCAGGCCCGCGAGGTCGCCGCGTACGCGGACGGGGTCATCGTGGGCTCCGCCTTCGTCCGACGGCTGCTGGACGCACCGGACCCCGACGCCGGGGTGGCCTCCGTCCGGGCCCTTGCGGCCGAGCTGGCCGAGGGCGTGCGGGGCGCCTCCCGGTGACCTGCGTGCCTGGGAGCTCGGCAGGGCGCCCGTTCGTCGGCGTGACCGTGCGCAACCTCGTCCGCGGCGCGGTGGTCGTGCTCGCGGTGGCCCTCGTGGGGGCCGGGTGTGCGGCCCCCTCCGAGACCGGCGGGGCCGCCGAGGTCACGGTGGCGGGGGGGTCGGGCCCGTACCGCGGCACCGAGCTGGACGGGCGGTACAGGCTGCCCTCCACGGAGCTCAAAGACACGCAGGGCCGGCCGTTCGACCTGGCGGAGGACACCCGTCGTCCGGTGACGCTCGTGTTCTTCGGCTACACGTCCTGCCCGGACGTCTGCAACATCGTGCTGGCCAACATGGCCTCGGCCCTGCGCCGGGCGGGGCAAGTTGCCCGGCACGAGGTCGACATGGTCTTCGTCACGTCGGACCCGCAGCGGGACACCCCGCCGGTGATCCGCGAGTACCTCGACCGGTTCGACCCGTCCTTCGTCGGGCTGACCGCCAGGATGCGGACTATCAGGAAGACCGCCGACACCCTCGGCGTCGCGCTCACCGGAAAGGTCGACCACGGCTCGGAGCAGGCGTCCGGGTACGAGGTCGGTCACGGGACCCAGGTGGTGGCGTACGGCAGGGACGACCGCAGCATCCTGGTGTGGACGGCCGATACGGCCGTGGCCGACCTTCGGGCCGACATCCGCGAGCTGACCCAGCGGGCCACCGGGTAACGTGACCCCGCCCATGCGCACCAGCACCGTCCTCGCCTCGATCCCCAGCCCCTCCCAGGGCGTGTGGGAGCTCGGGCCCGTCCCGCTGCGGGCGTACGCGCTGTGCATCATCCTCGGCGTCGTCGCCGCGGTGTGGATCACCGACCGCCGGTGGCGTGCCCGGGGCGGGAGCCCCGGCCTGGCCGCGGACGTCGCCACCTGGGCCGTCCCGTTCGGCCTGGTCGGTGGCCGGGCGTACCACGTCGTCACGAGCCCGGAGGCGTACTTCGGCGAGGACGGCGACCCGGTGGCCGCCCTGTACGTGTGGCAGGGCGGGCTCGGCATCTGGGGGGCGATCGCGATGGGCGGCGTGGGCGCCTGGGTCGCCTGCCGCCGGCGCGGCATCTCGCTGCCGGCCTTCGCCGACGCCGCCGCGCCAGGCATCGCGGTCGCACAGGCGATCGGACGTTGGGGCAACTGGTTCAACCAGGAGCTGTACGGGCGGCCCACCACGCTGCCGTGGGGGCTGGAGATCGACCCGGAGCACCGCCCGGTCACGAGCCCGGGCGCGGAGACGTACCACCCCACGTTCCTCTACGAGTCGCTGTTCCTGCTCGGCATCGCCGTCCTTCTGGTCTGGGCCGGCCCGCGGTTCCGCCTCGGCCACGGCCGCACGTTCGCGCTGTACGTCGCGACGTACTGCGCGGGCAGGTTCTGGATCGAGAGGCTGCGGGTCGACCCGGCGCAGCACCTGTTCGGCCTGCGTCTCAACGAGTGGACGAGCCTGCTCGTGCTGGCCGGGGCGCTGGTGTACCTGGTCGTCTCCGCGCGGCGCCGCCCGGGCATGGAGGAGCAGGTCGAGCCGGTGAAGGCGTCCACGGCCGGCGACGAGACCGGCTGAGCGAGCCGGGCGTGTCCCGTCCGGCCGCCAGGCCCTGGTTTCCGCCGAAGGTCGCGGATCGGCTACCCTGGCGAGCCCAGTAAGGCAGGGCCACTGTCGTCCCTGCGTCCCTCGGCCGGCCATGCCGGTCGGGTTCGGCTGATGGACGACGGGAGGTGCGATGCCTGTTCATGCTGTCCCCCCACCGCAGGGCCTGTACGACCCACGCAACGAGCACGACTCCTGCGGCGTGGCATTCCTGGCAGACCTGTCGGGCAGACGGGGCCACGAGGTGGTCCGCTCCGCCCTCGCCGCCCTCGGCAACCTCGAGCACCGCGGCGCGACCGGCAGCGAGGCGGACACCGGCGACGGTGCCGGCATCCTCCTCCAGGTGCCCGACGCGTTCCTGCGTGAGGTGTCGGGTGTCGACCTGCCTGCGGCCGGCGCGTACGTCGTCGGCGCCACGTTCCTGCCGACCGACGACGACGCCCGTGCCGAGGTCGAGGCGAGGCTGACACGTCTCGCGTGCGAGGAGAACCTGCGGGTGCTCGGCTGGCGTGACGTCCCGGTGCTGCCGAGCACGATCGGACGTGCCGCGCGCGAGACGATGCCGGTGGTGCGGCAGATGTTCGCCGACGCGCCGGACGGTGCCGACGGCATGGACCTCGAGCGCCGTGCGTTCTGCCTGCGCAGGCGTGCCGAGCGGGACGCGGACGTGTACTTCTGCAGCCTGTCCGGCCGCACCCTCGTCTACAAGGGCATGCTCACCACGGGACAGCTGGGCGAGTTCTACCCCGACCTGTCCGACCCGCGGCTGGCGAGCAAGCTCGCCCTCGTCCACTCGCGGTTCTCCACGAACACGTTCCCGTCGTGGCCGCTCGCGCACCCCTACCGGGTCATCGCGCACAACGGCGAGATCAACACGGTGCGCGGCAACCGCAACTGGATGCGTGCCCGGGAGTCGTTGCTCGCGACCGACCTCATCCCCGGCGACCTGGCCCGCCTGTACCCCGTGCTCACGCCGGGGGCGAGCGACTCCGCCTCCTTCGACGAGGTGCTCGAGCTGCTGCACCTGGGCGGGCGCTCGCTGCCGCACGCGATGCTCATGATGATCCCGGAGGCGTGGGAGAACGCCCCCGACATGGACCCGAAGCGCCGCGCCTTCTACGAGTTCCACGCCACGCTCATGGAGGCATGGGACGGCCCCGCGTGCGTGACGTTCACCGACGGGACGCTGATCGGCGCCGTGCTCGACCGCAACGGGCTGCGCCCCGGGCGGTACTGGGTCACCGACGACGGGCTCGTCGTGCTCGCGTCCGAAGTGGGCGTGCTCGACATCGAGCCTGACCGGGTCGTCCGCAAGGGGCGCCTGCAGCCCGGCCGCATGTTCCTCGTCGACACGGAGCAGGGGCGCATCGTCGAGGACCACGAGGTGAAGTCGTCCCTCGCCGAGGAGCAGCCGTACGCGGACTGGGTGCTGGCCGGCCTCATCCGCCTCGAGGACCTGCCGCCCCGCGAGCACCGTCCTCCGGTGCATGAGTCGGTGCTCCGCCTGCAGCGCACGTTCGGCTACACCGAGGAGGAGCTGCGCATCCTCCTCGCGCCGATGGCGCGCACCGGAGCGGAGCCGACCGGGTCGATGGGCACGGACACGCCCGTCGCCGTCCTGAGCGAGCGGCCACGGCTGCTGTTCGACTACTTCTGCCAGCTCTTCGCCCAGGTGACCAACCCGCCGCTGGACGCGATCAGGGAGGAGCTTGTCACCTCGCTGGCGGGCACCATCGGGCCGGAGCAGAACCTGCTCGACCCGGCGCCTGCGTCCTGCCGCCAGGTCGTGCTGCCGTTCCCCGTCATCGACAACGACGAGTTCGCCAAGGTCGTGCACATCAACGAGGACGGCGACATGCCCGGGTTCGCCGCCCACACGGTGCGCGGCAGGTACCGGGTCGCCGGCGACGGTGAGGCGCTCCGCGCCCGGCTCGAGGAGATCAACGCCGAGGTCTCGCAGGCGATCGCCGACGGGGCACGGGTCATCGTGCTCTCCGACCGCGACACCGACGCCGAGCACGCCGCGATCCCCTCGCTGCTGCTCACCGCGGCGGTGCACCACCACCTCGTCCGGGAGAAGACCCGGACGCGGGTGGGCCTCGTGGTCGAGGCCGCCGACGTACGCGAGGTGCACCACGTCGCGCTGCTCGTCGGGTACGGCGCCGCAGCCGTCAACCCGTACCTCGCGATGGAGACGGTCGAGGACCTCGCCGCCGGCGGCGTCATCGACGCCGAGCCCGCCGAGGCCGTGCGCAACCTCGTGAAGGCGCTCGGCAGGGGCGTGCTCAAGGTGATGAGCAAGATGGGCGTGTCCACGGTGGCCTCGTACACGGGGGCCCAGCTCTACGAGGCCGTCGGGCTCGCCCCCGACGTCGTCGACCGCTACTTCACCGACACCGCGTCCCGGCTCGGCGGCGTCGGGCTCGACGTGCTCGCCGAGGAGGTCGCGACCCGGCACCGGGCCGCCTTTCCCGAGTCAGGGCGCGGACCCGACCACCGCCGTCTCGAGATCGGCGGCGAGTACACGTGGCGGCGCGAGGGTGAGGTCCACCTCTTCGACCCGGAGAACGTGTTCCGGCTCCAGCACGCCACCCGGTCGCGCCGCTACGACGTCTACCGCCAGTACACCGGGCGGGTGAACGCCCAGTCCGAGCGCCTGCACACGCTGCGCGGGCTGCTGCGGCTGCGCGAGGGCGTCCGGCCTGCGGTGCCGCTGGACGAGGTCGAGCCGGTGAGCGCGATCGTCCGCCGCTTCAACACCGGTGCGATGTCGTACGGCTCGATCTCCGCGGAGGCGCACGAGACGCTCGCGATCGCGATGAACCGTCTCGGTGGCCGCTCGAACACCGGCGAGGGCGGCGAGGACCCCGACCGTTTCACGCCCGACGAGAACGGCGACCTGCGACGCTCGGCCATCAAGCAGGTGGCGAGCGGACGCTTCGGCGTGACCAGCGAGTACCTCGTCAACGCGGACGAGATCCAGATCAAGATGGCCCAGGGAGCGAAGCCCGGCGAGGGCGGCCAGCTGCCCGGCAACAAGGTGTACCCCTGGATCGCGCAGACGCGGTACTCCACGCCGGGGGTCGGGCTGATCTCGCCGCCCCCGCACCACGACATCTACTCGATCGAGGACCTTGCCCAGCTCATCCACGACCTGAAGAACGCGAACCCGTCAGCCCGGGTCTCGGTGAAGCTCGTGAGCGAGGTCGGGGTGGGCACGGTCGCCGCGGGCGTGTCCAAGGCGCACGCGGACGTCATCCTCGTCTCCGGCCACGACGGCGGCACGGGCGCCGCCGCACTCACCTCGCTCAAGCACGCCGGGCTGCCCTGGGAGCTCGGTCTCGCCGAGACGCAGCAGACGCTGCTGCTCAACGGGCTGCGCGACCGAGTCGTCCTGCAGACCGACGGCCAGCTCAAGACCGGGCGCGACGTGGTCGTCGCCGCGCTGCTCGGTGCCGAGGAGTTCGGCTTCTCGACGGCCCCGCTCATCGTGTCCGGCTGCATCATGATGCGCGTCTGCCACCTCGACACCTGCCCGGTCGGCATCGCGACGCAGGACCCGCGGCTGCGTGCGAAGTTCGACGGCAAGCCCGAGTTCGTCACGACGTTCTTCGAGTACGTCGCGGAGGAGGTGCGCGAGCACCTCGCCGCGCTCGGGTTCCGCAGCATGGACGAGGCCGTCGGCCACGCGGAGATGCTCGACACCGAGATGCTCGACGCCGAGGCGACCGAGCACCGTTGGAAGGCGTCCGGGCTCGACCTCGGCCCGATCCTCGAGGTGCCCGACCTGCCCGAGAACACCCCCCGGCACCGCGTCACCTCGCAGGACCACGGGCTGGACCGTGCCCTCGACCGGACGCTCGTCCAGCTGTGCGAGGGCGCCCTGGACAGCGGCGCCCCCGTACGCCTCGACCTGCCGGTGCGCAACGTCAACCGCACGGTCGGCACCATGCTCGGCTCCGAGGTGACCCGGCGCCGCGGCGGTGCCGGCCTGCCCGACGGCACGATCGACGTGACGTTCACCGGCTCCGCCGGGCAGTCGTTCGCCGCGTTCCTGCCGCGCGGCATCACCCTTCGCCTGGTGGGCGACGCGAACGACTACGTCGCCAAGGGACTGTCCGGCGGGCGTGTGGTCGTCCGGACGCACCCGCAGGCGCCGTTCCGTTCGGAGCGCCAGGTCATTGCCGGCAACGTGTGCCTGTACGGGGCCACCTCCGGCGAGGCGTACGTCTCCGGTGTCGTGGGGGAGCGGTTCGCCGTCCGCAACTCCGGTGCCAGCGCGGTCGTCGAGGGCATCGGCGACCACGGCTGCGAGTACATGACCGGCGGCACGGTCGTCGTCCTCGGCCGCACGGGGCGCAACCTCGCCGCCGGCATGTCGGGCGGGGTCGCGTACGTCCTCGACCTGGACCGCGCCCGCGTCAACGAGGCGATGGTCGACCTGGACCCGCTCGACGACGAGGACCGCGCGAGCGTGCACCGTCTCGTGTCCGCGCACGCCGCCGAGACCGGCTCGGCCGTGGCCACCGCCCTGCTCGCCGACTGGGACGCCGCCGTCGACAGGTTCGTCAAGGTCATGCCGAAGGACTTCAAGCGTGTCCTCGAGGCCGCGGCGACCGCGGAGCGGCACGGCCACGACGTCGACACGGCGATCATGGAGGCGGCGCATGGGTGACCCCCGCGGCTTCCTCACCACCGGCCGCCAGGACGCCACCCGTCGACCCGTGGACGTGCGCATCCAGGACTGGCGAGAGGTGTACGAGAGGGTCGACGAGCCCACCGTGCGTGGGCAGGCGGGGCGTTGCATGGACTGCGGCGTCGCGTTCTGTCACGCCGGGTGCCCGCTGGGCAACCTCATCCCGGAGTGGAACGACCTCGTCTACACCGACGACTGGGCCGAGGCCTCGGAGCGGCTGCACGCGACGAACAACTTCCCCGAGTTCACCGGACGGCTGTGCCCGGCCCCGTGCGAGCCCGCGTGCGTGCTCGCCATCAACGACAAGCCGGTGACCATCAAGCAGGTCGAGAAGGAGATCGCCGACCGCGCCTGGGACGACGGCAACGCCGACCCGCGTCCCCCGTCCGTCTCCACCGGGCGCAGTGTCGCCGTGGTCGGGTCCGGGCCCGGGGGTCTGGCCGCGGCCCAGCAGCTCACCCGCGCCGGGCACCGGGTCGTGGTCTACGAGCGGGACGACCGGATCGGCGGGCTGATGCGCTACGGCATCCCCGACTTCAAGATGGACAAGGTCCTGCTGGACCGGCGACTGGCCCAGATGGAGGCCGAGGGCACGGAGCTCCGGGCCGGCGTCGACGTGGGCCATGACGTGACCGGCGAGGACCTGCGCGCGGAGTACGACGCCGTCGTCCTCGCGGTCGGTGCCCTGCGGCAGCGCGACGTGGACGCCCCCGGGCGGGACCTCGACGGCGTCCACCTCGCGATGGAGTACCTCACGTACGGCAACCGCGTGCAGGCCGGCGACCTCGACGTCCCCCCGGTGGACGCGTCCGGCAGGCACGTCGTCATCCTCGGTGGCGGGGACACCGGCGCGGACTGCCTCGGCACCGCCCACCGCCAGGGCGCCGCATCCGTGACCCAGCTGCAGATCCACCCCCAGCCGCCGGAGACGCCGACGGCCGACAACCCGTGGCCGACCGTGCCGATGGTGTTCTCGACCTCCCCCGCGCACGAGGAGGGCGGCGACCGCGTCTACGCCGCCGGCACCGAGATGTTCGTCGGTGGCGACCAGGGACGAATCCGTGCACTGCGCTTCTCGCGCGGGCGACGCGTCGAGGGGCGGTGGGAGGCCGAGCCCGGGACCGAGCAGGAGACCCCGTGCGACCTCGCGCTGCTCGCGATCGGCTTCGCGGGGGTGCAGGAGTCCCCTCTGTACGCGCAGCTCGACCTCGAGGTCGGGTCCCGTGGCGTGCTCGTCCGCGACGACCGGTACGCGACTGCTACGCCCGGCGTGTTCGTCGCCGGGGACGCCGGCCGCGGCCAGTCCCTGGTCGTGTGGGCCATCGCCGAGGGGCGTGCCGCTGCGGCAGCGGTGGACCGGTACCTCGCCGGCGGCACCACGCTGCCCGCCCCGCTCGAGGCGAGCGCGCAGCCGCTCCGCTGAGCCCTGGGTAGCCGAGCCCTCGATAGGCTCGGCCCATGCCGCACCGCCGCGCGAAGATCGTCTGCACGCTGGGCCCGGCCACCTCGAGCCCCGACACCATCAGCGCGCTCGTCGAGGCGGGCATGGACGTGGCCAGGTTCAACCTCAGCCACGGAACGCACAACGACCACGAGAAGGCGTACGCCAGCGTGCGGCGGGCCGGGGACGCCTCCGGCCACGGTGTCGGCGTCCTCGTCGACCTCCAGGGGCCGAAGATCCGTCTCGGCCGCTTCGTCGACGGCCCGGTCACCCTCGCCGAGGGCGACACGTTCACCATCACCGTCGAGGACGTGCCAGGAACCCGCGAGCGCGTCTCGACCACGTACGACGGCCTGGCCGGCGACGTCGGACCGGGGGACCGGGTGCTCGTCGACGACGGCCGTGTCGCGCTCGAGGTGCTGAGATCCGACGGGACCGACGTCGTCACCCGGGTCCTCGAGGGCGGCCCGGTGTCCGACCACAAGGGCCTCAACCTCCCGGGCGTCGCGGTGAGCGTGCCCGCGCTCACGGAGAAGGACGTCGAGGACCTGCGCTGGGCACTGCGGCTCCGTGCAGACATGGTGGCGCTGTCCTTCGTGCGCACGCCCGAGGACGCCCACGCCGTACGCCGGGTCATGGACGCCGAGGGTGTCCGCGTGCCCGTGATCGCCAAGCTCGAGAAGCCGGAGGCCGTCGACTGTCTCGAGGAGATCGTCGGCGAGTTCGACGGCATCATGGTCGCCCGCGGCGACCTCGGCGTGGAGCTGCCGCTCGAGCGGGTGCCGGTCGTGCAGAAGCGTGCCATCGAGATGTGCCGCCGCCACGCCAAGCCGGTCATCGTCGCGACCCAGATGCTGGAGTCGATGATCAGCGCTTCACGGCCGACCCGCGCGGAGGCGTCCGACTGCGCGAACGCCGTGCTCGACGGCTCCGACGCGCTGATGCTCTCCGGCGAGACGAGCGTGGGTGCGTACCCCGTGCAGACCGTGGAGACGATGAGCCGCATCATCACCAGCGTGGAGCGCGACGCGCTCGACAGCATCTCCCCGCTCACCACCAAGCCGCGCACACGGGGAGGGGCAATCACCCGGGCGGCCGCGGACGTGGCCGAGACGCTGGGCGCCCGCTATCTCGTCGCGTTCACCCAGAGCGGGGACTCGGCCCGCCGGCTCGCCCGGCTGCGCTCGGACATCCCTCTGCTCGCCTTCACCGCCGAGCCCGGTGCGCGCAGCCAGCTCGCCCTCACCTGGGGCGTCGAGACGTTCCTCGTGCCGTTCGTCCGTCACACCGACGACATGGTGCGCCAAGTCGACCGGGCGCTGCTCGAGGTCGGCCGGTGCAGTGTCGGCGACCTCGTCGTCGTGGTCGCCGGCAGCCCACCGGGCCGGCCCGGGACGACGAACATGATGCGCGTGCACAGGATCGGGGACGAGGTGGCGGCGGGCCAGCCGTCCGAGTCGCCGACGGCCATGCCGGGGTCAGCCGTGGGCCCGCCACCGCTCGCACCCTGACGTCGGCGTACGCGCCGCCGCCGCCACCGGTAGTCACGGTCGGTGGGGCGGGTGGTGACGGATGGGTGCCCTCGGTGGGATTCGAACCCACAACCTCGGCCTTTTGAGGGCCGCAGCTCTGCCATGTTGGCCTACGAGGGCTTGGGCGCAGACTAGGCCCAGACTACCGGTCAGGCTCCGTTCCTCCCGTGCTCGTTAGGCTTCTCCGGGTGAGCACGACCGAGCCGCACGCCCGTCGCGTCCTCGTCGCCGAGGACGAGGCGCTCATCCGCCTCGACCTGAAGGAGATGCTGGAGGAGGAGGGCTACGTCGTGGTCGGGGAGGCCGGCGACGGCGAGACCGCCGTCAGGCTGGCCGAGGAGCTGCGTCCCGACCTGGTCATCCTGGACGTGAAGATGCCGCTTCTCGACGGCATCACGGCCGCGGAGCGGATCGTCGCCGCACGGGTCGCGCCCGTCCTCATCCTCACCGCGTTCTCCCAGCGGGAGCTGGTCGAGCGGGCGCGCGAGGCGGGTGCCATGGCGTACGTCGTGAAGCCGTTCGGCAAGGGCGACCTCGTCCCTGCCGTCGAGATGGCCGTGAGCCGGTACGCCGAGATCACCGCCCTCGAGCGGGAGGTGAGCGGCCTGGCCGACCGGCTCGAAGCCCGCAAGGTGGTCGAGCGTGCCAAGGGCGTGCTGCAGGCCAGCCAGGGGCTGACCGAGCCGCAGGCCTTCCGATGGCTGCAGAAGACGGCGATGGACCGCCGGGTCCCGATGCGGGACGTAGCCGAACAGGTACTCGCCGAGGTGTCCGAGTCCGAGGGATGAGCCCCCTGAACCACGCGGCCTGACCCACCCGGACGGGTCCCGGGTGTGGGGCCCCGGGAGCCAGGTCGGGGCGAAGGTCACAGTCACGCAACGACCGTGACACATAATCCCTCGACGTCCATACACGGATGTCCCCGCTCCGCTAGGTTCCGGTCAACCAATTCGAGCAGTTGGCGTGCCCGGGGCGCCGGGCGCGTGGCGCTCAGAAGGAGACGGGTGTACATGATCCGCCGCACACCTCTGTGGCGTTCGGTGGCTGTCCTCGGTGCAGCGGGCCTGATCCTCTCGGCCTGCGGCGGCGACGACGGCGACTCCGAAGCCAAAGACACCAAGTCGGCTGCTCCGCAGCAGGCCAGCAAGATCGAGAAGGGTGACGGCACGCTGGTCATCGGCTCCGTCCTCCCGCAGACCGGCTCCCTCGCCTTCCTCGGCCCGCCCGAGTTCGCGGGCGTCGCCCTCGGGGTCGAGGAGGTCAACGAAGCGGGTGGCGTCCTGGGCAAGCCGATCGAGTCGTTCGAGGGCGACTCCGGCGACACGACGACCAACATCGCCTCGCAGACCGTGGACCGCCTGCTCAGCCAGGACTCTGACGTCATCGTGGGTGCGGCGTCGTCGGCGACGTCGTTCACCTTCATCGACAAGGTCACGAGCGCCGGTGCCGTCCAGTTCTCACCCGCCAACACGTCGCCGGACTTCACCACGTACGCCGACAAGGGGCTCTACTTCCGTACCGCCCCGTCGGACGTGCTCCAGGGCCGTGTGCTCGGCGACCTCGTGCTCTCCGAGGGCAACGCCACGGTGGGCATCCTCGCCCTGCAGGACCCGTACGGTGAGGGTCTCGCGGACAACACCGAGAAGGCCATCACCTCCGGTGGTGGCGAGGTCGTGGAGAAGGTCGTGTACGACCCGAACGCGCCAGAGTTCTCCGCCGAGGTCTCGAAGATCAAGGCAGCGGACCCGGACGCGGTCGTCCTCATCGGCTTCGAGGAGTCGTCGAAGCTCATCGGCGAGCTCGTCAAGCAGAACATCGGGCCGCAGCAGGGCAAGAAGCTGTACCTGGTGGACGGCAACCTCGGCAACGCGCTCGGGGAGAAGCTGCCCAAGGGTGTCCTCAAGGACGTCAAGGGCACGCTCCCGGGTGCCGAGGCCACGCAGGCGTTCCGTGACCGCCTGCTCAAGATCGACCCGAAGCTCAAGGACTACAGCTACGCCGCGGAGTCCTACGACGCGGTCGTGCTGTCCGCGCTGGCGGCCGAGGCTGCCGGGAACGACTCCGGAACCGCGGTCGCGTCCGAGCTCGTCAACGTGAGCAAGGGCGGCGAGAAGTGCGACAACTTCGCCGACTGCAAGGCCCTGCTCGACGACAAGAAGGACATCGACTACGACGGCGTGAGCGGTCCTGTCGAGTTCAGCGACGCGGGTGACCCGACCGAGGCAAGCATCGGGATCTACACCTACAACGCCCAGAACGTGCTGACTGACCAGGTCGAGTACCGCACCGGCAAGCTCTGAGCACAGCACCACCGCACGACACGAAGGGCCCGGCAGTCGCCGGGCCCTTCGTCGTGCCCCGGGGTCTTCATCCGTGGGGTCTTCATCCGTGGTGCCCGCAGGAGGCTCGGCCAACTTCGCGTCGCCCGGCGCGACCTCCACAGAGCCGTGGGGCCCCGCCG
>JBOGEN010000225.1:0-66149 GCA_050743265.1 Actinomycetes bacterium
CCGGTACGCCGTGCCGCGACCAGGCGGGTGTCCCGCGGGTGGGAGCGGATCCCGGTCCCCGCCGTCGCCCACCGGGGCCGGGGCGGGCGGCGTCCGGCCAGCCCGGCCAGCAGCGGGACGAGGAGCGTCAGGGCGGAGACCAGGGCGGCGTAGGGGTTGCCTGGCAGGCCCACCACCCAGGGCCCGCTGGGCACCCGTGCGAGCACCATGGGGTGTCCGGGGCGGCACGCCACGCTGCTGACCAGCACCTCGGCGTCCAGGGCTCGCAGTGTCGGCCGCAGGTGGTCAGCCGGCCCGGCCGAGGAGGACCCGCAGACGACGACCACGTCGGCGTCCGTGGCGGTGATCATCTCCTCCAGGGCGCCGGTCTTGTCCCGCAGCTGCTGGGTCTCCCAGGGCTCCCCGCCGGCCCAGCGCACCGTGCCGGGCAGCATGGGCCCGATGGCGTCCCGGACCCGCCCGGGTGCGGGCAGGCCCGTCCGGACGATCTCGTTGCCGGTCAGCGCGACCGCCACCTGGGGTGCCCGGTGGACCTCGAGGACGTCCTGGCCGACACCGGCAGCGAGCCCGAGTGCGGTCGGGGTGAGGACGGTGCCCGCGGGCAGCAGCAGGTCCCCGGCGACGCAGTCCTCCCCGCGCCGGCGGATGTGGCGCCCTACCTCGTGCTCCCCGGTGACCACGTCCTCACGCCGGCTGGCCTGCTCGTACGGCAGGACGGCCTCGGCTCTTTCGGGGACGGGGGCCCCGGTGGCGATCTCCACGGCCTCCCCTGGCCGGAGCGGGTTGCGGGGCGGGGGGTCGCCGGCCCGCAGGCTCCCGCGGACGGTCCAGGGCTCAGATCCCGTGACGGCGTACCCGTCCATCGCGGCCGTGTCGTGCGTGGGTAGGGGCCCCGGGGCGTGCAGGGAGGCGGCCAGGGCGGCGCCCAGGGCCCCCTCCAGCGTGACCTGGACGGGTTCGAGGGCGACGGCCCCTTCCCCGGCGATACGACGCGCCTCCGGCCACGGAGTGGAGCGGGTTGCGCGGGTTGACACGAGGTACAGCATACAGTAGACAAACGGGTCCAGACGGGAGGTGCAGGCGTGAGAGTTGCTGTTCTCGGCGCTGGAGCCATCGGTGCCTACGTGGGTGCTGCCTTGTCCCGGGGCGGTACCGAGGTGCACCTGATCGCCCGCGGGGCCAACCTGGAGGCGCTCCGGCGCGACGGAGTACGGGTGGAGAGCCCCCGGGGCGACTTCACGGCCCGTCTGAACGCGACCGACGACCCCGGTGAGGTCGGCCCGGTCGACTACGTCTTCCTCGGGCTCAAGGCCAACTCGTACGCCGCGGCCGGGCCGCTGGTCGCCCCGCTGCTGCGGGAGAACACGGCGATCATCGCCGCGCAGAACGGAATCCCGTGGTGGTACTTCCACGGGCTGCCCGGGCCGTACGAGGGCAGCCGCATCGAGACGGTCGACCCGGGCGGTGCGGTGTCGGCCGCCCTGCCTGTGGACCGCGCGATCGGCTGCGTCGTGTACTGCTCGACCGAGCTGTCCGCTCCCGGCGTCGTCCGGCACTTCGAGGGCACCCGGTTCACGCTGGGGGAGCCCGCCGGCACGCGCTCGCAGCGGTGCACCGACCTGAGCGAGGCGATGGTCGCGGGCGGTCTCAAGGCCCCCGTCGACGAGGAGATCCGCAACGACGTGTGGGTCAAGCTCATGGGCAACGTGGCCTTCAACCCGCTCAGCGCCCTGACCCGCGCGACGATGGTGCAGATCTGCCGCCACCAGGGCACCAGCGAGCTCGTGCGGGCGATGATGCACGAGACGCTCGAGATCGCGCACGCGGCCGGGGCTCGACCCGACATCTCCGTCGACAAGCGGTTCGCCGGCGCGGAGCGGGTCGGCGAGCACAAGACCTCGATGCTCCAGGACCTGGAGAACGGGAAGCCGCTCGAGCTGGACGTGATCATCTCGGCCGTGATCGAGATCGCCGACCTGACCGGGGTGGCGGCCCCGACCCTGAGGACCGTGCACGCCGTCGCCGACCTCCTCAACGCCAGTGTCACGCCGGACGAGGTGGCGGCCGCCCAGGTGCGTACCCCGATTTCCCCCGGCACGACATCCGCCGTACGGTGACTCGGAGAAAGAGCAACAGGAGAGTGAGATGAAGACTGCCACGCCGTACGCGCGCCTCACTGAGCCCCTCGTCCGCGAGAACGGTGCCCTGCGGCCCGCGAGCTGGGACGAGGCGCTCGACCGTGCCGCGGAGGGTTTCTCGCGCAACCTGGCCACCCACGGGCCGAACGGCTTCGGCATGTTCTCGTGCTCGAAGGCCACGAACGAGATGAACTACATCGCGCAGAAGTTCGTCCGTTCGGTTCTCGGCAGCAACAACATCGACTCCTGCAACCGCACTTGACACGCTCCTAGCGTCGCCGGTCTGGCGGCAGTGTTCGGTGCCGGGGGTGGCACCTCCTCGTACCAGGAGACCGAGGACTGTGACCTGGTCATCCTGTGGGGCTCCAACGCCCGCGAGACGCACCCCATCTTCTTCCATCACGTGCTCAAGGCCGTCCGCAAGGGCGCCAAGCTGTACGTGATCGACCCGCGCCGCACGAGCTCGGCGCGCTGGGCCGACGGGTGGCTGGGCCTCAACGTGGGCACCGACATCCCGCTCTCGCACGCCATCGCGCGCGAGATCATCCACGCCGGCCTGGCGAACGAGACGTTCATCCGCAAGGCGACGGTCCACTACGACGAGTTCGTCGAGGCCGTGGAGCCGTGGACGCTCGAGGTCGCCGCGGCGGAGACGGGCGTACCGGCGGAGCTGATCCGTCAGCTCGCCCACGACTACGCCCGCGCGGACCGTGCCCAGCTGTGCTGGACGCTCGGCATCACCGAGCACCACAACGCGACGGACAACGTCCTCTCGCTCATCAACCTGGCGCTGCTCACCGGCCACGTCGGGCGGTACGGCTCGGGCCTGAGCCCGCTGCGCGGCCAGAACAACGTGCAGGGCGGCGGCGACATGGGGGCCATCCCCAACCGGCTGCCCGGCTTCCAGGACATGGCGGACGACGCCATCCGGGCGAAGTTCGAGGCGGCGTACGGGGTGCAGATCCCCGCCCGCCACGGCATGCACCTCACGCAGATGCTCGAGGCCATGGACCGCAAGGAGCTCACCTCGCTGTACGTGGTGGGCGAGAACCCGGCCCAGTCCGAGTCCGACTCCGGGCACACGCTGGGGCGGCTGCGCGACCTCGACCACCTCGTGGTCCAGGACATCTTCCTGACCAGGACGGCCGAGCTGGCCGACGTGGTGCTGCCCGCGTCCGCGGCCTGGTGCGAGACCGACGGCACGGTGACGAACAGCGAGCGGCGGGTCCAGCTCGTCCGCAAGGCGCTGGACGCACCCGGCCAGGCCCGGGACGACCTCGAGATCATCTGCGAGATCGCCCGGCGCATGGGTCACGACTGGCCGAAGACCATGCCCGAGGACGCCTGGAACGAGCTGCGCTCGCTCTCACCCATCCACGCGGGGATGAGCTACGCGCGGCTCGAGGAGCTCGGCGGCATCCAGTGGCCGTCCTTCAGCGAGGACCGGCTCGAGCCGCCGTACCTGCACGGGCGGCTCTGGGCGGACGACCCGGCCGAGCGGGGCAACCCGGCCCCGTTCTCCCCCGTCAAGCACTCGCTTCCCGTGGACGTCCTCGACGACGTGTACACGCTGCGGATGACCACTGGGCGTCGGCTCGACTCGTACAACACCGGCGTGCAGACGGGCGCCTACTCGACCCCGATGCGCAGGGGCGAGACGCTCGACCTCTCGCCGGCGGACGCGAAGAGCCACGACGTCGAGCCGGGCGAGCTCGTCCGGGTGTCGTCGCGTCGCGGCTCGATCGTCGCGCCGGTGCGGGTCGACCCGGGGCTGCGAACGGGGCTGGCGTTCATGACGCTGCACTTCCCGGACGACGTCGACGTGAACCAGCTCACGATCGAGGCCACCGACCCGGTCGCCGGGACCGCGGAGTACAAGGCCACCGCCATCCGGGTCGAGAAGGTCTCGCCCGAGGTCGCCGCGGCCGAGGCGGCCCGCGAGGCCGTCCCCGAGGTCCCGCCGACGCTGCCGAGGCCGGGGGACAACCGGGAGCCCGAGTCCCTCGTGCCCGCCGACTGACGGACGGAGTCTGCCCAGTGACCCGCGCCCGCGGCGCCGACGTCGTGGGCACGTCTCGGTATGCCCTGGCATCTCGACCCCGTCCGGGACGTTACTGTAGATTGCATACAGAATGTCGCAGACGCTCCGGGCGGGAGGGAAGGACGACGATGCCTCGTCGCGAACGCACAGCGTCCACCCGGCTCGTCCGGCCTCCGGTGGTACGCGGTCACCCTGGCGGGGCAGGACTCGTGTGTCCGCGGGATGCCCGTCACGCGGACCGCAGCTCCACCGTCTCGACAAGCTCCACCGTCTCGACAAGCTAGCGCTCACACCCGAGGGGTATCCGCCGTGGACCTGCACTTCCTCAGCGCCGTGCCGACCGAGGCCGAGAGGTCGGCGGTGGACGCCCTCCTGGGTCCGGCGCCGCCCGGGTACGACGGCAGCGCTCTCGGGCTCGGCAACGCCCGCCTGTCCCCGAACGCCCACGATGCCGGGAGCGGGCGCGACAGGCTGCTGCCCCTCCTGCACGCACTGAACGACCGGGTGGGGTGGATCAGCGAGGGGGGTCTCAACTACGTCTGCCAGCGGATCGACGTCCCCCCGGCCGAGGCGTACGGCGTCGCGAGCTTCTACGCGCTGTTCTCCATGACCGAGCGGCCCCCGCGGGTCGTCCACGTCTGCACCGACATCGCGTGCAAGGCGAACGGCGCGGAGGCCGTCTGTGCGGCGCTCGAGGACCGGCTGGGACCCGCCGGGCCAGGCGCGTCCTCGGGACAGAACGGTGACGGGGTGACGTGGATGCACAGCCCGTGCCTGGGCCTGTGCGAGCGGGCGCCGGCGGCACTGGCCTTCCAGGCCGGCGACCCGGCGGCGGAGCATGTCCTCGCCCCGGCCACCGCCGAGAGCGTCGTCGCCGTGGCGAGGTCGGGGCTGGGGCAGGCCGAGCCCGAGCCGGAGCCCCTGGCCGCCGTCCCCCAGGCCGGGGAGGAGGGCCTGCGCCTGCTGCGGCGGGTCGGCGTCGTCGACCCCACGAGCCTGGACGACTACCGGTCCCGCGGTGGCTACCTGGCGCTGCGGCAGGCCCTGCGACTCGGCCCCGCCGGCGTGATCCGCGAGGTGCTCGACTCCGGTCTCATGGGCCGCGGTGGCGCTGCGTTCCCCACGGGACGCAAGTGGGACGCGACGGCCCGTCAGCCCGAGCACCCCCACTACCTCGTCTGCAACGCGGACGAGAGCGAGCCCGGCACGTTCAAGGACCGGGTGCTCATGGAGGGCGACCCGTTCTCCGTCATCGAGGCGATGACGATCGCGGCGTACGCGACGCACTGCCCGCGCGGCTTCCTCTACATCCGCGGCGAGTACCCGCGGGCGCTGCACCGGCTGGAGAACGCCCTGGAGCAGGCCCGGGAGCGGGGGCTCCTTGGCCAGAGCATCATGGGCAGCACCTTCGACTTCGACATCGAGATCCGCCGCGGCGCCGGTGCGTACATCTGCGGCGAGGAGACCGCGATCTTCAACTCGATCGAGGGCTTCCGTGGCGAGCCGCGCAACAAGCCCCCGTTCCCGGTGGAGAAGGGGCTGTTCGGCAAGCCCACCGTCGTCAACAACGTCGAGACGCTCGTCAACGTGCTGCCGATCCTCACCGAGGGCGGCCAGGCGTTCGCGAAGATCGGGACGGAGAAGTCCACAGGGCCCAAGCTGTTCTGCGTCTCGGGCAATGTCCAGCGGCCCGGCCTGTACGAGGTCCCGTTCGGGACGACCCTGGGCGAGCTGCTCGACCTGGCCGGGGGACCCCCCGAGGGCCGGTCGCTGCGTGCCGTCCTGCTCGGCGGTGCCGCGGGCGGGTTCGTCCGGCCCGACGAGGTCGACGTCCCGCTGACGTTCGAGGGCACCCGCGAGGCCGGCACGACGCTCGGCTCCGGCGTGGTCCTCGCGTTCGACGACAGCGTCGACCTGCCGGCGGTCCTGCTGCGGATCGCGGCGTTCTTCCGGGACGAGTCCTGTGGCCAGTGCGTGCCGTGCCGGGTCGGCACCGTACGGCAGGAGGAGGCGCTGCAGAGGCTCGCAGGTGGCCGTCCGCTCGGCTCGTCCGCAGAAGACCTCGCGCTGCTGCGTGAGGTCGGACGGGCCATGAAAGACGCCTCCATCTGCGGTCTGGGCCAGACGGCCTGGAACGCCGTCGAATCAGCCATCGACCGCCTCGGCGCATTCGAGGAGACCAGCGCATGACCGCGACCGACCTGGGCCTGCCCGTCCGCCTCGTCGAGATCACCCTCGACGGCGAGTCGGTCCGCGTGCCCGAGACCTCGACGATCCTCGACGCCTGTACGGCGGTCGGCACGGAGATCCCGACCCTCTGCTACGGCGACACGCTGACCCCGGTGAACGCGTGCCGCGTGTGCATGGTGGACGTGGAGGGCTCCCGCACCCTCGTCCCGTCCTGCTCGCGCAAGGTCTCCGACGGCATGGTCGTCAACACCGACAGCGAGCGGGCGCGCCACAGCCGCAAGATGGTGCTCGAGCTGCTGGGGTCGTCCGTCGACCTCTCGACCACGCCGAAGGCGGACGAGTGGTTCGACGAGTACGGGGCGCGCCTCGACCGCTTCGGACCGGGCGCCGCGCCGACCACCGACAGGGACGCCCGGCACGCGGGAGAGCACGAGGAGCCCGACGGCTCGGTCGCCGCCACGGTGGACCAGCCCACGAAGGTCGACAACGACCTGTACGTGCGGGACTACGGCAAGTGCATCCTCTGCTACAAGTGCGTGGACGCGTGCGGGGAGCAGTGGCAGAACACGTTCGCGATCGCAGTGGCCGGCCGCGGCTTCGACGCCCGGATCTCCACCGAGTTCGCGGCCCCGCTGCCCGACTCCGCCTGCGTGTACTGCGGCAACTGCATCGAGGTCTGCCCGACCGGGGCGCTGAGCTTCAAGACCGAGTTCGACATGCGCGCCGAGGGGACGTGGGACGAGTCCCGCCAGACCGAGACGACCACGATCTGCACGTTCTGCGGCGTCGGCTGCAACCTCAACCTGCACGTCCAGGACAACGAGATCGTCAAGGTCAGCTCACCCCACGATCATTCGGTCACCCACGGCAACCTGTGCGTCAAGGGCAGGTTCGGGTTCGCCCACGTCCAGGGGGGCGGGCGGCGGACCCGGTCGGACGAGCAGGCCTCCGACGGGGGCGCCCAGACGCGCTAGCGTCGGCAGCAGGCCCGGAGCCCAGCCAGGGCGACCGGCCGGCGAGGCCGACCAGAGAGGGGCCAGCCATGGGACGCGTGACCCAGCGGCGCAAGATGCTCCGGGTCTCCGAACGCCCGCCCGTCGTACGGACCGACACCCTGGTCGTCGAGGAGCCGCTCGAGATCCGGCTCTCGGGCAGCCCGCTGGCGGTGACGATGCGGACGCCCGGGGACGACTTCGACCTTGCCGCCGGGTTCCTGGTCAGCGAGGGTGTCGCGACCGAGCGCGAGCACATCACGACCATCCGCTACTGCCTCGGTGAGGACGAGGAGGGACGCAACACGTACAACGTGCTCGACGTCCTTCTCGGCGAGGGCGTCACCCCGCCGGACACCTCCCTGCAGCGCAACTTCTACACGACCTCGTCCTGTGGCCTGTGCGGCAAGGCGAGCCTGGACGCCGTCCGGACGTCTGCGCGCTGGGAGGTGCGCAACGATCCGCTACAGCTGTCCACGGCCACGGTCGCCGCCCTCCCGGAGAGACTCCGGGACGCGCAGCAGGTGTTCGAGCGTACGGGCGGGCTCCACGCCGCCGGCCTGTTTACCGCCGAGGGAGAGCTGCTCTGCATCCGTGAGGACGTGGGGCGGCACAACGCGGTCGACAAGGTCGTCGGCTGGGCCCTGCAACAGGGCGCGCTGCCGCTCGCCGGCACGGTTCTCCTCGTGTCCGGGCGGGCCTCGTTCGAGCTCGTCCAGAAGGCGCTGATGGCCGGCATCCCCGCGATGGCGGCCGTGTCGGCGCCCTCCTCCCTCGCGGTCGAGCTGGCCGAGGACGCCGGACTCACGCTCGTCGGCTTCCTCCGCGGCTCGTCGATGAACGTGTACGCCGGCGGGCACCGCCTCGGGCTCGGGGAGCCGGTGCCCGCCAGCGCGTGACGCTCAGCCGCTCGCGTCACAGGCTCGAGGGGTCAAGCGCCAGCGCTCTCAGGCTCGAGGCCAGCGCTGAGCCGCCTACTCGCCGTCCGGGTGCAGCGTGTAGGTGGGGAAGTTGCCCGGCAGCCGCTCCTCGTCCGGACCCTGGGTGACCGCGCGGACGAGCAGCTCGCCGCCCACGAACGCGCCCCGCCAGGACGCGCCGTGCCCGCCGAACGTCTCCTCCTTGTCGCCGCGGGAGCGAGGCTGGTTGATGCCCACCTTGAATGCCCGAACCTCGGACGCGATGCGCTCGGCCGTCTCCGGGTCGTCGCAGGACACCGTCGCCACCAGCGAGCCGTTGCTCGCGTTCATCGCGGCGAGCAGCTCGGCCTCGGTGTCCACGATGACGATCGTGTCGACCGGGCCGAACGGCTCCGCATGGTGCAGCGAGGAGGGTGCCGGCGGCGCGAGAATGGCCACCGGGGCCATGTAGGCCGAGGTGTCCTGGCCGGGCAGGAAGTGTCCCTCGTCGAGCGTCCCCCGGTACAGCGGGACGCCCCCCTTGGCGATCGCTTCGTCCACCTGGCCCTGGAGCTCCTTGACCTTGGCGTCGTTGATGAGCGGGCCGAAGTCGAGCACGGGCAGGTCGTCGTCGGGCGAGGAGACGGCGAGCGGGTGCCCGAACCGCAGCGAGTCCACCGCCGGCAGGTACGCGGCGAGGAACTCGTGGAACAGGCCCCGCTGCACGACGAACCGGGGGTAGGCCGTGCAGCGCTGCTTGCCGTACTCGTGCGTCTTGCGAATCTGCGCGGTGAGCGTCTCCCAGTCGCTGAACTCCCAGACGCCCCAGCAGTTGAGGCCCTCCTGCTCGAGGACGTGCCGCTTGTCCGTGTCGGCGAGCGCGCCGGCGACCTGGCCGCCCGCGTCCCGGCCGCCGACGAAGGACACGCAGCTGATCTCCGGGGAGCGGATCAGCGCCGGGGAGAGCTCCGCCCCTCCGCCGCTGACCAGGCTGACCGGCAGGCCCTCACGGACGGCGAGCGCGCAGGCCAGGGTGAGGCAGACCAGCCCGCCGTCGGTCGGCGTCTTGGCGATGACCGCGTTGCCGGCCAGCACCTGGACCAGCATCGCGTGCACGAGCACGCTCATCGGGTAGTTCCAGCTCGCCACGTTGCTCACCGGGCCGTCGAGCGGACGGCGGCCCTCGAGCATGCGGTCCGCCTCCTCGACGTACCAGCGCACGCCGGAGATGCAGCGGTCGACGTCCGCGGTCGCGAGCCTCCAGGGCTTGCCGATCTCCCACACGAGGGCGAGCGAGAGCAGGTCCCGGTGCTCGGTCAGCGCGTCCAGCGTCGCCGTCACGCGTGCCTTGCGCTCGGCCAGCGGGACGTCGCCCCACTGGCGGTGCGCCTCCAGGCAGGCCTGCACGGCGGCCGAGGCCTCTGCGCTGGACAGCCGCGGCGGACCGGCGATCTCGCTGCCGTCCACCGGGCTGGTGGAGGGCGTCGGCTCACCGTCGGTCCGCCACTCGCCGCCCCACAGGTTGAGGACGCGGCCGTCGGCGAACGCCTCCGGTGCCACGGCCTGGCAGCGGCCGTACACCTCGCTCCACGAGGTTCCTGGCTTCAGGACGAGTGTCATGCGCGCTCCAGACGTCCGGCAGCGGATGGGACGCTTTCCAGGTCGGGTGTCGGCTCGAACTCGACGACGCCGTCGAGGGACGTACCCATCGCGGCGTTCGCCTCCCGCTCGACCATGACCTCGACGAGCACGGGCACCTGGCTCCGCTCGGCCTCCTCGACGGCCCACGCCAGCGCCGGTCGGATGTCCCCCGGCGCCGTCACGCGGCGGGCCGCGCAGCCGAACGACTCCATGAGCGTGACGTGGTCGATGCCGCCCTCGCCGTAGTGCAGGTCGACGGCGTAATTCATGTCGTAGCCCAGCTCGGCCTGGCGGATCAGGCCGAGGTACTCGTTGTTCACCATGACGATCACGAACGGGATGCGGTACTGGGCCGCGACCGCGATCTCCTCCATGAGGAACTGGAACGAGTAGTCACCGGCGACCGCCACGACCTGCCGGTCGGGTTCGGCGCACTTCACGCCGATGGCGGCCGGCACCTCCCAGCCGAGCGGGCCCGCCTGGCCGCACACCAGGTAGTGGCGCGGGCGCTGCGTGTGCTGGAACTGGCCCGACCAGATCTGGTAAAGGCCGATGGCCGTGACGAACGTCGTGTCCGGGCCGAAGAACTCGTTCACCTCGCGGAAGACACGCGGCGGCTTGATCGGCTCGTCGTCGAAGTCGTCCCGGCGCAGCAGCGTGGAGCGCAGCTCGTCCACCCGCTCCGGCCAGGGACCTGCCATCCGGGCGGGCGTGATCCGTGCCGCCTCGTCGCGGAGCGCGGCCAGCGTCGGGCGGGCGTGTCCGACGATGCCCAGCTCCGGCTCGAACACCTTGCCGATCTGGGTCGGCTCGATGTCGACGTGGATGAATCGCCGGCCTTGCCGGTACGTCTCCAGGTCGCCCGTGTGCCTGTCCCCGAACCGGGCCCCGACCGCGAGGACGAGGTCGGACTCGAGGAAGGTGGCGTTCCCCCAGCGCGTCTGCGTCTGGATGCCCGCCATGCCGGCGAACAGCGGGTGGTCCTCCGGGAAGGCCCCCTTGCCCATGAGCGTGACGTGCACGGGCACCTGGAGGTACTCCGCGAGCGCGCGCAGCTCTTCCGTCGCGTCCGCGAGGATGACTCCGCCGCCGGCGAGGATGAGCGGGCGCTCCGCAGTGAGCAGCATCTCCACGGCCATCTGCACGGGCTCGGGCCGCGGCTCGGGCACGTGCAGGGGCAGCGGGCCGTCGATCGCGGCGTCGTACAGGCACGTCCCGC
Source organism: Actinomycetes bacterium (assembly GCA_050743265.1). GTDB lineage: Bacteria > Actinomycetota > Actinomycetes > JBOGEN01 > JBOGEN01 > JBOGEN01. Next base: position 11,121 of record JBOGEN010000225.1, read on the forward strand.
GCTGCACGTCGAGCGGGAGGTCGATGAGCACCGGCCCAGGCCGCCCGGACCGTGCGATGCGGAACGCCTCACGGAACACCCAGGGCGCCTGGGCGGGCTCCTTGAGCTGCACCGCCCACTTCGTGACCGGCTTGGCGATCTCGACGATGTCGACGGCCTGGAAGGCCTCCTGGTGCAGCTTCGCCCGGGGGGCCTGGCCGGTGATGCAGATCATCGGGATCGAGTCGGCGAGCGCCGTGTAGAGCCCGGTCACCATGTTGGTGCCTGCGGGCCCCGACGTGCCGATGGCGACGCCGACGTTGCCGGTCACGCGCGCCCAGCCGTCCGCGGCGTGCGTGCCGCCCTCCTCGTGCCGGACCGTGAGGTGGCGGATGCTGCTCTTCTGCAGCGCTGAGTACAGCGGGAGGATCGCGGCTCCGGGGATGCCGAAGACGGTGTCGACCCCCTCCGACTCCAGGACGGAGGCCACAGCCTCCATCGCGGGCATTCGCTCCATGGTCAGTCCCTCTCTCGTCCGGACAGCGCCTCGATCACCTGCAGGAGCACCGAGTGGTCCAGCTCGCCGCGTCCGCTCGCGTTGGCGGCTGCGACGAGCTGGGCCACCAGGCCGGTCACCGGCAGCGCCACGTCGGCGGCGCGGGCGGAGGCCAGGGCGATCCCCATGTCCTTGTGGTGCAGCTCGACGCGGAAGCCGGGGGCGAACTCGCGGGCGAGCATGCCTGCCGCCTTCCGGTCGAGGACCGTGTTGCCTGCCAACCCGCCGCCGAGCACCTCGAGGCCGCGCGCGGCGTCCACACCGGACGCCTCGAGCAGCACGATCGCCTCGCTGACGAGCGAGATGATGCCCGCGACCATGAGCTGGTTCGCGGCCTTGACGGTCTGGCCGGCGCCGTGCGGGCCGACGTGCACGATGGTCTTGCCCATCACGTCGAAGAGCGGCCTGGCGGCCTCGACGTCCTCGGCCTCGCCACCGACCATGATCGACAGGGCGCCCTCGACGGCTCCCTGTTCACCGCCGCTCACGGGTGCGTCCAGGACGCGTACGCCGACCTCCCGACCGGCCGCGGCGACCTCCCGCGCGGTCTCAGGACGGATGGTGCTCATGTCGACGAGGAGCGTGCCGGGGCTGGCAGAGGCCAGCACCCCTGGCGCGCCCTCGGAGCCGAGCACCACCTGCTCGACGTCGGGGAAGTCGGGCAGCATCGTGATGACGGCGTCCGCGTCTGCGGTGGCCTCCTGCACGCTGCTGGCCGGCTTGGCCCCGGCGGTGGTGATCCGCTCGATGCTGCGGTCCGACCGGCCGTACCCGGTCACCTCGTAGCCGGCACGCACGAGTTTCGCGGCCATCGGGGCGCCCATGATGCCGGGCCCGATGAAACCGATGCGCTTCATGGACAGCCTCCTTCGCTGCTCAGGCCCGCGCTGTACGCGCGAGGGACGGGATCCAGCCGAAGCTCTCCGCGGACGGGCCCTGCGGCTTGTACTCCAGGCCGACGTAGCCCGTGTAGCCGGAGGACACGAGCGCGCCGAGCACCTCGTCGAAGTCGATGTCGCCGGTTCCCGGCTGGTGGCGACCCGGGTCGTCCGCCACCTGGACGTGGGCGATGCGGTCGGCGTGTGTGGTCACCACGTCGACGATGTCCTCGCCCATCCGGTGCAGGTGGTAGAGGTCGGCCAGGAAGGCCACGTTGTCCAGCCCGGCAGCCGCCCGGACACGGTCGACCACGTCGAGCGCCTGCCGCGTCGACGTGAGCGGGTAGTCGGCGCTCTCGTACGAGTTCAGCGCCTCGACGACGACCGTCGCCCCGATGCCGTCAGCCGCCTTCGCGGCACGGGAGAGGTTCTCGACCGCGAGGTCGTCCTGCTCGGCCGCGGAGACGTCGTCGGAGCGGTTCCCGTACAGGGCGTTGAGCACGCGGCACCCGGTCGTCTCGGCCAGCCCGACGGCGACGTCGATGTTCGCGCGGAACCTGTCGCTGTGGGCAGGGTGGGAGAGCAGGCCGCGCCAGCCGGCACCCATGTCGCCGGCGTCGAAGTTCAGCCCGACGAGGTGCGTGCCTGCCTGGTCCAGCGCGCGCCGCAGCGCGGAGAGCGCGTCGTCCGACGGCGTGGGCTCGTCGACGAACGGCCACCACAGCTCGACCGCGTCGAAGCCCGCGGCCGCCGCGGCGGCGGGGCGCTCGAGCAGGGGCAGCTCGGTGAACAGGATCGAGAGGTTGACGTCGTAGCGGAGGTCGTCGTGGGGCATCCGGCTTCCTCTCCGGTCGGGCATGACCGCCGGTCCGGTCCCGGTGCGGGTCGCGGGACGTTGCGGCGAGGACGGTCGGCGAATGGCGGTGCCGGCGGCCGGGTGGGCCACCGTGCCGCAGCGCGCGGGCTAGGCCGACGTGTGCGCGGGTCTGGCGGTGAAGAGATCGCGGACGAGCGCCGCGGTCTCACTGGGGGTGCGGCCGACACGTACGCCGGCCTTCTCGAGGGCGTCCTGCTTGGCCGCCGCGGTGCCGGAGGACCCGGAGACGATCGCCCCCGCGTGTCCCATGGTCTTTCCTGGTGGCGCGGTGAAGCCGGCCACGTAGCCGAACACCGGCTTGGTGACGGACTCGGCGATGTACGCCGCAGCGCGCTCCTCGGCGTCCCCGCCGATCTCGCCGATGAGGACGATCGCCTCGGTGGCGGGGTCCTCCTCGAACGCGGCGAGGCAGTCGACGTGGGAGGTGCCGGTGACGGGGTCCCCGCCGATGCCGACACAGGTGGAGAAGCCGAGGTCGCCGAGCTCGAACATGAGCTGGTACGTGAGCGTCCCGCTCTTGGACACCAGGCCGATGGGCCCGGCACCCGTGATGTCGTCGGGGATGATCCCCGCGTTGGAGCCTCCGGGGCTCACGAGCCCGGGACAGTTGGGGCCGATGATGCGCGTCGTCCCGGCGGCGACGGCATGGGCGTAGAACCGGGCCGTGTCGTGCACGGGAATGCCCTCGGTGATGACGACGCACAGCGGCACTGCCGCGTCCACCGCCTCCTTCACGGCGGCCTCGGCGAAGCGCGGCGGGACGAACACCACGGACACGTTCGCGCCGGTGGCCTCGACAGCCTCGGCGACCGTGTCGAACACGGGGATGCCGTCGAGGTCCTGGCCTCCGCGTCCGGGGGTCACCCCGGCGACGATGGCCGTGCCCGCGGCACGCATGCGGCGGGTGTGCTTGGCGCCCTCGCCTCCTGTGATGCCCTGTACGAGGACGCGGCTGTTCTCGTCGAGAAGGATGGCCATGTCTACGCTCCCTGTCCCGCGAGCTCGGCGGCGAGCGCCGCGGCCGCGTCCATCGTGTCCACACTGCGGACGGCGGGGATCCCGGCGTCCGCGAGGATCCGGCGCCCGGCCTCGGCGTTGTTGCCGTCGAGCCGGACGACCAGGGGGCGGTCGACGCTGCTGCCGTCCTCGGAGTCGAGCAGGCGGGTCGCCCGCACGATCCCGTCGGCGACCGCGTCGCACTGGGTGATGCCGCCGAACACGTTGATGAGGACGCTCTTGACGGAGGGGTCGGCCATGAGGACCGAGAGCGCGTCCGCCATCACCTGCGCGGACGCGCCGCCGCCGATGTCGAGGAAGTTCGCCGGCCGGACGTCGTAGGACTCCCCGGCGTACGCGACGACGTCGAGCGTGCTCATGACGAGCCCGGCACCGTTGCCGATGATGCCGACCTGCCCGTCGAGCCGGACGTAGTTGAGGCCCTTGGACTTCGCGGTCGCCTCGAACCGGTCGCCACCCGCGACGTCGGTGAACGCGGCGTGGTCCTCGTGCCGGAAGGCCGCGTTGTCGTCGAGGGTGACCTTGCCGTCGAGCGCGAGGAGCTGCCCGTCCGAGGTCCGGACCAGGGGGTTGACCTCGACGAGGGTGGCGTCCTCGGAGGAGTAGACCTCCCAGAGCCGGGGGAGCAGCTCGGATGCCTGGTCCGCCAGGTCGGCGGGGAAGCCGGCCCGTTCCCAGAGACGTCGGGCCGCCGTGGCGTCGAAGCCGGCCGCGGGAGCCACCGGCTCGCTCAGGAGTGCGTCCGGACGCGTGGCCGCGACCTCCTCGATCTCGACGCCCCCTTCACGGGAGGCCAGCGCGCGGTGGGTCCGCTCCGCGCGGTCGAGCAGGAACGCGACGTAGTACTCCTCGGCGATGCTGCAGGCCTCGGTGACGACGACGGTGTGCACCGGATGGCCCTTGATCGTCAGCGCGAGGATCTCCTCGGCCCGCTGGCCCGCCTCCTCCGGTGTCTCGGCGAGCTTGACCCCGCCCGCCTTGCCACGTCCGCCCGTCTTCACCTGTGCCTTGACGACGACCTTCCCGCCGAGCTCGCGTGCCGCCCCTGCGGCGGCGTCCCCGGAGGTCACGACCCGCTGGGCGGTCACGGGCACGCCGTGCTTCTCGAAGAGCTGCTTGGCCTGGTACTCGAACAGGTCCACGGCCGTCCTCCCTCGCGGGATCGGGGTGCGAGCCACCGCTGTGCAAGCGTCGGCGCGACAAGAGGCACACGGTATACTGTATCCTTCTGCCCCACAACCACCGGTGTGGGTTCTTTGGCCTCCCGGCCCCCTCTGGCCCTTGCCGAAGCGGTGGTTCGCCGGCCTTGTCGTCGGCATTCGCCGGGCCCTCCCGGGCCGACGGGCCTCGCCGGGGTGAGGCCACTTCCCGACGCGCTCACCGCCGGCAGGGGGTTGCGGGGTGTTGATCCCGGTCCGTCGGGTCTGGACAGTGCGTGATCGACCGCGGTACAACTGATGGATACGGTATCCAGTACACCGGAGATGAGCGTCATGGCCGAGCCAGTGCCGTTGGTGACCGTGCGAGAGGTCAGGGACTTCTACGGGCGCCGGTACCGGGTGGGGGAGTCGCCGCAGCAGATCATGGGCCGCCACCGCAGGTGGATGCTCTGGCTGCCCTGGCTGGCGATGGCCGCCGTCAGCGTCCTGCAGTACGGGTACGGCATGCTCGTCCCGAGCCTGCAGCGCGTGCACGGCTGGACGCTTCCCGAGGCGATGTCGGTGCTCGCAGTCTGGGCCGTGTTCCAGGCGGGTGTCGCGTTCCCCGTCGTCTGGCTGCGGGAGCGCCACGCCATCGCGCCGTCCCGGATCATGCTCGCCGGCGGCCTGCTCTGCCTCGCCGGGCTCGTCGGGCTGGCCCATGCGGGCGGGCTCGTCACGGCCGTACTCACGTACGGGGTCCTCGGTGGGACGGGCGCCGGGCTCGTCTACGCCACCTGCGTCACGACCGTGAGCAAGTGGTACCCGGAGAGTCGAGGCCTCCGGATCGGTGTCGTCACCGGCGCCTTCGCGTACGGCTGCCTGCCGTTCGTCGCGGTCGTGGGCCTGGGGACCAGCGACGGGGGTGGCGTCGGAGGCGGCAGCCTCACGGGCCTGCTCGACGTCACCGGCGTCGTGCTCGCCGTCGTGGTGGTCGGCGCAGGTGTGCTGTTCCGCGACCCGCCGCAGGACTGGTGGCCCGCTCACCTAGACCCCCAGGCGTGGGCCGTGGACAAGACCCTGAACCGCAGCCTGCCCGGCAACATCCCGGCGGCCCGGCAGTACTCCACCGGCGAGGCCCTGCACACCGGCGTGCTGCCGGTGATGTACGCGATCCTCGTCTCGGTCACGGCCGTGTCCCTGCTCGGCATCGCCTACCTCGCCACGTTCGCCACGGACATGGGCCTGGGCCCCGCCGCCGTCGCCCTGTGCGTGGGTGGGCTCGCCCTGGTCAACGGCGCCGGTCGCAGCTTCGCCTCGCGGGCGTCCGACCGGCTCGGCCGGCGCCGCACGCTCACCGCCGTGCTCACCGTCGAGGGGCTCGCCCAGTTCGGCCTCGTCGCCGCGGGCGAGACCGGGCACCCCGCGGGCCTGTTCGCGTGCGCGGTCATCGCGGGGCTCGGGGGCGGGGCGTTCTACCCGCTGTTCGGCAGCCTCGTGCTCGAGTACTTCGGTGAGCGCCGTGCCCTGCAGAACTACGGTGTGGTGTACAGCGCGAAGCTGTTCGGCGCGGTGCTCGGCATCGGGGTGGCCAGCCTGCTCGTCACCACGTACGGCTACGGGACCGCGTTCGTCGCGGCGGGATTCCTCGGCCTGGTCTCCGCCGCGCTCACGGGGCTGCTGCGCAAGCCCGGACGTCCCACGGTGCCGCTTCCCCCTCCGTCGGCACGCCGGTCCACTCTCGTCGGGAGCTGACCGACGCCCGTCGAGCCACCCAGCACGGACGCGTGGGAGGGACGGCCGATGGTCCTGCAGCCCGGCGGTGGGGTGATCGAGGGGCTCTACTGCCTGGAGCCCACGGCAGGCACGACGTCCTTGGGTCACCTTCCCCGCCGGGGGTCACCGCACGCGCTGGGGGTCCACCCGGGCGCCGTCGTGACCGTGGACACCGTGTCCCACGAGGGCATCCTCGAGGACCAGGGCAACGACCCGGCGTCCTTCTTCGGGGCGTACGGGGTCCCCAGGCGGCAGCTGTTGCGGGAAGCGTGCGCGCTCGCACCGTCTACCTGCCCGTGCAGGTGCCCGAGGCGCTGTTCTTCCTCGGGGACCGACCCGCACTTCGCCGAGTTCGGGGTGGGTGGCGTGCCGTGCGTGCTCGAGGCGCCGCTGCGGGTGACCGTGCGGCTGTCGCTGGCGTCCTGACCCCGCCGGTACGCCCGACGCCTGGCTGGGGCCGGGTGGCGGGAGAGGGCGTCAGGTGAGCGCGGCGATCAGCACGCTGGCGAGCAGTCCGCACGCCAGGACGGCCCCGGCGAGCACGGCCAGCGGTCGCCAGGCGACCTCACGGCGCATGACGAGCAGCGAGGGCAGGTTCGCGGCGGGCAGCGTGATCAGCAGGACGGCCGCCACCGCGGGGGCCATGCCGGCGGCCAGGAGGCCCTGGATGATCGGGATCTCCGCCGCCGTCGCGATCGGGAACAGCAGGCCCACCAGCGCGAGGACGACCGCCGTGGCCACCGCGGCGCCCTCGGCGCTGCCGGACGCGGCGAACAGCCACCCTCGCAGGGCTCCGAGCACGAACACCGCGGCGACGTACCCGGGCAGGATCTGCCGCGCGAGCCGGCCGAGGACGCGGACGAACCGCACCGCCCCGTGCCGCAGCGAGGACGAGCCCACGGAGCCGCAGTCCAGCGCGCCCGCGGGCTCACCCGGGTCACTATCCTCGCCCCGGTTCCGGGCGATGCGGGCCAGCGCGGCGGTCACCGCGAACACGAGCAGGGCCCCGACCGTGACGCGTACGGCCGCCCACTGCCACGGCAGCACCACCACGAGGAAGACGATCACGACAGGGTTCAGCGTGGGGTTGCCGACCCAGAAGGCGAGTGTGGACGGCGTGGAGGCGCCCTGCCGCCGCAGGCTCGACGCGACGGGGGCCGCGCAGCAGGAACACATCATCGAGGCCGTCGAGGCCAGCCCGGCGGTCACCACGTCACCGTGGGCCCGGCGCCGCCGCAGCGTCCGCAGCAGCCAGCGCCGGGGCAGGAACGTCTCCACCGCCGCGGCGATGAGGAACCCGGCGACGAGGGCGATCCACACCGAGTCGAAGTAGAGGACCGCGTAGTCCAGGCCTGCCTGCAGCGAAGGATCCGGCACCCGGCCGGTCCCGTCGACGAGAGCCGAGGTCCCCAAGGTGTGGTCACCCATCACAGCGGGGACCTTGAGGGCATACGGCCACCACTTGGCCCAGGTCAAGGCGGCAACAGTGAGTGCGCAGAACAACACGACCGCCGGTACGGACACCCGGCTCGCGTCCGCGGGAGCGGCGCGGGCAGCCGTACGGGCGCTGCTGCCGGGCAGGCTGTCAGCAATGTTCGGGGCCTTCGAGCCGGCGGTGCCGGCCTGGGGGTCTCGAGCAGGCACGTGCGCCGTCCTCTCGCACCGCGGGGAGCGGTCTCTCGCGGCGGGCGGGGCCAGCCCGGGCGATGGAGGAAACCTCACCACCCGGGCTGGACAAATGTCCCTATTCGGAGTAGGAGTGAGGACTACATCATACGGTATGCAGTAAGCCAGCAGGCGCCACGGTGTCGCTGACCCCCCAGGCGGTCCAGGACATGCACGGCGGTGACCTCGTCCGACATGAGGAGATGACCACACAGATGGCTCAGACCGCGAGCGAGCGCTCTACCGGAGCGACCTCCGAGCCGGCCCGCGACCCGGAGCAGATCTCCGGCGGCCACCTCGTCGCCAAGGCCCTCAAGGCCGAGGGTGTCGACACGATCTTCACTCTCTGCGGCGGCCACATCATCGACATCTACGACGGATGCGTGGACGAGGGCATCCGGGTCGTCGACGTACGCCACGAGCAGGTAGCTGCGCACGCCGCCGACGCGTACGCGCGCCTCACAGGGAAACCCGGCTGTGCCGTCGTGACCGCGGGTCCGGGCACCACCGACGCGGTGACCGGCGTGGCGAACGCGCTGCGTGCCGAGAGCCCGATGCTGCTCATCGGCGGCCAGGGCGCGCTCACCCAGCACAAGATGGGCTCGCTGCAGGACCTGCCGCACGTCGACATGATGGGCCCGATCACGAAGTTCGCCGCGACGGTCCCGTCGACCGAGCGCGTGGCGGACCTGGTCTCGATGGCCTTCCGCGAGTGCTACCACGGGGCGCCTGGCCCGTCGTTCCTCGAGATCCCGCGCGACGTGCTCGACGCGAAGGTGCCGCGCGAGAAAGCGCGCATCCCTGCGGCCGGTCACTACCGCGCCTCGACCCGCAGCGCAGGCGACCCCGAGTCGATCGAGAAGCTCGCCGAGATCCTGGCGGGCGCGGAGAAGCCGTGCATCCTGCTCGGCAACCAGGTCTGGCAGTGCCGTGCGGCCGACGCGGCCACGGAGTTCGCCAAGACGCTGAACGTCCCCGTCTACATGAACGGGGCAGGTCGCGGCACGCTGCCCCCCGGCGACCCGCACCACTTCCAGCAGTCCCGGCGGTACGCGTTCAACAACGCCGATGTGATCATCATCGTGGGTACGCCGTTCGACTTCCGGATGGGCTACGGCCGCCGGCTCCCCGAGAACGCCACGGTCGTGCAGATCGACCTCGACTACCGCTCCGTCGGCAAGAACCGCGACGTCGACCTCGGCATCGTCGGCGACGCCGGCCTGGTCCTCTCGGCGGTGACGCGGTCGGTCTCCGGCCGTGACGAGTCCGGAGCGGCCAACCGCAAGCCGTGGCTGGAGGAGCTGCGCGCCGAGGAGACCCGCGCGTACGAGAAGCGCCTCCCGACCCAGCTCTCCGACGCACAGCCGATCCACCCGCTGCGCCTCGTGCACGAGATCAACGAGTTCCTCACCGAGGACAGCATCTACATCGGGGACGGCGGCGACGTCGTCACGTTCTCCGGCGGCGTCGTCCAGCCGCGCAAGCCAGGGCACTGGATGGACCCGGGCCCGCTCGGCACGCTCGGTGTCGGCGTCCCGTTCGTCATGGCGGCCAAGCTCGCCTGCCCGGAGAAGGAGGTCGTCGCGCTCTTCGGTGACGGTGCCTTCAGCCTCACCGGCTGGGACTTCGAGACGCTGGTCCGCTTCGACCTGCCGTTCATCGGTGTGATCGGCAACAACTCGTCGATGAACCAGATCCGCTACGGCCAGATCGCCAAGTACGGCGCCGACCGCGGAGAGATCGGCAACACGCTCGGTGACGTCCGCTACTCCGAGTTCGCGAAGATGCTCGGCGGGTACGGCGAGGAGGTCCGCGACCCCAAGGACATCGCCCCGGCGCTGCAGCGGGCGCGGGAGTCCGGCAAGCCCTCGCTCATCAACGTCTGGATCGACCCGGAGGTCTACGCCCCCGGGACCATGAACCAGACCATGTACAAGTGACGGGCCTTCCCCTGTGAGTTCTGCATGAGAGGAGGGGCCATGGCGAAGGCCCTCGACGGTGTCCGTGTGCTCGACATGACCCATGTCCAGTCCGGCCCGTCAGCCACGCAGATCCTCGCCTGGCTGGGCGCGGACGTGGTGAAACTCGAGGCACCGACCGGCGACGTGACGCGCGGGCAGCTGCGCGACCTGCCGGACGTGGACAGCCTGTACTTCACGATGCTCAACGGCAACAAGCGCAGCATCACGCTCAACATGAAGTCCGACAAGGGCAAGGAGATCTTCACCAAGCTGGTGGCGAACTCCGACGTCCTCGTCGAGAACTTCGGTCCCGGGGCCATCGACCGGATGGGCTTCACCTGGGACAAGCTCCAGGAGATCAACCCGCGGCTCGTGTACGCGTCCATCAAGGGCTTCGGCCCCGGCAGGTACGCCGACTTCAAGGCGTACGAGGTCGTGGCCCAGGCGATGGGCGGCGCGATGGCGACCACCGGCTTCGAGGACGGGCCACCGACGGCCACCGGAGCCCAGATCGGGGACTCGGGTACGGGCATCCATCTGGTCGCGGGTATCCTCGCCGCGCTCTACCAGCGTGTCACCACGGGGCGAGGACAGCGCGTCAACGTCGCCATGCAGGAGGCAGTGCTCAACTTGTGCCGGGTCAAGCTCCGTGACCAGCAGCGGCTGGCCCACGGGCCGCTCAATGAATACCCCAACGCCGAGTTCGGCGACGAGGTGCCGCGGTCGGGCAACGCGTCCGGCGGCGGCCAGCCGGGCTGGGCCGTGAAGTGCCAGGGCGGCGGCCCCAACGACTACATCTACGTGATCATCCAGCCGCCCGGCTGGGAGCCGCTGATGAAGCTCGTCGGCCGCCCCGAGCTCGTCGACGACCCGGAATGGGCGACGCCCAAGGCCCGGCTCGACAAGCTCGACAAGTGCTTCGCGCTCATCGAGGAGTGGACGGAGCAGCACTCCAAGGCCGAGGTCATGGACGCGCTCAACGCTCACAACATCCCCTGTGGGCCGATCCTGTCGACCAAGGAGCTCATCGAGGACGAGACGCTCGCGGACCTCGGCGCCGTCGTCGACGTCGACCACCCCACCCGGGGCGTCTACAAGACCGTGGGCTGCCCGGTGAAGCTCTCGGACTCGCCGGTGAACGTCGAGCGGTCGCCGCTGCTCGGAGAGCACAACGATCTGGTGTACGGCGAGCTCGGCCTCACGCACGACCAGCTGTCCGAGCTCAAGGCGGAGGGCGTCCTGTAGATGGTTCCGCTACGCCCCCAGACCCGGCACGCACGCGACCGGAACGTACGTATGGGCACCCCCGCCCACGAGGAGGAGAACTGATGGCCTACGACCGTGACGCGGCGAAGGCAGTCGTCGACAGGGCACTGGCGGACGGCCGCTCGTCGCTGACCGCGGACGAGGGCAAGGCAGTCTGTGACGCCTACGGCATCCCGACGCCTGCCGAAGGCATCGCCACCTCCGCGGACGAGGCCTCGTCCCTCGCCCGGGAGATCGGCTTCCCGGTGGTCATGAAGATCGTCTCGCCGGACATCCTGCACAAGACCGAGGCCGGCGGCGTGGTCGTGGGAGTCGACTCGCCCGAGCGCGTCGCGGAGACGTTCAACACGATCACGGCGAGCGCCAAGGCCTACAAGGCCGACGCGAGCATCACCGGCGTCCAGGTGCAGCAGATGCTCACCTCGGGCGAGGAGGTCATCGTCGGTGCGACGACTGACCCGACGTTCGGCAAGGTGGTCGCGTTCGGCCTGGGCGGCGTCCTGGTCGAGGTGCTCAAGGACGTGACGTTCCGGCTGGCACCGACCACGGCCGAGGAGGCCGCGTCCATGGTGGACGGCATCGCCACCGCCGAGGTGCTCGACGGTGTCCGCGGCCGGCCCGCCTCCGACAAGGCGGCCGTGGCGGACATCATCAAGAGGGTGTCCGACCTGGTCACCGACATCCCGGCGCTGTCCGAGGTCGACCTCAACCCGGTGCTCGCCACGCCGAACGGCGCCACCGCGGTCGACGTTCGCCTGCTCGTGGACGAGGACGCGGCCAAGCCGGTCCAGCGGTTCAGCCAGGACGAGATCCTCGCGTCGATGAACCGCATCATGAGGCCGCGGTCCATCGCCGTGATCGGCGCGTCCAACGAGGCCGGCAAGATCGGCAACTCGGTGATGCGCAACCTCGTCGACGGCGGCTACAAGGGCGACATCTACCCGGTGAACCCGAAGGCCGACGAGATCCTCGGCCTGACCGCGTACAAGAGCGTGTCCGAGGTGCCCGGCGAGGTCGACGTCGCGGTGTTCGCTGTGCCGGCCAAGTTCGTCCCGTCCACGCTGGAGCAGGTCGGCGAGAAGGGGATCGCCGGTGCGATCCTCATCCCCTCCGGCTTCGCCGAGACCGGCAACCAGGAGCTGCAGGACGAGGCCGTCGCCGTGGCCCGCAAGCACGGCGTACGCCTGCTCGGGCCGAACATCTACGGCTACTACTACACGCCGGAGAACCTCTGCGCGACGTTCTGCACGCCGTACGACGTCAAGGGTGAGGTCGCCCTGACCTCGCAGAGCGGCGGCATCGGCATGGCGATCCTCGGCTTCAGCCGGAGCACCAAGATGGGTGTCTCCGCGATCGTCGGCGTCGGGAACAAGGCCGACATCGACGAGGACGACCTGCTCACCTTCTTCGAGCAGGACGACAACACCGGCTGCATCGCCATGCACCTCGAGGACCTCAAGGACGGCCGCGCCTTCGCCGAGGTGGCCAAGCGCGTGTCGAAGAAGAAGCCGGTCATCGTGCTCAAGGCCGGGCGCACCGACATGGGTGCCCGTGCGGCGAGCTCGCACACCGGTGCTCTCGCCGGCAACGACAAGGTGTACGACGACATCCTGCGGCAGAGCGGAGTGCTGCGCGCGCCAGGCCTCAACGAGATGCTCGAGTACGCCCGGGGCGTGCCGCTGCTCCCGACGCCGAAGGGCGAGAACGTCGTCATCATCACCGGTGCCGGCGGGTCGGGCGTCCTGCTCTCGGACGCGGTCGTCGACAACGACCTCACGCTGATGACGATGCCGCCGGACCTGGACGAGGCCTTCAAGGCGTACATCCCGCCGTTCGGCGCGTCCGGCAACCCGGTCGACATCACCGGTGGCGAGCCGCCTTTGACGTACCGGAACACGATCAAGCTGGGGCTCGAGGACGAGCGCGTCCACTCGCTCATCCTCGGCTACTGGCACACGATCGTGACGCCGCCGATGGTGTTCGCCGAGCTCGTCGCCGAGGTCGTCGACGAGGCCCGCGCGAACGGCATCGACAAGCCGGTCGTCGCGTCCCTGTCCGGGGACGTCGAGGTCGAGAAGGCGAGCGACTACCTGTTCGACCACGGGGTCGTCGCGTACCCGTACACGACGGAGAAGCCTGTCGCGGTGCTGGGGGCGAAGTACCGCTGGGCACGGGGTGCAGGACTGCTCTGAGGAGACGCAACGCAGGGAGGCCAAGGGGTGGACGAAGGAGTTGATGTCGTAAACCACACAGGACACGGCCAAGACTGACGACCCGACCCGACCGGTAGATCTTCGACCGCACCAACTGCCGGGCCGCCAGCCAAGAGGAGTCATTCAACCAACTCCCGGACCCTCAAGAGAGGTCGTCGTGGACGTCGAAAACACCCCTCCATCGTCCCAGGTCGGGGCGTCAAGCGTTACTGAAGAACGTGTCTGGCATGCGGGCCGTGAGGAGCCCATGCCCATCCGGACGTTGCCGGATCCGCCTGCCTCGATTCACATCACCGGGCCTGCCATGATCCTCGTCGCCCTCGGCGTCGGCCTTGGTGAGACGTACATGTGGCCGCGGCTGGTCGTGCTGTTCGGCCCGGACATCCGGTGGCTGTTCCTCGTCGGCGTCAGCCTGCAGGCCGTCGTCATGATGGAGATGGCCCGCTACGCCCTGGCGACCGGAGAGAGCATCTTCTTCGGCGCAGCCCGGGTGTTCAAGCCGTTGATGTGGTTGTTCTTCGTCACGGCCCTGCTCACCTACATCTGGCCCGGCCACATCGCCGGCGGCGCGCTGGCCCTCGGGCAGATCATCGATGTCAACTATGTCGTGCTCGGGATCGTCGGGCTCTTGACCATCGGGCTGGTGTTCTCGTTCGCGACGGTCATCTACAACCTGCTCGAGAACGTCCTGTCGGTCCTCATCGGGGTCCTGGTCCTCGGGTCGGCGATCGTGGCGTCCATCGTCGGGAGCATGGAGCACGTCTCCAGCACGCTCACCGGCATGTTCGCGTTCGGCTACTTCCCGAGCGAGGCCCACACCGCGCTCTGGTTCCCCGTCATCGTCGGGTCGATCGCCTTCGCCGGGCCGTCGGGGATGCAGCAGATGTGGTACACGCTCTACCTGCGTGACAAGGGCGCGGGCATGGGCGCCTACCTGCCGAAGATCCGCGGGCTGACCCACTCCGGCGAAGAGGAGACCATGCCGGATCGCGGGTACATGTTCGACACGGACAACCCGGCCGAGGTCGAGAAGTGGAAGGGCTGGCGTCGCTGGGTCAACTACGACGCGATCGTGCTCTTCTGGGGCATCACCATGCTCGTGACCATCGTGTTCACCGTGCTCGCCCAGGCTGCGTCGGCTCGCAACCCGAACGTCGCCGACCTGCTGCGGGCCGACGAGCAGGACGCCGCGCTGCAGGCGATGGCCGACGCGTTCAGTGCGGCCGGTGGGCCGGCGCTCGGCACCTTCTTCTTCGGGTTCATCGCACTCGTCGCGTGGAAGTCGAGCCTGGGTCTGTTCGACGCGTTCTCCCGCGGCCAGGCAGACATCACGTACTACTTCATCCCGGGCATGAAGCGATTCAAGATGTCACACATCTACTTCGGCTTCCTCTGGGGCGTGATCCTGTTCGGCTGCGTGACGCTGGTGACCATGGGTGACAGCGACGGACCAGGAGCGATCCTGGACCTGCTGGCCTTCCTGTCGGCGTTCTCGATGGGTGCGTACTGCATCGTCCTGCTGCTGGTGAACAACACGCTGTTGCCGAAGAAGATCAGGCCGAACATCCTCACGAACGCGATCATCGCGTTCGGTGCGGTGTTCTACCTGGGCGCGCAGTTCTACAGCCTGTTCAAGTTCGGGGCCCCGCTCGACTGACGACTGAAAGGGATCCGATGACAACGGAGAGGCTGACGGGCCGTCAGCAAGGAGAACTGCTTCTCCCGGGGGCAGCCATCGGCCTCACCGCGGGCTTCGTGGCTGGGGTGGTGGCCGCCTTCGGCGGCCTCCACCTCGGCTACGTCCTCGGCATGGCTGTCGGGCTGGGTGTGCCGCTCGCGTTCGCTGGTGCCGGATACGAGGCCCTGCTTGCGTCGGGGCGGGTGCGCTTCAGCGGCATTTTCCCCGCGGCGGTGTTCTGGCTGTTCGCATTCCCGCTCGCGCGCGTGGTCCACGAGTTCACCCTCGACATGCTCACAGGTCACCTGTTCGCCCTCCCGGACGCGCTGGTGCCGTTCCTGGCGTACCAGGCGCTCATCAGCACGGGCTTCACGGTCGGGTTCATGTGGCTGCACGAGCACGTGGCTCCGGTCTGGTGGGTAAAGATCGCCTACCGCAACCCTCGCGCCGCCGAGTACGTCGCGGTCAAGCTGCGGCAGGCGGACCGGCTCCAGCAGACCAAGCAGAAGGAGAAGGACAAGCGCGACCAGAAGCGGAAGGAGCGAAGGGAGGCCGGCTCCGGTGTCGGTTCTTGACGACACGAGTACCCACCGGTAAGAGCGCGCTCTTTACCGGTGGGTCACTCGATGTGATACGGCGTGGTCGCCCTGGTCGTCCAACTCGAAGCCGACGACCTGTGCGCGACACCAGGCGCCCCGCACACTCAGGCGGCGACAGGGGCCTCGCGGTCCGTGGTGGTCTCCACCGCGACCGGGTCCTCGATCGGCCGAACCGACTCGAGGCTTGCATCCCGCGCACGCAGGGCACCAAAACGACGGGTGAAGAGCACGGCTGTTCTCCTTGTCTCGGTTCTCGGGTGTTCTCAGGTGCAGGGCAGCTGGTTCTGTTCTGCCCTACGTACGAGCCAACATCGGCGGCGGGCCTGACGATGCCGCCGAGCGATGTGATCTGCCTTACATCACCGCAGGTCAGGGCGGCGAATGACCCGTCTCCGCCCGTCAGGTCACGAGGAAACGCAGGGAGATGCTCATGAGTCGCCGGACCCCCCGCGCGCTGGTCGCCATGATCGACGGTCTGGACCCGGCCTACCTGGAGGGCGACACCATGCCCGCCCTCGCCGCGCTGGGCGAGGCCGGCACACAGGCCACCGTGGACGCGATCATGCCCACGGTCACCAACGTGAACAACGCGTCCATCTGCTGTGCGGCCTGGCCGTCCGAGCACGGCATCACCGGCAACAGCTACCTCGACCCGACGACCGGCGAGGCCGAGTACATGGAGGACGCCGGCTCGCTGACCTTCCCGACCCTCATCGAGCGGGTGACCGACGCCGGCGGGCGAGCCGCGCTGCTCACCGCCAAGGTCAAGAGCGTCGGCCTGCTCGGCAGGGGCGCCACCTTCACGCTGGCGGCCGAGGCTCCCGACGCCGCGTCGGTCGCGCGCTACGGGCCGGCACCGGAGATCTACAGCGCCGAGATCAACCTCTGGCTGTGGGACGTCGCGGTGGACCTGGTCAAGAACCAGCCCGACCTCGACCTCATCTACGTGCACACCACCGACTATCCGATGCACGCCTGGCCTCCGGGGGACCCGCGATCCACCGCCCACCTGGTGGGCCTGGACGAGCGGATCGGTGAAGCGGCCCGCGGGGGTGACGACGTCGCGTTCTTCGCCACCGCGGACCACGGGATGAACTTCAAGACCCGGGTCTGGGACCTCAACGATGCCTGTGCCCGCCGGGGGACGCCGGTGCGCTACGCCCTCTCCGCCGAGCGGGACCGGTACGTCAAGCACCATCGCACGTTCGGCGGGACGGCCTGGGTCTGGCTGGAGACGCCGGCCGACTACGACAAGGTCACGGAGACGATCGCCGCCCTTCCCGGCATCGCGGAGGTCATGACGCGCGACGAGGCGGCTGCCCGATTCCACCTCAACCCGCACCGCATCGGCGACCTCGCCGTGCTCGGTGACCGTGACACCGTCTTCGGTGAGCTCCCCGAGGGTGAGGAGTACGAGGACCTTCCCACGACCTACCGCTCGCACGGCAGCCTCCACGAGCAGCGCGTGCCGTTGGTCAGGACGTACGACGCCGGTGACGCGGGCCCCGCACGTCACAACAAGGACCTGCTGACCCCGCTACTCGACGGGTGGCTCGACAAGGTCGGGTGACGCGCCGGTCGCACGGTGCGCGCGCGAGCCGCTCCGTCCGGCTCGGGTCACCCGGGGGCGGGTCTCGCGCCGCCCCCCGCGTCGAACGTCGGGGGCGGCGTGTCCACGCTCCGTCCTCGGTCGGTGACGAACGGTTCGAACGCCGCCGATAGTCTGCGCCGCACTCGTGGCAGAGGCGTTCGAGCGGACCGGCGCAGGTGCACGCCTCCCGGCTGGTCGTCGTCCCACTGCGCGGGCGTCGAACCGCTGAGCACGGACCGTCCCGAAGAGAGGTCGAGGGTGGACGTCTCGAACGCTCCCCGTATCACCACGTCGGGGTACACCAGGGAGGCGGGGCAACGGCTCTACTACGCGGGACGCGCTGAGCCGATGCCGGTCAGGGAGCTGCCGGACGCACCGCCTCCCGTGCACGTGGTCGGTCCCACGGTGTTCCTCATCGCGCTCGGTATCGGCATGGGTGAGACGTACATGTGGCCGCGGCTCGTGTTGATCTTCGGCCCCGAGATCCGCTGGCTGTTTCTCGTCGGGGTGACCCTGCAGGCCGTCGTCATGCTCGAGATGGCCCGCTACGCGATGGCGACGGGGGAGAGCATCTTCTACGGGGCCGCGCGGGTCTTCAAGCCGCTGATGTGGTTCTTCTTCGTCACGGCGATGCTGGTCTACGTGTGGCCCGGGCACATGTCGGCAGGCGCCGGTGCCCTCGAGGAGATCACCGGCATCCCGTGGCAGACCTCCGCGATCGCCGGCCTGCTCTTCGTGGGCGTGCTGTTCAGCCTGGCCAGGGTCGTCTACAACCTGCTCGAGGGGCTTCTCGCCCTGCTCATCGGCCTGCTCATCCTCAGCTCCTCGGTGGTGGCGGCCCTCCTGGGCAGCCTGTCGGACCTGAGCGGGGCGCTGGGCGGCCTGGGTGCGTTCGGCCACATGCCGGACGAGGCGCTGACGGCCGCCTGGTTCCCGGTCATCGTCGGCGCGATCGCGTTCGCGGGGCCCTCCGGCATGCAACAGATGTGGTACACGCTGCACCTGCGCGACAGCGGTGCCGGCATGGGCGCGCACATCCCGAAGATCCGCGGGCTGATGCACTCCGGTGAGGAGGAGGCCATGCCCTCGCGCGGGTTCATGTTCGACACCGAGGACCCGCGTGAGATGGAGAAGTGGAGGGGCTGGCGCCGCTGGTTGACCTTCGACGCCCTCGTGCTGTTCTGGGGCGTCACGATGGTGGTGACGATCTCGTTCACGATCATCGCCCTGACCGCCGCACGGGAGAACCCGGGCGCGCGGTCGGTCATCGCGCTCGGGGAGCGGGAGGCGGCGCTCACCGCGATGGCCGACGCGCTGAGCTCGGCGGGCTCGTCGCTGCTCGGACCGCTCTTCCTCGGGCTCATCGCGCTGATCGGGCTCAACGCGACCCTCGGCCTGTTCGACTCGTTCTCCAAGGGCCAGGCCGACATGACGTACCACTTCGTGCCCGGGGCCCGGCGCTTCAAGTTGGGCCACCTCTACTTCGCGTTCCTGTGGGGCCTCATCCTGTTCGGCATCGGCATCCTGTTGTTCGGGCCGGCCGATGGCCCCGCCGGCGTGCTGGACACGCTCGCGTTCCTGTCGGCGTTCGCGATGGGCGCGTACTGCGTGGTGCTGCTGCTGGTGAACAACCTGCTGCTGCCGAAGAGGATCCGTCCCGGGCTGGCGACCAACGCGGTGATCGCCTTCGGCGCGGTCTTCTACCTTGGCAGCCTGCTCTACAGCGTGGTCAGGTTCGGGGTCGTGCTCGACTGAGCCGCAGAGCCCGACGCGGGGCTCGTGTGGCGATGCCTGCGCGGTCAGGCGGTCAGGGATCTCGGCGGCGCGAACGGCGCTTGTGCTCGGTGAGCTCGGGGTAGGCCTCGCCGCTGTCGGCACGCGAGCTGTGGTACGCCTGCCGCGTGCGCTCGGTGTGCGTGCGCATCATCTCGGCCGCGCGCTCGGCGTCACGGTCGGCGATGGCCTCGATGAGGGCCGCATGCTCCTTGCAGGCCTCGTGGCCGCGCTGTGAGGCGACCGGCGTGTAGTACCAGCGAACGCGGCGGTCGACCTGGCTGGCGAAGTCCGCGAGGACCCGGTTGCCCGACAGCTCGGTCACGTACGCGTGGAAGGCCGAGTTGGCTCGGACGAAGGCCTCGATGTCCGGGGGATCGAGGGCGTCGAGGCCGTCCTGGCAGAGCTTCCAGAGCGTGGCCAGGGACTCCTCGGTCACGCGCCCTGCGGCGAGTCGGGCCGACTCGGACTCCAGAACCGCGCGGGCGGCGAGCAGCTGGTCGGCCTCGTCCTCGGTCGGGATGTGGACGAAGGCCCCGTACCCGGGCTTGAGGTCGACCCAGCCCTCCGTGTGCAGCCGCTGCAGGGCCTCACGGACGGGCTGGCGGGAGACCCCGAGCACCTCCGCGAGCTCGAGCTCGACCAGGTGCTGGCCAGGTTCGAGAGAGCGAGAGATGATCATCTCGGCGAGAGCCTCGTACACCGACTCCCGAAGGGGAGCGGGACGCTGCACGAACCGGGACCCGGGGGCCACGGCTTCTCTGGCCAGTCCCTGGCCTCCTGTGACACTCACCCGATTCTCCCTGGCGACCCCGAGGGTCCTCGCGAACCGTGACACCACTGTGTACGGAAAACAATATGCAACGTTACCAGGATTGACGGGATGTCGCAGGGTACAGGCTCGCCTGCGACGTTACCCACATCAGCCCCCCTGGGTCGATGACGCTGAGCCGACGTGGCACGCCGCCGGTCGGCACCCCAGGTTTTGGCCAGCGGCTACCGACGGGTAACATCGCGGCGAACGCGCGGCCGCCCCCGTCAGCAGGTCTCACGTGAAGCGCTGGCAGGCTGGGGGCAGCCAACGCCCGCACGCGGGGCGGCCGACCGTCGTACGGCGGCCGACGACGCCGCACAGACCGCACGTCAACCTGGGAGGTCGGCCACCGGCCATGAAGATCGTCGTCTGCGTGAAGCAGGTGCCCGACACGTGGGCCGAGAAGAAGCTCACGGCCGAGGACAAGACGCTTGACAGGGCGTCCGTCGACGCCGTGATGAACGAGCTGGACGAGTACGCCGTCGAGGAGGCGCTCCGGCTCAAGGAGGCCCACGGCGGGGAGGTGACGGTCCTCACCATGGGTCCGGACAAGGCCGCGGAGACGATCCGCAAGGCACTGTCCATGGGCGCCGACGACGCGGTGCACCTCGTCGACGACGCGTTGGCGGGGTCGGACGCGCTGGCCACCTCGTACGCCCTGGCGACGGTGCTGCGGACCCTCGAGTGCGACCTGGTCGTCCTCGGCTCGGAGTCCACGGACGCCCGGATGTCGGTCGTCCCGGCGATGCTCGCGGAGGAGCTGGGCTGGGCCCAGCTCACGTACGCCGACAAGGTCGAGGTGGACGGCGACACCGTGCGTGTCCAGCGGGTCACCGAGTACGGGCACGACGCCGTCGAGGCGAGCACGCCGGCCGTCGTCAGCGTCGTCGAGAAGATCAACGAGCCGCGCTACCCCTCGTTCAAGGGGATCATGGCGGCCAAGAAGAAGCCGGTGAGCACCCTGTCCCTCGCTGACGCCGGCGTGCAGGCGGACCGGGTCGGGCTCGGCGCCGCACAGACGGCGGTCGAGAGCTTCGCCGACCGCCCCCCCCGCGAGGCCGGCACGGTCGTCACGGACGAGGGGGACGGCGCCGCCAAGGTCGTCGAGTACCTCGCCTCGCAGAAGATCCTCTGAGCGCCGCCGCAGACTAGGAGACGTCACGCATGTCCCAGGAGATCCTCGTCCTCGTCGACCACCTCGACGGGGACGTCAAGAAGGTCACCCTCGAGCTGCTCACGCTCGCCGGCCAGCACGGGACGCCGGCCGCGGTGTGGGTGGGCCCCGGGTTGGAGAAGGGCAAGGAGCGGCTCGCCGAGTACGGCGCCGCCAAGGTCTACGTCGCGGCCGACGACGCCCTGCTCGGCCACCCGGTCGCGCCGGCGGCCGAGGTCCTCGCCCGCGTGGTCGCGGACGCGGAGCCGGCCGCCGTCCTCGTGCCCTCGACCGCGGAGGGCAAGGAGGTGGCCGCGCGCCTCGCGGTCAAGGTCGGCTCGGGCGTCCTCACCGACGCGGTCGGCCTGGCCGACGGGTTCGTCGCCGAGCAGTCCGTCTTCGGCGGGGCGACGATCGTGCAGTCGAAGGTGACCACCGGCGTGCCGGTCATCACCGTGCGGCCCAACTCGACCTCGCCGCAGGCGTCCTCGGGCGCGGCCGAGGAGGTCGCCGTCACGGTCGAGCTCCCGGAGCCGGCGAAGGCCGCCCGTGTGGTCGACCGTGTGGTGGAGGAGAAGGGCGAGCGTCCCGAGCTCACCGAGGCCTCCATCGTGGTGTCCGGCGGCCGGGGGGTCGGCGGCGCCGAGAACTTCTCGGTCATCGAGGCGCTGGCGGACGCGCTCGGGGCCGCCGTGGGCGCCTCCCGCGCGGCCACGGACGCCGGCTGGTACCCGCACCAGCACCAGGTCGGCCAGACAGGCAAGACCGTGTCGCCGCAGCTCTACCTCGCCTGCGGCATCTCGGGCGCGATCCAGCACCGGGCCGGCATGCAGACCTCCAAGACGATCGTCGCGATCAACAAGGACCCCGAGGCCCCCATCTTCGAGCTCGCCGACTTCGGGGTCGTCGGCGACCTGCACCAGGTGGTCCCCGCGCTGACGGAGGAGGTCGCGCGACGCAAGGGCTGACGTCCGCGGCCGTGAAGCCGGCCCCGGGAGCGGCCTAGACTCACGCTGATGGCCTACCTCGACCATGCCGCGACGACGCCGATGCTGCCCGAGGCGGTCGACGCGATGACCACGCTGTACGGGCGGGTCGGCAACCCCTCGTCCCTGCATGCGCCCGGACGGGCGGCGCGCCGTGTCGTCGAGGAGTCACGCGAGACGGTCGCCGAGGCGCTGGGCTGTCGCCCCAGCGAGGTGGTGTTCACCAGCGGCGGCACCGAGGCCGACAACCTCGCGGTCAAGGGGCTGTACTGGGCCCGGTCCGCGCAGGACCCGCGCCGTCGTCGCGTCCTGGTCAGCGGGGTCGAGCACCACGCCGTGCTCGACTCGGCCGAGTGGCTGGCGGGCCACCAGGGTGCCGAGGTCGAGCTTCTGCCCGTCGACGCCAAGGGGCGCGTCCGGCCGGACGGGCTCCGTGCCGCTTTCGACCGCAGGCCGGACGACGTGGCCCTCGTGAGTGTCATGTGGGCGAACAACGAGGTCGGCACCGTGCAGCCGGTGGCCGAGCTGGCCCGCATCGCGGCGGAGTACGCCGTGCCCGTGCACAGCGACGCCGTGCAGGCCGTGGGCCAGGTCCCGGTGGACTTCGGCGCGAGCGGGCTCGACGCGATGACGGTCACCGGTCACAAGCTCGGTGGTCCCGTCGGAGTCGGCGTGCTCGTGCTGGGTCGCGACATCGCGCCCTCGCCCGTCCTGCACGGCGGAGGCCAGGAGCGCGACGTCCGCTCGGGCACGCTGGACGCCCCCGGCATCGCGGGGTTCGCCGCCGCCGTCCGCGCCGCGGTCGAACAGCGGGCGAATCGCAGCGCCCGACTCGCGGCGCTGCGGGACGACCTCGTCGGCCGGGTCAAGGCCGAGGTGCCGGACGTCGTGCTCAACGGCGCCCCGCTCGGCGCCGACGGCGCCCGCCTGCCGGGCAACGCGCACCTCTCATTCCCCGGATGCGGCGGCGACTCGCTGCTGCTCCTGCTCGACGCACGCGACATCGCGTGCTCCACCGGGTCGGCCTGCTCCGCCGGTGTCGCCCGGCCCAGCCACGTCCTGCTCGCGATGGGAGCCGACGAGGAGCGGGCGCTCGCCTCCCTGCGCTTCTCGCTGGGCCACACCTCGGTGGCCGGCGACGTCGACGCGCTCGTCGAGGCGATCGGCCCGGCCGTGGAGCGGGCACGCCGAGCCGGGCTCGCGTCCGTGCCCGGGAGTGTGTGACCCGTGCGCGTCCTCGCCGCGATGTCCGGGGGGGTCGACTCGGCCGTCGCCGCCGCGCGCGCGGTCGACGCGGGCCACGACGTCACCGGCGTGCACCTCGCGCTGGCCCCGGACCCGCAGTCCTTCCGTACGGGGGCGCGGGGCTGCTGCACGCTCGAGGACGCCCGGGACGCCCGCCGCGCCGCGGACGTGCTGGGCATCCCGTTCTACGTGTGGGACCTGGCCGAGCGGTTCCGTGCGGACGTGGTCGACGACTTCGTCGCCGAGTACGCGGCCGGGCGTACGCCGAACCCGTGCCTGCGGTGCAACGAGAAGGTCAAGTTCTCGGCCGTCCTCGACCGCGCGGTCGCCCTGGGGTTCGACGCGGTCTGCACCGGCCACTACGCCCGCATCGTCGACGGGCCGGACGGCCGCGGGCTGCACCGTGCCGCCGACCCCGCGAAGGACCAGTCGTACGTCCTCGGTGTCCTGACGGCCGACCAGGTGGCCCGGGCGCTGTTCCCGCTCGGCGACACGGTCAAGACCGACGTCCGTGCGGAGGCCCACCGGCGAGGGCTGCTCGTCGCGGACAAGCCCGACAGCCACGACATCTGCTTCGTGCACGACGGTGACACCGCGCGCTTCCTCGGCGAGCGGCTCGGCCAGGCTCCGGGCGAGGTGGTCGACCTCGACGGCCAGGTCGTGGGCCGGCACGAGGGCGCGTACGCGTTCACGGTGGGGCAGCGTCGCGGGCTGCGGTTGGGGCGCCCCGCCCCGGACGGCAGGCCGCGCTACGTCCTCGACGTGCAGCCGGTCTCGGGCCGGGTGACCGTCGGTCCGGCGGAGCGGCTCGAGGTGGACGAGGTCGTCGGCGTACGGCCCCGGTGGTGCCGTCAGGTGCCACGTGGGGAGTGGCGGTGCGACGCCCAGGTGCGGGCGCACGGGGAGCCGGTGCCGGCGAGGGCCCGCGTCGAGGTCCACAGCGACGAGGCCCACAGCGACGAGGTCCACAGCGACGGGGAGCGGCTCGTCGTCACGCTGGACGTTCCGCTACGGGGCGTCGCACCGGGCCAGGCCGTCGTGCTCTACGCCGGGGACCGGGTGCTCGGGTCGGCCACGATCGACGCCTCCCGTCGCGTGCGCAGCGCCGAGGCGCGCGTGCCGTGACGACAAGCCCACAGGGGCAACGCGCCGAGGCCGCCGTCCCGCCCGTGTACGCCCGCCGGTCGGGCGTGGCCACGGGTATCGGCTCGATGCCCGGCGTGGACCCCGCCGAGGCGGTCCGGCTGGTGCTCGGTGAGCTGCCGGACCTGCCGCACCTGCCGGAGCTGCCCGACCGGGGTGCCGGAGCGGACATGGTGGGCCGGACGACCGCCCTGCTCGTCGACCTCGCGGTGGACCTGCAGCCGTCCGGCTGGCGGCTCGTGGCCCGGCCGGGGGTGGACGGGCGCCGCGCGTCCGACTTCCTCGCCCATGACCTGGATGCCCTCGCCGATCACGCGGGCGACTACGACGGGCCGCTCAAGCTGCAGGCCACGGGGCCGTGGACGCTCGTCGCGTCCCTGGAGACCACACGGGGCGGTCGCGCGCTGGCGGATCGGGGCGCCGTCCGTGACCTGGCCTCCTCGCTCGCGGAGGGGCTGGCCTGGCACGTCGCCGACGTCCGCCGGCGAGTGCCCGGCGCGGAGGTCGTGGTGCAGCTTGACGAGCCGTCGTTGCCCGCAGTGCTGGCCGGGGGCATCCCGAGCGCCAGCGGGTACGGACGTCTCGCCGCGGTGCCCGGGCCGGACGCGACCGAGGTGCTGCAGTCGGTGGTGTCCCGGGTGGGCGTCCCCGTGGCGGTGCACTCGTGCGCACCGTCCGTCCCGGTCGGGCTCAGCGTCGCGGCCGGGGCACAGGCGGTCTCGCTGGACGCGAGCCTGCTCACGACCGCACAGGACGAGTCCCTGGGCGAGGCGGTCGAGGCCGGCGTTGCGCTGTGGCTCGGCGTCGTGCCGACGCACGAGCACGAGATGTCCGACCTCGCCGCTACGGTCGCTCCGGTACGCGGGCTCTGGCGGCGGCTGGGCTTCGACCCGGGATCCCTGGCCTCCTGCGTCGTGCTGACGCCGGTCTGCGGGCTCGCCGGTGCCTCGCCGGCGTACGCCCGGGGTGCGCTGGCCCGCGTGCGCGAGGCGGGGCTGGTGCTCGCCGAGGATCCGGAGGGCGACGTGACGGACGGTCCGAGGGGGCGCGGGTGAGCAGGCGCACGGACGACGCCGGCGTCCCTGTCGACGTGCGCGAGCGGCACGCCGCCCTGTGCCAGGAGATCGAGGAGCACGACTACCGGTACCACGTGCTCGACGCCCCCGTGGTCAGCGACGCCGAGTACGACACGCTGATGCGCGAGCTGCGGGCGCTCGAGGACGAGCAGCCCGAGCTGCGGACCCCCGAGTCGCCGACCCAGAAGGTCGGCGGCGGCATGATCTCCACGCTGTTCACAGCGGTCGAGCACCTCGAGCGGATGATGAGCCTCGACAACGCCTTCTCCTCCGAGGACCTCGCCGCGTGGGCTGTACGTGTGGAGCGGGAGGTCGGTGCGGGCGCGGAGTACCTGTGCGAGCTCAAGGTCGACGGGCTCGCCGTCGCGCTCGTGTACGAGAAGGGGCGGCTCGTCCGCGGCGCCACCCGCGGCGACGGCCGGACCGGCGAGGACATCACCCCGAACGTTCGCACGATCGAGGCGGTGCCCACCCGCTTGACGGGCGACGACGTACCCGCTCTGCTCGAGGTGCGCGGCGAGGTGTACTTCCCCGGAGCGGCGTTCGAGTCCCTCAACGCGTCGCTCGTCGAGCAGGGCAAGCCCCCGTTCGCCAACCCGCGCAACGCGGCAGCGGGCTCGCTGCGGCAGAAGGACCCGCGCGTCACGGCCAGGCGCCCGCTGCGCATGGTCGTGCACGGCGTCGGGGCGCGGCAGGGCTTCGAGCCGGACCGGCAGTTCGCCGCGTACGAAGCGCTGCGCGCGTGGGGGCTGCCGACGGCGGCGTCCGCCGCGCTGTGCCCCACGCTCGAGGACGTGACGGGGTACGTCGAGCACTACCGTGAGCACAGGCACGACCTCGAGCACGAGATCGACGGCGTCGTCGTCAAGGTCGACCAGGTCTCGCTGCAGCGGCAGCTCGGCTCGACGTCGCGGGCACCGCGCTGGGCCATCGCGTACAAGTACCCGCCCGAGGAGGTGACGACGAAGCTCCTCGACATCAACGTGAACGTCGGGCGTACGGGCCGCGTCACCCCATTCGGCGTGATGGAGCCGGTCAAGGTCTCCGGGTCGACGGTCGAGATGGCGACGCTGCACAACGCGAACGAGGTACGCCGCAAGGGAGTCCTCATCGGCGACACCGTCGTCCTGCGCAAGGCCGGTGACGTGATCCCCGAGATCATGGGCCCGGTCGCCGAGGCACGGGACGGCTCGGAGCGCGAGTTCGTCATGCCGACGGAGTGTCCCGAGTGCGGCACGCCGCTCGCCCCGGCCAAGGAGGGCGACGTCGACATCCGCTGCCCCAACCACCGCTCCTGCCCGGCGCAGCTGCGGGAGCGGATGTTCTACCTCGCCGGGCGCAGCGGTTTCGACATCGAGGTGCTCGGCTACCAGGCTGCGGTGGCCCTGCTCGACTGCGGGCTCGTCGCGGACGAGGGAGACCTGTTCCACCTCACCGAGGAGGGGCTCGCCGGGTGCCCGTTCTTCACCCGCAAGGACGGGGGGCTGTCGGCCAACGCGGTCAAGCTCCTGGAGAACCTGGCCACGGCGAAGGAGCGTCCGCTGTGGCGGGTGCTCGTCGCGCTGTCCATCCGGCACGTCGGGCCGACTGCGGCGCAGGCGCTCGCCCGGGAGTTCCGCGACCTCGACCGCATCGCGTCGGCGTCGGAGGAGCAGCTCGTCGTCGTCGAGGACGTCGGACCGGAGGTGGCCGCGTCGATCCGTGAGTGGTTCGCCGTCGACTGGCACCGCGACGTCGTCGAGAAGTGGCGTACGGCCGGGGTGCGGTTCGTCGAGGAGGGGGCGAGCGCCGGCCCTCGCCCGTTGGAGGGGCTCGCCGTCGTCGTGACCGGGTCGCTGGACGCCTGGTCGCGCGACCAGGCCACCGAGGCGTTGCAGGCCCGGGGTGGCCGCGTCACGTCGTCCGTGTCGAAGAAGACGGACTTCGTCGTCGTCGGCGACTCGCCGGGCTCGAAGTACGACAAGGCCGTCTCGCTGGGTGTCCCCGTACTGGACGAGGCCGGGTTCGGCGTGCTGCTCGACGACGGGCCGGACGCCGCACGCGCGGTCGCCCGGGTGGGCGACGAGGGCTGAGCGTCCCGCGCCCCCTGGGTGGGTCTCCTCACACGTCCGCGCACGCCCTGAGGTGACGCGAGGCGCGAGTCGGGACATTCGGGGCGGCGCGACCGCCGGATCGCCGAAATACGTTGAGCCTGGCCAGGGAACTTGTCATCGTTTCCGATCGGTGCCGGCACCCTGAGCCGGTTCCGTGAGGCCTAAGGGTTCCGTGGGGGTTTCCGTGACAAGGTCGATGGCGAGCTGGGTCGTCGGGCGTCGGACCAAGTACCTGGTGCTGGTGTTCTGGTTCGTGGTGATCGCGGCCGCGGGGCCGCTCGCCGGCCAGCTCACCGATGTCCAGGAGAACGAGGCCAAGTCCTGGCTGCCCGGCAACGCCGAGTCGACCCAGGCCCTCGACCTCCAGAACGCGTTCGTGTCCGAGAACACGATCCCTGCCGTGGTCGTGTACGAGCGGTCCGGTGGGCTCGCCGACGCCGACCGCGCGGCGATCGCGGACGACGCCGAGACCTGGGCAGCGCTGCCCAGCCTGGACGGCAAGGTGACCGGTCCGGTCCCCTCCGAGGACGGCGAGGCGGCGCAGGTCATCGTCCCCCTCAACCTGGGATCGGACGGCTGGGAGAAGGCCGGCGACGTCGTCGACGACATGCTGCGCGACGCACGCGGCGGCCCAGCCGGCCTGTCCGTGCACGTCACCGGCCCCGCCGGTGCCGCCGCCGACTCCGCCGAGGCGTTCGATGGCATCGACACCAGCCTGCTGCTCGCCGCCGTCACGGTCGTCGTGGTGATCCTGCTGCTCACGTACCGCAGCCCGTTCCTCTGGCTGCTGCCGGTGGTCTCCGCCGGTGTGGCGCTGACGACGGCCCAGGCGGTCATCTACCTCCTCGCCAAGCACGCCGACCTCACGGTGAACGCGCAGAGCGCGGGCATCCTCACCGTGC
Organism: Actinomycetes bacterium; assembly: GCA_050743265.1. GTDB lineage: Bacteria > Actinomycetota > Actinomycetes > JBOGEN01 > JBOGEN01 > JBOGEN01. Next base: position 39,501 of record JBOGEN010000225.1, read on the forward strand.
TCGTGTTCGGCGCGGGCACGGACTACGCGCTGCTCCTCGTCGCCCGCTACCGCGAGGAGCTGCGCCGGCACACGGACCGGCACGAGGCCATGGCGATCGCCCTGCACCGGGCAGGCCCGGCGATCATCGCGAGCGCCGGCACGGTCGTCCTCGGCCTGCTCTGCCTCGCGTTCGCCGAGACCAACTCCACGAAGGGCCTGGGCCCTGTCACCGCGATCGGCGTGGCCGTCGGCCTGCTCGCGATGATCTCGCTGCTCCCGGCGATGCTCGTCACGGCCGGGCGCTGGGTCTTCTGGCCGAAGCGGCCTGCGTTCGGGTCGGAGGAGCCGACCGCGTCCGGCTGGTGGGCCCGCCTGGGCCAGAGCATGTCCCGGCGTCCGCGCCGGGTCTGGGTGGCGACCGCCGTCGTCCTGGGCGCGATGGGGCTCGGGATGGTCAGCCTCAACGCGGACGGGCTCACGAATGCCGAGCAGTACCGCGGCACCCCTGACTCGGTCGTGGGGGAGCGGGTCGTCCAGGGCCACTTCGCCGGCGGTGCCGGCAGCCCGGTGGTCGTCGTGGGCGACGCGCCAGCCGCCGACGAGCTGCGCTCGGCCCTGGCGGGCACGGCCGGGATCGCCGAGGTCACCGAGCCGGTCGCGCGGGACGGCGTGGCGTACGTCGAGGGGACGCTCGCCGCGGCGCCCGACAGCCAGGCCGCGTACGACACGATCGACCGGGCCCGGACCGCGGTCCACGCGGTCGACGGCGCCGACGCCAAGGTCGGCGGCAACACGGCGATCAACCTGGACGTCCAGCGCGCCGCGCAGCACGACCGTGAGCTCATCATCCCGATCGTGCTCGTGGTGGTGCTGCTCATCCTCGGTCTGCTGCTGCGGGCGGTGGTGGCTCCGCTCATCCTGGTCGCCACCGTCGTGCTGTCCTTCGCCGCCGCCATGGGGGTCAGCGCCCTCGTGTTCGACCACGTCTTCGGCTTCGGCGGCGCTGACTCGTCGCTCCCGCTGTTCGTGTTCGTCTTCCTCGTCGCGCTGGGGATCGACTACAACATCTTCCTCATGTCGCGCGTCCGCGAGGAGGCCGCGCATCACGGGACGCGCCGGGGCGCGATCATCGGCCTCGGCGCGACCGGCGGGGTCATCACGTCCGCCGGCCTGGTGCTCGCGGGCACGTTCGCCGTTCTCGCGACCCTGCCGCTGACAGCGTTCGCGGAGATCGGGTTCGCGGTGGCGTTCGGCGTCCTGCTCGACACGATCGTGGTCCGCTCGGTGCTCGTCACCGCGCTCAACCTCGACATCGGACGGCACATGTGGTGGCCGAGCCGCCTCGCCGCCCGGGGGGACGAGCAGGAGCGACAGCTCGGCGAGGACACGGTCGGCGCAGCCCGCGGAGCCGTCTAGACGGCCACCGGCCACCGTGCGGGGGTGAGCGACCGGAGGGGCTCGCACGGTGGGGGGTCGGGCGAGCGCGCCCTAGACTTGCGTCCGCCCGACCACCCCCATTCCACGAGGAGCGTCCGCGCATGCCGTCCATCACCCGCGAGGAGGTCGCCCACCTGGCCCGGCTGGCCCGGCTGGCCCTGGGCGAGGACGAGCTCGACCACCTCGGCGGCCAGCTCGACGTGATCCTCGGGTCGGTCGCCCGGGTCGGCGAGGTGGCAGCGGACGACATCCCGCCAACCTCGCACCCGCTGCCGCTGACGAACGTCATGCGGCCGGACGAGAACCGTCCCTGCCTCACCCCCGAGGAGGCCCTGGGCGGGGCGCCCGCGGTGGAGGACCAGCGGTTCCGCGTCCCGCGGATCCTGGGGGAGGCGTGAGCATGGGCGACGACCTCACGCGGCGGACCGCCGCCGAGACCGCCGCGCACATCGCGTCCGGCGAGGTCTCGGCGGTCGAGGTGGCCCAGGCTCACCTGGACCGGGTGAGCGCCGTGGACGGGAAGATCCACGCGTTCCTGCACCTCGATACCGAGGGCACGCTGAAGGCCGCGCGTGCCGTCGACGACGCCCGCGCACGCGGGGAGGGGCTCGGCCCGCTGGCCGGCGTCCCGCTCGCGCTCAAGGACGTCTACACGATGAAGGACGTGCCGACGACCTGCGGCTCGAAGATCCTCGAGGGCTGGCGCCCGCCGTACGACTCGACCGTGGTCACCCGGCTGCGCGCGGCAGGTGTGGTCGTGCTCGGCAAGACGAACATGGACGAGTTCGCGATGGGCTCGTCCACGGAGAACTCTGCGTACGGGCCGACCCGCAACCCGTGGGACCTCGACCGGGTCCCCGGCGGCTCGGGCGGCGGGTCCAGCGCGGCAGTCGCCTCGTCCATGGCCCCGCTCGGGATCGGCACCGACACCGGGGGCTCCATCCGCCAGCCCGGCTCGGTCACCGGCACAGTCGGGGCCAAGCCCACGTATGGCGGCGTCTCCCGGTACGGGCTCGTCGCCTTCTCCTCCAGCCTCGACCAGCCCGGGCCGTGCGCCCGCACGGTGCTCGACGCGGCACTGCTGCACCAGGTCATGGGCGGGCACGACCCGTGTGACGCGACGAGCATCGACGCCCCCGTCCCGCCGGTGGTCGAGGCCGCCCGGCGGGCGGACGTGGCGGGCATGCGCGTCGGCGTCGTCCGCGAGTTCTCTGGCGAGGGGTACCAGAGCGGAGTGGAGCAGCGCTTCCGCGAGGCCGTCGACCTGCTCGGCGAGCTCGGGGCCGAGGTCGTCGAGGTCTCCTGCCCGCACTTCGACTACGCCCTGCCCGCGTACTACCTCATCGCGCCGAGCGAGGCTTCGTCGAACCTCGCCCGGTTCGACGCGATGCGGTACGGGCTGCGGGTCGGCGACGACGGCGAGCGCAGCGCCGAGGAGGTGATGGCGCTCACCCGTGCGACCGGCTTCGGCGACGAGGTGAAGCGGCGAGTCATGCTCGGCACGTACGCGCTCTCGTCCGGCTACTACGACGCGTACTACGGGCAGGCCCAGAAGGTACGCACGCTGGTGACGCGGGACTTCGAGGCCGCGTTCGCGCAGGTGGACGTGCTGGTCTCGCCGACCACGCCGACGACGGCCTTCAGGCTCGGGGAGCGTACGGAGGACCCGATGGCGATGTACCTGGCCGACCTGTGCACGATCCCGTCCAACCTCGCCGGCAACGCGGCGCTCTCCGTGCCGTGCGGCCGAGCCCCCGAGGACGGCCTGCCGGTGGGGCTGCAGGTGATGGCCCCGCCCCTGGCGGACGATCGCATGTACCGGGTCGCCGCCGCGGTCGAGGCGGCGCTCGTGCAGCGGTGGGGCCACCCGCTCAGCGAGGAGGTGCCCGCGCTGTGAGCACGACGACGACGGCAACCGTGCCGTTCGACACGGCCCTGACCCGCTACGACCCGGTCCTCGGGCTCGAGGTCCACGTCGAGCTGGGGACGCGGTCGAAGATGTTCTGCGGCTGCCCGACCGCGTTCGGCGCCGAGCCGAACACGCAGGTGTGCCCGGTGTGCCTGGGCCTGCCCGGCTCGCTCCCGGTGACGAACGAGGCGGCGATCGAGGGCACGATCCGCATCGGCCTCGCGCTCAACTGCGACATCGCGGCGTGGTGCCGCTTCGCGCGCAAGAACTACTTCTACCCGGACATGCCGAAGAACTTCCAGATCTCGCAGTACGACGAGCCGCTGTGCACCGACGGCTACCTCGACGTCACCGTCGCGGACGCCGAGGACGGGCCGCAGGTCTATCGGGTCGAGATCGAGCGCGTGCACCTCGAGGAGGACACCGGCAAGACGTTGCACGTCGGCGGCAGCACGGGCCGCATCCACGGGGCGAGCCACTCCCTCGTCGACTACAACCGTGCCGGCATCCCGCTGGTCGAGATCGTCACGAAGCCCATCACCGGGGCGGGGGTCCGGGCGCCCGAGGTCGCCCGGGCGTACGTGACCGAGCTGCGCGAGGTGATGCGCACCCTCGGCGTCTCCGACGTCCGCATGGAGGAGGGCTCGCTGCGCTGCGACGCGAACGTGTCCCTCATGCCGAAGGGCTCGACGACGCTGGGCACGCGGTCCGAGACGAAGAACGTGAACTCGCTGCGGTCGGTCGAGCGGGCCGTCCGGGCGGAGATCGAGCGGCACGCGGGCGTCCTGGACGCCGGCAGCCGCGTCGTCCAGGAGACCCGGCACTGGCACGAGGACACCGGGATCACCACGTCCGGCCGGTCGAAGGAGCAGGCCGAGGACTACCGGTACTTCCCCGAGCCCGACCTCGTCCCGCTCGCACCGGACGCGGCGTGGGTCAAGTCCCTGCACGACGCGCTGCCCGAGCTGCCGTCCGCGCGCCGTCGCCGGCTGCAGGAGGCCTGGGGGTTCGACGAGGCGAGCATGCAGGCGCTGGTCAACGCGGGCGCGCTCGACCTCGTCACCGAGACCGTGGACGCGGGCGCGCCCCCGGACCAGGCCCGCAAGTGGTGGCTCGGCGAGCTGGCCCGACGGGCGAACGAGCAGGGCGTGGACCTCACCGCGCTGCCGGTCACCCCGGCGCAGGTGGCGCGCGTCGTGACGCTGGTCGAGGACGGCACGCTCAACGACAAGCTGGCCCGTCAGGTCCTCGAGGGCGTGGCTGCGGGCGAGGGTGACCCGGACGCGGTGCTCGAACAGCGGGGGCTCGCCGTGGTCAGCGACGACGCCGCCCTCGGTGCGGCCGTGGACGAGGCCATCGCCGGCAACCCCGACGCCGCCGAGAAGGTCAGGGGCGGCAAGGTCGCGGCGGCCGGTGCCCTGGTTGGTGCGGTGATGAAGGCGACCAGGGGCCAGGCGGACGCCTCGCGTGCCCGCGAGCTGATCCTCGCGCGGCTCGGCGACTCCGGCTGACCGGCCGGGGGCTGTGACGTCCCGAGGGACGTCCTGAGCCCCGGCTCAGGGCAGCGCCTGCGGCGTCTCGTGTGAGGCGCCGGACGTGGCGGACGAGCCCGTCGTGGCGGTGGGAGCCGCGGTCGGTGTGTCCAGGCGCGCCGAGGTCACGCCGCCCTCCTCCCCGCTGAGCCAGGTGGTGAAGTCCGCCGCGGTCATCGGCCGCGCGTAGTGGTAGCCCTGCGCGTGCGCGACGCCGAGCTCGACGAGGAGCGACGCCTCGTCCGGGGTTCCGACGCCCTCCGCCGTCGCGTCCAGGCCGAGGGCGTCCGCCATCGCGGCCACGGCGCGCAACATCACCGCGCGCTGCGGGTCGTCCCGGGCGCCGTCGACCAGCGCCCTGTCGACCTTGAGCACGTCCGCGGGGAACGTGTGCAGGTACGCGAGCGAGCAGTACCCGGTGCCGAAGTCGTCCAGGGCGACCCCCACGCCGAACTCGCGGACGCGGGTCAGGGTGTCGCGGATTCCCGCGGTGTCCTCGGCGAGCACGGTCTCGGTGACCTCGAGCACGAGACTCTGCGGGACGAGGTCGTGCCGCGCCAGCGACCCCGCGACGACCTCGAGGAAGCAGGGCGCGGACAGCTGCAGCATCGATACGTTGACGCTGACCGGAATGCTCAGGCCTGCCTTCTGCCAGCGCGCGGCCTCGGCCAGGGCACGGTCGAGCACGAGCGCGCCCAGCGCGTCGACGCAGCCGCGGTGCTCGGCCAGCGGGACGAACACGGCGGGGGAGACCGGCCCGAGCTCCGGGTGGGTCCACCGGGCGAGCGCCTCGGCGCCTGTCGCGCGCCCGGTGCGGACGTCGACCACCGGCTGGAAGGCCACGTCCACGGCACCGGCGGCCACCGCCTCCTCGAGGTCGTGCCCGAGCCGCCGGCGCACCGCGGCGTCCGCCCGCAGTGACGCCGAGAACCCGACCGGACCGGTGACGCCGGGGACCTCGGCCGCATCCAGCGCGGCCCGCGCGTCGTCCCTGATGCCGCCGAACTCGGTGAGGCGCAGCGGGAGGATCGCGCAGACCGGGGCGAGCGAGCGCTCCCGGCCGCGGACGGTCACCGGGACGTCGAGCGCCGCGGCGTACCGGCGGGCGACGTCGGGCCCGTCCTCCTCGGGGCAGAGCGCGGCGAGGTCACCGTCGCCCCAGCGGGCGAGGCCCAGCCCCCTGGACACCTCGCGCAGCCGGTCTGCGGCCACCGTGATCATGCGGTCGGCGAGGCCGTCGCCGACCGAGCTGCGGACCGTCTCCACGCTGCGCAACCGGATCAGGACGAGCGCCTGGCCCCGGGCGGTGTCGCCCGCGCCGACCTGGGTGTGCGCGCCGGTGAGGAGCGCGTCCCGCGTGAGCAGGTCGGTGAGTGGGTCGTGCGTACGCCGGTGGTCGAGCTCGGACTCGAGGTGCCGAGCGGTGAGCGCACCCTGGCGCTGCACCGGCACGTGGACGAGCCCCAGCGCCACCACGAGCACCCCGAGGCACCACAGCAGCACCGGGTCCGGCGAGGCGGCGACCGAGGTCGCGACGAGCCCCGCCGTGACCGCGGCCACCGCGACCGCGACGGGCACCCCCCGGCCCTCCAGGGCGCGCACCGACCGCGTCCCGCGGGCCGGCATCGGCCCGGGACGGCCGGGGGCCATGGCGAGCAGGGCCCAGCCCGCGACGTAGAGGACGTCCAGCCACACGCTGTGTATGCCGGTGACCGACACCCGGTAGAGCGAGACGTCGCCGATCGCGACGAACGTGAGGCCCGTGGTGAGCAGGCCGACCCGGATGCCGGCGCTGTACACGGCGGTCCGGCCGTACCGGGCGACCAGCAGCACGAGGAAGATCAGCATGCCGTCCGCCAGGCACCAGACGACGGCCTCGAGCCGCTGCTGCTCGGGGACGCCGAAGCGGTCCATGACCGGTCCGAGCAAGGTCAGCCAGATCGCGACGAACGTGGCCCCCGCGAGCAGGACGGCCTCGGCGACGGCGCGCAGTCGCACCCAGCCGTGGGCGACGACATCCAGCGGGACCGTGAGCAGCGCCGCCACGCCGAGGACGAGCCCGAGCCAGAACAGCGCCGAGGCCACCGGCTCGACGGCCACGCCCCAGGACGGGTCGACCGCGGCTACGCCGGTCCAGAACAGCTGGGCGCCGCCCCAGGTGAAGGCGGCGGCGCTCGTGAGTCCGAGGAACCGGTGCTCGGGACGCTCCCGCGCCCGGCGGTGCCACTGCCACCCGGCCATCAGTGCTGACGCGCCCAGCAGCGTCTCGCCTGCCGGCCACGGGAGGGGCCGTAGGACCAGGGGGAGCGCATTGACGACGGCCACTGCCGGGCGAGGGTACGCCGCGTCCCGGCCGCCGCCGTGACCGGTGCTCCGCTCGCGCGCTGCCGTACCGCTCAGCGAACGACGACGCGCAGGATGCGGTCGTCGGACTCCTGCGGGTCGCCCCGTCCGTCCTGGTTGCTCGTGGTCAGCCAGAGGCTCCCGTCCGGTGCGGCCACGACCGTTCGCAGCCGTCCGTACCGCTGGGTGAACGTCGCACGCGGCCGACCGGCACGCTCACCGTCGACCGGCACCTGCCACAGCCGCTCGCCCCCCAGCGCGGCCATGTAGACCACGCCGCCGAGGTACGCCACGCCGCTCGGTGATGCCTCGGCGGTCGACCACTGGCGGACCGGGTTGGTGAACTCGCCGCCACGGGTGTCGGCCCTGCCCTCGACCTCCGGCCACCCGTAGTTGCGCCCGGGCCGGATGAGGTTGAGCTCGTCCCAGGTGTTCTGGCCGAACTCGGCCGCCCAGAGCCGGCCGTCCGGGTCGAAGGCCAGACCCTGCACGTTGCGATGGCCGAAGCTGTAGACCAACGAGTCGGCGAACGGGTTGTCCGCAGGGACCGAGCCGTCCGGCTCCATCCGCAGGATCTTGCCGTTCAGCGAGTCGCGGTCCTGCGCTCGGCTCGACACGCCCGCGTCACCCGTCCCGGCGTAGAGCATGCCGTCCGGCCCGAACGCGAGCCGGCCGCCGTCGTGGAACGACGCGTTCGCGATGCCGTCGAGGATCACCTCGCCGTGCGTGAATCCGTCGCCGTCCAGCGTGAACCGCACGATCCGGTTGTCGGCGGACGCGGTGAAGTACACGTACACCGCGCGGTCCTGGGCGAACTCGGGCGACACGGCGAGCCCGAGCAGCCCGCCCTCCCCGTTCGGGACGACGCCCGGCACCCTGCCCACCGCACGCGTCGTCCCGTCCGGGCTCACCCGCAGGACCCGTCCCGTCGCCCGCTCGGTGACGAGGGCGTCCCCGGACGGCAGGAAGTCGAGGCCCCACGGGACGTCCAACCCCTCGGCCACGGTGCCGGTGACCCGGGGCCCACCGGGTGCGGTCGGCGTCGCGGGCCCGGAGGCCGTGGGCTCGGGCTCGGCCGGGCTGGGCGACGCGCTCGGGGCCGGCGCCGCGGGGGAGGGCGCCGTCTCGTCGTCCCCGCTGCACCCGCCGACGAGGAGCGTGCTCACACAGGCGGTCGCCACGAGCGTGGCGACCCGGCGTCTGGCGGGCATGCCGTCCTCCTCGGGGGCGGACCACCAGGTGGCGTAGATCGTCCGAACTCTATGCGAGAGGGGGCTCCCCGGGACGCAACGCGACACGGTGCTGCCCGCCGTGCCGAGTGCAGTGCCGGGTGCCGTGCCGATCGCCGTGCCGATCGCCGTCCTGAGTGGGCGGCTCCCGCGGCCGGCCGTGGGGTGCGCCCGCGCGTACCGGCCGGCCGATCGCGGGACGGCCTCGGCTAACCTCCTGCCGCATGCACGACTCACCCCCTTCCTGCGCAGCACCCAGCGCCCGGCCACACGGCGACGGACACGGGGAGTGCGCATGACCGTCTGGGTGCCGTACGAGGACGCGGCCGAACGCCTGGGGCGGCTGCCCGACGGGCTGGGCCTGGTGACAGGCGACACGCTGACCGAGGACGCGCTCGCCGCGGTGGACTTCTGGGTCCCCTCGTACATGGGGGCCGGGCCCGTCGTGGAGAAGTACGCCGGGCGGATGCCCTCGCTGCGGGTGGTGCAGACCCTCACCGCGGGGGTGGACGACGTGCTCGCCCACGTCCCGGACGGGGTGACGCTGTGCAACGCGCGGGGCGTGCACGACGCGAGCACCGCCGAGCTCACGCTGGGGCTCATCCTCGCCTCGCAGCGCGGCATCGACGACTTCGCCCGCGCCCACACCACCGGTACCTGGCTGCACGGCAGGCGTCCGTCGCTGGCGGACCGTACGGTGCTGCTCGTCGGCTACGGCGCCGTGGCGGGTGCGGTGGAGCGGCGGCTGGCCGGCTTCGAGGTGGATGTGCTGCGGGCCGCCCGTACGCCCCGTGAGGGCGTGGCCGGCATGGAGGCGCTGCCCGAGCTGCTGCCGAGCGCCGACGTGGTGGTGCTCACCGTGCCGCTCACCGAGGAGACCCGCGGGCTCGCGGACGCGGCGTTCCTCGCCCGGATGAAGGACGGTGCGCTGCTCGTCAACGTCGCGCGGGGCCCGGTCGTGGACACCGACGCGCTGCTCGGCGAGACGACGGCAGGGCGCCTGCGGGCCGCGCTCGACGTGACGGACCCCGAGCCGCTGCCCCCGGACCACCCGCTGTGGCGGGCTCCCGGCGTCCTGGTCAGCCCGCACGTGGGGGGCAACTCGACCGCGTTCCTCCCCCGGGCGTACCGCCTGCTGAGCGACCAGCTGCGCCGCTACGCGGCCGGTGAGCCGCTGGCCAACGTGGTGGCCGGGCCGGCGATCTGAGCCAGGGCCGGCAGTCCGAGCGAGCGCCGGAGAGCTGAGCGCAGGCCGGTGATCGAGAGCGCAGGCCGACGAGTGGCCGGCCGGGTCCATCAGGCCCGTCATTACAGTGGGGCGACGCCCCGGTCCGAGGAGCACGAACGATGAGCCAGACCCCGTCGTCCCCGTCCCACCCGCGCCCCCGCAGCCACGACGTGACCGACGGGTTCGAGCGCGCACCCGCCAGGGCCATGCTCCGCGCGGTCGGCATGACGGACGAGGACTTCGACAAGCCCCAGGTGGGCATCGCGTCCTCCTGGAACGAGGTCACGCCGTGCAACCTGTCGCTCGACCGGCTGGCGCTCGCGGCCAAGGGCGGCGTGCGTGAGGCGGGCGGCTATCCGCTGCAGTTCACGACGATCGCCGTGTCGGACGCCATCTCCATGGGGCACGAGGGCATGCGCGCCTCGCTGGTGTCCCGCGAGGTGATCGCCGACTCGGTCGAGACCGTCATGCACGCGGAGCGGCTGGACGGCATGGTCGTGCTCGCCGGCTGCGACAAGTCCCTGCCCGGGATGCTCATGGCCGCGGCACGGGTCGACCTGCCCGCGGTGTTCCTCTACGGCGGCTCGATCCTTCCCGGGCAGGTGGACGGGCAGGACGTCACCATCCAGGACGCGTTCGAGGGCGTGGGCGCGTGCGCGCTCGGGCGCATCACACGCGAGCAGCTCGACGACATCGAGCGCCACGCCTGCCCCGGTGAGGGCTCCTGCGGCGGCATGTTCACCGCGAACACCATGGCGAGCGCGGCCGAGGCACTGGGCATGTCGCTCCCCGGGTCCGCCTCGCCGCCGGCCGTCGATGCGCGCCGGGACGGCTTCGCGACCCGCTCCGGCGACGCGGTCCTCGGCCTGCTCGATGCGGGGCTCTCGGCCCGGCGCATCCTCACGAAGGAGGCGTTCGAGAACGCCATCGCCGTGGTCATGGCGCTGGGCGGGTCCACGAACGCCGTGCTCCACCTGCTCGCCATCGCCCACGAGGCGCGCGTCGACCTCACCATCGAGGACTTCAACCGCGTCGGGGACCGCGTGCCGCACCTCGCCGACGTCAAGCCGTTCGGCCGGTACGTGATGACGGACGTCGACCGCATCGGCGGCGTTCCCGTCGTGATGAAGGCGCTCCTGGACGCGGGCGCGCTGCACGGCGACTGCCTCACCGTCACCGGCCGGACGATGGCCGAGAACCTCGCGGACATCGCGCCCCCGGACCCGGACGGCAAGATCATCCACGCGATGGCCGACCCCCTGCACCGCACCGGTGGCCTCACGATCCTCACCGGCTCCCTCGCGCCCGAGGGCGCCGTGGTGAAGAGCGCGTCGTTCGAGAGCGCGGTCATGGAGGGCACGGCGCGGGTGTTCGACGACGAGAAGGACGCGATGGAGGCGGTGACGCACGGGCGGGTGCAGCCCGGGGACGCCGTGGTGATCCGGTACGAGGGGCCGGCTGGCGGTCCGGGCATGCGCGAGATGCTCGCGGTCACCGCGGCCATCAAGGGTGCCGGCCTCGGCAGTGACGTGCTGCTGCTCACCGACGGGCGCTTCTCCGGTGCCACGCACGGCCCGTGCATCGGGCACGTCGCCCCGGAGGCGGCCCACGCCGGGCCCATCGCGCTCGTGGCCGACGGCGACGCGGTCCGGCTGGACATGAGCGCGCGCACCCTCGACCTGCTCGTGGACGAGACCGAGCTGGAGCGGCGCCGTGCCGGCTGGAAGCCCCGCCCGGCCCGCTACACCACCGGGGTGCTCGGCAAGTACGCGAAGCTCGTCGGCTCCGCGGCCCAGGGCGCGGTCTGCGACTGAGGCCTCCGCCACTGAGGACTCTGCGATCTGCGACGTGAGGCCTGTGCGACTGACGCGGCAGCCCACGCCGCGGAGGCCGGGCCCCGTGGGGCCAGCGGTCCAACGCTGCCCGGTGCGCCTGGTGTGCCCACATCCCGAGACGGCCGTCTCGACAGGTTGACACCCTGGCCGGTGTACGCAACCGTGGGCGAATGCGTCACAGCATTCTCGTACTTCGCAGGCGCGCGAGCTGAGCCACCGGCCGCTCGTGCGCTGCCCCTCGCCCTGTCCAGGGCCAGGGGCTTTTTCATGACCAGCCCTCCGCCGTGAACCGACGAACCCCTCCGGCGTAGCCCACCACGACGAGAGAGACGAACCATGGCCGCGGACATGACCGGCGCCCAGTCCCTCATCCGCTCGCTCGAGGCGCTCGGCGTCGACACCGTGTTCGGCATCCCGGGCGGGGCGATCCTCCCCGCGTACGACCCGATGCTCGACTCGGACACGGTGCGCCACGTCCTCGTCCGGCACGAGCAGGGCGCGGGCCACGCCGCCCAGGGGTACGCGCAGGCCACCGGCAAGGTCGGCGTCTGCATGGCGACCAGCGGCCCGGGGGCCACCAACCTCGTGACGCCCATCGCCGACGCGTACATGGACTCGGTGCCCATGGTCGCGATCACCGGCCAGGTGCCCAGCGCGGCCATCGGCACGGACGCCTTCCAGGAGGCGGACATCCGCGGGATCACCATGCCGATCACCAAGCACAACTACCTGGTGACGGACCCGGACGAGATCCCGCGCGCCATCGCCGAGGCGTTCCACATCGCCGAGTCCGGGCGGCCCGGCCCCGTCCTTGTCGACGTGTCCAAGGACGCGCTGCAGGCCAGGACGGAGTTCCGCTGGCCGCCGCCGTTCGACCTCCCGGGGTATCGGCCGGTGTCCCGGCCGCATCCGAAGCAGATCCGCGAGGCGGCCCGCCTCATGACCGCCGCCCGGCGTCCCGTCCTCTACGTGGGCGGGGGCGTGCTCAAGGCCCGCGCCACCGCCGAGCTGCGGGTGCTCGCCGAGCAGACGAACATCCCCGTGGTCACCACGTTGATGGCACGCGGTGCGTTCCCGGACAGCCACCCGCAGCACCTGGGGATGCCCGGCATGCACGGCACCGTCGCCGCAGTGACCGCGTTGCAGAAGTCCGACCTCATCGTCTCGCTGGGCGCGCGGTTCGACGACCGGGTGACAGGCAAGCTGTCGACGTTCGCGCCCGACGCCAAGGTCGTGCACGCCGACATCGACCCGGCCGAGATCTCGAAGAACCGCGTCGCGGACGTCCCCATCGTCGGTGACTGCCGTGACGTGATCGCCGAGCTCGTCTCCGCCGTCGGGGCCGAGCACGAGGCGGGGCGTACGGGGGAGATCGCCGCGTGGTGGCAGGCGCTGGAGCAGTGGCGCCGGACGTACCCGCTGGGGTACGACACCCCCGACGACGGCTCGCTCTCCCCGCAGTACGTCATCGAGCGCATCGGTGCCCTCACCGGACCGGAGGGCGTCTACGTCGCCGGGGTGGGCCAGCACCAGATGTGGGCGGCCCAGTTCATCGGCTACGAGCACCCGGCCACGTGGATCAACTCCGGCGGGCTGGGCACGATGGGCTTCGCGGTCCCGGCGGCGATGGGTGCGCAGATGGGCCGGCCCGACGCCACGGTGTGGGCCATCGACGGGGACGGCTGCTTCCAGATGACCAACCAGGAGCTCGCCACCTGCGCGCTCGAGGGCGTGCCCATCAAGGTTGCCGTCATCAACAACGGCAGCCTCGGCATGGTCCGCCAGTGGCAGACCCTCTTCTACGGGGCGCGGTACTCCAACACCGACCTGCACTCCGCCCGCCGGATCCCGGACTTCGCCCGGCTTGCCGAGGCGTACGGCTGCGTGGGCCTGCGGTGCGAGAAGGCCGAGGACGTCGACACCACGATCGAGAAGGCGATGGGAGAGACCGACGCCCCCGTCGTCGTCGACTTCGTCGTGCACCGGGACGCGATGGTGTGGCCGATGGTCCCGGCCGGGACGTCCAACGACGACATCCAGATCGCCCGGGGCATGGCGCCCGAGTGGGACCGCGAGGAGGAAGCGTGAGGCGCAGGGAGCCCGTCGGCCGAGCGAAGCGAGGGCAGGGGGAGCGGAGCCGAGCGTGCTTCCGACCCAGGAGCGAGGAGGAAGCGTGAGCAAGCACACCCTGAGCGTCCTCGTCGAGAACAAGTCCGGTGTCCTCGCCCGGGTGGCGGCGCTGTTCGCCCGGCGTGGCTTCAACATCGACTCGCTCGCCGTGGGGCCGACGGAGTACCCGGAGATCTCCCGGATGACGGTTGTCGTGGACGCCGAGGACACCCCGCTCGAGCAGGTGACCAAGCAGCTCAACAAGCTCGTCAACGTGATCAAGATCGTCGAGCTCGACCCGGCCGCGTCCGTCCAGCGCGAGATCGTCCTCATCAAGGTGAAGGCCGACCTGGAGAACCGGACGCACGTGCTGGAGACCGTCGAGCTGTTCCGTGCCAAGGTCGTGGACGTGTCGGTCGACGCGGTGACCATCGAGGCCACCGGCACGGCCGACAAACTCGAGGCGTTCATCCGCGTCCTGGAGCCGTTCGGCATCCGTGAGCTCGTCCAGTCCGGCATGGTCGCCGTCGGACGCGGGCCCCGCTCCATCACCGACCGTGCGCTCCGTTCCGTGGACCGGCCGGGGGACCGGACTGCCTGACACCCCTTGACCCTCGCCTCCGCCGATCGAGAACCATCCGTACCGAGGAAGGAACCACCCCCGTGGCTGACATCTACTACGACGACGACGCCGACCTCTCCCTGCTCCAGAACCGCCATGTCGCCGTCCTCGGGTACGGCAGCCAGGGCCACGCGCACGCGCTGAGCCTGCGTGACTCCGGCGTGGACGTACGGGTCGGCCTGCCCGAGACCTCGAAGAGCCGGGCCAAGGCCGAGTCGGAGGGCCTGCGGGTGGTGACCCCGTACGAGGCCTGCGAGGAGGCGGACCTGATCATGGTCCTGGCCCCCGACCCGGTGCAGCGCAGCCTCTACGCCGAGGCGATCGCCCCCAACCTCGTCGAGGGCGACGCCCTGTTCTTCGGGCACGGGCTGAACATCCGGTACGACCTGGTGCAGCCGCCCGAGAACGTCGACGTCTGCATGGTCGCGCCGAAGGGCCCCGGGCACCTCGTCCGACGCCAGTTCACCGAGGGCAAGGGCGTTCCCGTGCTCGTCGCGGTGGAGCAGGACGCGTCGGGCAGCGCGTTCCCGCTCGCCCTCGCCTACGCCCGGGGCATCGGCGGCACCCGTGCCGGTGCGATCCGCACGACGTTCACCGAGGAGACCGAGACCGACCTGTTCGGCGAGCAGGCCGTGCTCTGCGGTGGGCTGTCCCACCTGGTGCAGGCCGGGTTCGAGACGCTCGTCGAGGCCGGGTACCAGCCCGAGGTGGCGTACTTCGAGTGCATGCACGAGGTCAAGCTCATCGTCGACCTCATGTACGAGGGCGGCCTGTCGAAGATGCGCTGGTCGGTCTCGGAGACCGCCGAGTACGGCGACTACACGCGCGGCCCGCGGATCGTCACCGAGGCGACGAAGGACGAGATGCGCCGCATCCTCGGCGAGGTGCGCGACGGCACGTTCGCCAAGGAGTGGATCGACGAGTTCGACGCCGGGCTCCCGAACTACACCCGGATGGCCGAGGAGGGCCGTCGCCACCCCGTCGAGCAGACCGGTGAGCAGCTGCGCCCGATGATGAGCTGGATCACCGAGGAGGACTGACCCGCGCTCCGCACGACGGGCCCGGTAGCCACGACGGCTGCCGGGCCCCGCCACGGACGGCCCCGCCGGGCCGGTGCCTGAGCCGCCGTCTCGGGCCGAGGACGCCGGTGAGGGTCCCCGGGCCGCACTAGACTCCGTGGGCGCGGGCCGAGGGCCCGCCCACCCCCACCGACCATCCGCGGAGCCAGCGTGAGCGAGCCTGTCCGTCCCGTCGTCCTCCTCGCCGAGGAGCTCTCCCCCGCGACGGTCGAGGCGCTCGGGCCGGGCTACGACATCCGGACGTGCGACGGCACCGACAGGCCGGCGCTGCTCGCCGCCGTGGCCGACGCGGACGCCCTGCTGGTGCGCAGCGCCACCCGGGTCGACGCGGAGGTGCTCGCGGCCGCGCCACGGCTCACCGTGGTGGCCCGGGCGGGCGTGGGTCTGGACAACGTCGACGTCGACGCCGCGACCAAGGCGGGCGTCATGGTCGTCAACGCGCCACAGTCCAACGTGGTGAGTGCCGCCGAGCACGCGGTGGCACTGCTCCTCGCCTCCGCGCGCAACATCCCGCCCGCGGACGCGGCCCTCAAGGCGGGGGAGTGGAAGCGGTCGAGGTACACGGGGGTGGAGATCGCCGACAAGACCATCGGCATCGTGGGCCTCGGCCGCATCGGGGTGCTCGTCGCGCAGCGGCTCTCCGCGTTCGGGGTCCGCCTCCTCGCGTACGACCCGTACGTCCAGGCGGCGCGGGCGGCGCAGATCGGCGTGCGCCTCGTCCCGCTGGACCAGCTGCTCGCAGAGAGCGACTTCCTCTCCGTCCACCTGCCCAAGACCCCGGAGACCGTGGGCCTGATCGGGGACGAGGCGCTGCGCAAGGTCAAGCCGTCGGTGCGTGTGGTCAACGCGGCACGCGGCGGCATCGTGGACGAGCACGCGCTTGCCCTCGCCCTGAAGGAGGGCCGCGTGGCCGGTGCTGCCATCGACGTGTTTGCCGCCGAGCCGTGCACCGACTCCCCCCTCTTCGAGTTCGACAGCGTGGTGGTCACCCCGCACCTGGGCGCGAGCACCCACGAGGCGCAGGAGAAGGCGGGCACGTCGGTCGCCCGGTCAGTCAAGCTGGCCCTGGCCGGCGAGCTGGTGCCCGACGCGGTCAACGTGGCGGGGGGCGTCATCCACGAGGACGTCCGGCCCGGCCTGCCCCTGGCCGAGAAGCTCGGCCGCGTCTTCACCGCCCTGGCCGGCGGTCTCGCCACCCAGCTCGACGTCGAGGTCCGCGGCGAGATCGCCGGGCACGACGTCAAGGTGCTCGAGCTGGCGGCTCTCAAGGGCGTCTTCGTCGACGTCGTCGAGGAGGCCGTCTCGTACGTCAACGCGCCGCTGCTCGCCTCCGAGCGCGGGGTCGACGTCAGGCTGGCCGTGAGCCAGGACAGCCCCGACTACCGCAACCTGCTCACGCTGCGCGGCACCCTGGCGGACGGCCGCGTGCACTCCGTGTCGGGCACGCTGACGGGCCCACGGCGCGTGGAGAAGCTCGTCGAGGTGGACGGGTTCGACCTCGAGATCGTCCCCACGGACCACATGGCGTTCCTGAAGTACGAGGACAGGCCCGGCGTGGTCGGCATCGTCGGGCGCATCCTCGGCGACGCACACATCAACATTGCCGGCATGCAGGTGAGCCGGGACACCAAGGGGGGCCACGCGCTGGTCGCGCTGACCGTCGACTCGGCGATCCCCCACCCTGTCCTCGACGAGATCGTGACCGCGATCGGGGCCGAGGGCGGCCACACCGTCGACCTGGAGTAGCCCGGGCCCGCCCGGGTGTCCCGTCCGAGGTTCGTCGGGTCAAGCCCCGGTCAAGTCCGTCTCACTCCGTGGGACGAATGCGTGGCCACCAGGACAGTCGCGCCGCGGCTGCTTACTGTGGCATGAGTCATGCGGCGAGTACTCATCCTTCGCAGCCGCGACGGGGCCCTGTAAGAGGCCGGCTCCCCGTCGCGGGTCTCTGCGTCGCCGCCGGCCGCGGGCAGACCACCCGACGGGACAAGGATGAGCACGGCAGACCCCTCCTCACGCACCGACGACCGCGTCGTCGTGTTCGACACGACCCTGCGTGACGGGGAGCAGGCGCCCGGGGTCGCGCTGAGCGTGAGCGAGAAGCTCGACATCGCCCAGCACCTGTCCCGGCTCGGCGTCGACGTCATCGAGGCCGGGTTCCCCGCTGCCAGCCCGGGCGACTTCGAGGGCGTGCGGGCGATCGCCGGGTCCGTACGCGGGGCCGGTGTCGCCGCGATGTGCCGTACCCGCGAGGCCGACGTGGACCGTGCCTGGGAGGCGGTCCGGGACGCGGAGCGCCCGCGGATCCACACGTTCATCTCGACCTCGCCGGTGCACCGCGAGAGGAAGCTCGGGATGAGCACGGAGCAGGTGCTCGCGGAGACCGCCCGCGCGGTGGCCCAGGCCCGCGGCCTGTGCGCGGACGTCGAGTTCTCCGCCGAGGACGCGACCCGGACCGAGCTGGGCTTCCTCGTCGACGTGTACACGGCGGCCGTGGAGAACGGCGCGGCGACGGTCAACATCCCGGACACGGTCGGGCTCGCCATGCCGGCCGAGCTCGTCGCGATCCTGGACGCCCTCCGGGAGCGGGTGCCGCGGGCCGACGAGGTGGTCTGGTCCGTGCACTGCCACGACGACCTGGGCCTGGCGACCGCCAACGCGCTGTCCGCGATCCGGGCAGGGGCGCGTCAGGTCGAGGTGTGCGTCAACGGCATCGGGGAGCGGGCCGGCAACACCCCCCTGGAAGAGGTCGTGATGGCCCTGCGGACCCACCGGTCCTCGCTTGGCCTGGCCACCGGCGTGAACACGCGGGAGATCGCGCGGACGTCTCGCCTGGTCTCGATGCTCTCCGGGTACGTCGTCCAGCCGACCAAGGCGATCGTCGGCGTCAACGCGCTCAGCCACGAGAGCGGCATCCACCAGCACGGTCTGCTGATGGAGCGGACGACGTACGAGGTCATGAACCCCGAGGACATCGGGTTCATGGGTGGCCGCATCCTGCTCGGCAAGCACTCCGGGCGGCACGCGTTCGTCGAGGCCCTGGACTCGCTCGGGTTCTCGCTGTCGCCGGACGCGCTCGACCACGCGTTCGCGCGGTTCACGGAGCTGGCCGCGAGGAAGGTGTCCCTCAGCGACGCCGACCTCACCGCGCTCGCCACTGAGGAGAGCGAGGAGGAGGGGCGCGCGGGGTCCCGGGTGCACCAGTTCGACTGGCTGGCCGTGGCCGGTGGGACGGACACCCCGCCCCGCGCCACCGTCCGACTCTCGCTGGGCGACGAGGTCAGCGAGGCCGACGCCACGGGCGACGGCATGATCGACGCCGCGTGCAACGCGGTGGCCAAGGCGTGCGGAGTCGACGCCGCACTCGTGAGCTTCCAGGTGGCCGCGGTAACCCCGGGCACCGACGCGGTCGGCGACGTGAGCGTCCAGGTGGACGTCGCCGGCGCGAGGGTCAACGCACGCGGCGTCTCCACCGACGTCGTCGAGGCGAGCGCCCGAGCCTTCCTCCACGCCATCAACAAGGTGGTCGGGGGGACGGCGGTGCCCCACCGGACGGACAAACCGTAGAGCCGCCTCGTACGAGGCGTTGTCGAGGAGAGACGAGATGCGCGTGGAGACCGAGGCACAGCGCCAGGCCGCCGAGGCGTTGCAGCGGGCACTGGACCGCCGGGACCGCGGGGGTGAGCCGTCCGACCGCTGACCTGCCGCTGGTGCCGAGCAGGGTCGCCGCTGAGCCGTCCCGGCGCGACGCGGCCCTGCGCCGTGTCCTGATGGTGAGACGGCAATGCCGGGTCGTGAGATGCGTGCGTACCCTGCGGCCATGACGGAGATCAGGCTCGCCGTCGTCGGTGGCGACGGCATCGGACCGGAGGTCGTGGCCGAGGGGCTCAAGGTCCTCGACGCCGCGACCGCGCCCGACGGCGTGAAGGTGACCACGACCGACTACGACCTCGGCGCGCGGCGCTGGCACGCGACCGGCGAGACGCTGCCGGACAGCGTGCTCGACGAGCTGCGCGGTCACGACGCGCTGCTGCTCGGTGCGGTGGGCGACCCCGGTGTGCCCAGCGGCGTCCTGGAGCGCGGGCTGCTGTTACGGCTTCGCTTCGAGCTCGACCACTACGTGAACCTGCGCCCGGTGCGGCTGTACCCGGGCGTGGGGAGCCCGCTCGCGAACGTGTCCCCGGACGACATCGACATGATCGTCGTCCGCGAGGGCACGGAAGGGCCGTACGCGGGCGCCGGCGGTGCCCTGCGGCGCGGTACGCCCCACGAGGTCGCCACCCAGGAGAGCGTCAACACGGCGTACGGGGTGGAACGGGTCGTCCGGTATGCGTTCGCCCGTGCGGCGAAGCGTCCCCGTCGCGCGCTCACGATGGTGCACAAGACGAACGTGCTGGCCCATGCGGGCGACCTGTGGATGCGTACGGTCGAGCGGGTGGCCGCCGACCACCCTGACGTCACGGTCGACTACTGCCACATGGACGCGGCCTCGATGTACTTCGTGAGCCAGCCGGAGCGCTTCGACGTCGTGGTGACCGACAACCTCTTCGGCGACATCCTCACCGACCTCGGGGCGGCGGTCGCCGGCGGCATCGGGCTCGCGGCGAGCGGCAACCTCAACCCGGACCGCACGGCGCCCAGCATGTTCGAGCCGGTCCACGGGTCGGCGCCCGACATCGCCGGCACCGGGGTTGCCGACCCGACGGCGACGGTGCTCTCCGTGGCCCTGCTGCTCGAGCACCTCGGCCACCACGCCGCCGCCGGCCGGGTCGAGGCCGCGGTGTCCGCCGACCTCGCAGCCCGCGGGGACGCGAGGCGACGTACCACCGAGATCGGCGACGCGATCGCCGAGCGCGTCGCTGGGTGACCCAGGGGAGCGAGGGCCAGGTCACCGGGTGTGACGCCGTGTGACACCCCTCACGCGACCGTGTGACTGCGCGGTAACGTCTGCCTCATGAGCACCACGGCCTCCGCGAACCCGGTCGAGATCGCCCTGCGCCCCACCAGCACGCCCGTCCCCGAGACGCAGCGTGCCGAGATGGTCGCCAACCCCGCCTTCGGGCGTGTGTTCACCGACCACATGGTCTCGATGCGGTGGACCGCGGAGCAGGGCTGGCACGACGCCGAGCTCGTGCCGTACGGGCCGCTGTCCCTCGACCCGGCGACGATGGTGCTGCACTACGCCCAGTCGATCTTCGAGGGCCTCAAGGCGTACCGCCAGCCGGACGGGTCGGTGGCGGCGTTCCGCCCGTACCGCAACGCGGCCCGCTTCAACCGGTCCGCCACCCGCATGGCGCTGCCTGCGCTGCCCGAGGACGCCTTCGTGGCCGCGCTCGAGGCGCTCGTGAGCCAGGACGCCGCCTGGGTGCCGAGCGCGTTCGAGAAGAGCCTGTACCTGCGGCCGTTCATGTTCGCCAGCGAGATCGGCCTGGGCGTGCGCCCGGCGTCCGAGGTGCAGTTCCTCCTGCTGGCATCCCCCGCGGGGGCGTACTTCCCGCAGGGGGTGAAGCCGGTGAGCATCTGGCTCTCCGAGGACTACACCCGCGCCGCCCCGGGCGGGACGGGGGCGGCCAAGGCTGCCGGCAACTACGGCGCGAGCCTCGTCGCCCAGCAGGAGGCCATCGCCCACGGCTGCGACCAGGTCTGCTTCCTCGACGCCGTCGAGCGGAGGTGGGTCGAGGAGCTCGGCGGCATGAACCTGTTCTTCGTCCAGGACGACGGCTCGGTCGTGACGCCGGAGCCGTCGGGCACCATCCTCGAGGGCATCACCCGCGAGTCGGTCTGCGTCCTGGCCCAGGAGCACGGTCACAAGGTCGAGGAGCGCCCGGTCTCCCTCGACGAGTGGCGGGAGGGCGTCTCCTCCGGACGCGTCACCGAGGTGTTCGCGTGCGGGACCGCCGCGGTCATCACCCCGCTCGGGCGGCTGGCCTGGCACGGCGGCGAGATGGCGATCGGCTCCGGTGAGACCGGGCCGGTGACCTCGGAGCTGCGCGCGGCGCTGCTCGACATCCAGTACGGCCGGGCGCCCGACCCGCACGGGTGGATGCACAAGGTGAACTGAGCGAGCCGTCCTCGTGAGGCTCGCGCCGCCCCCGACCACGCCGGGCGCGGGCCACGCCGGGGGGCTCACCCGTGGGATGTCGAGGTCCAGATGGCGAGACCGGGGTTCGCCTGCAGGCCGGCGTTGTGCGAAGGTGGGCTCGATGTACCTCGACGTGATCATTGCCGACACGCGCGCGGGCACCGGCTGAGCCAAGCCACCGCCCACGCGCAGACCTCTCGCATTCCGCGGGGGGTCTTTTTCGTGCGACGACCCCGATCCGCCCGACGCCCGGCCCGCTCGACCACTGACACGCGCTCGACCACTGACACCCGCTCGACCGCTGAGACCCGTTCGACCGTCCAGGAAAGGCCCCGGAGCCCTCCCATGACCGACACGACGCTGCGCCAGCCCCCGCTGGGGCCCGACGGCGCACCGACCGACGCCTTCCACGTCTACGACACGACCCTGCGCGACGGGACGCAGGGCGAGGGCATGACGCTCTCGGTGACCGACAAGCTCACCGTGGCCCGTCACCTGGACGATCTCGGCGTCGGCTTCATCGAGGGTGGGTGGCCGGGCGCGCTCCCCAAGGACACCGAGTTCTTCCGCCGGGCACAGACCGAGCTCGACCTGCGCCACGCGACGCTGACGGCGTTCGGCGCGACCCGACGTCCCGGGGTCAAGGCCGCGGACGACCCCCAGGTCGCGGCGCTGCGTGAGGCGGTCACCCCGGCGGTCTGCCTCGTCGCGAAGGCGCACGAGCGTCACGTACGGACGGCCCTGCGGACGACGCTCGAGGAGAACCTCGCGATGGTGGCCGACACCGTGACCCACCTGCGCGAGGAGGGGCGTCGAGTGTTCCTCGACGCCGAGCACTTCTTCGACGGGTACGCCGCGAACCCCGCGTACGCCGTGGAGGTCGTACGCGTGGCGGCCGAGGCCGGTGCCGCCGTCGTCGTGCTCTGCGACACGAACGGCGGCATGCTGCCCGGGCAGCTCGCCGATGTGGTCCACGAGGTGCTCGGCGCCTCCGGTGCCCGACTTGGCGCGCACTGCCACGACGACGCCGCCTGCGCCGTGGCGAACACGCTCGCCGCCGTGGACGCCGGGGCCTCCCACGTCCAGGGCACCGCGAACGGGTACGGCGAGCGCTGCGGCAACGCGAACCTGTTCAGCGTCGTGGCGAACCTCGAGCTGAAGAAGGAGCGTGCGGTCCTGCCCGCGGGCCGGCTGGCCGAGATGGGGCGGATCAGCCATGCCGTCGCCGAGGTGGCCAACGTCGCCCCGAACCCGAGCCAGCCGTACGTGGGGGCCTCGGCCTTCGCGCACAAGGCGGGCCTGCACGCGTCCGCGGTGAAGGTGGCGCCCGAGCTCTACCAGCACACGGACCCGGAGCTCGTCGGCAACGACATGCGCATGCTCGTGTCCGAGATGGCCGGTCGCGCGAGCGTCGAGCTCAAGGGGCGCGAGCTCGGGTACGACCTCCAGGGCAACCGTGCGGCGCTCGGTGAGGTCGTGGAGCGGGTCAAGGACCTCGAGTCCCGGGGCTGGTCGTTCGAGGCGGCGGACGCGTCGTTCGAGCTGCTGCTGCGGGACACGCTGGACGGGGAGACCCGACGCCACTTCACGCTCGAGTCATGGCGGACCATCGTCGAGCGACGCGCCGACGGTGCCCTGGACTCGGAGGCGACGGTCAAGCTCGTCGCCAAGGGAGAGCGCATCGTCGCCACGGGCGAGGGGAACGGCCCCGTCAACGCGCTGGACACGGCCCTGCGCACCGCGCTGGAGCGGCTCTACCCGGAGCTCGCCACGCTCGAGCTCGTCGACTACAAGGTCCGGATCCTGCCCGGCGGCCACGGGACGGACGCGGTGACCCGCGTCCTCGTCGAGACCGGGGACGGCGAGACCGAGTGGTCGACCGTCGGCGTCCACGAGAACGTGATCGAGGCGTCCTGGCGGGCGTTGGCGGACGCGGTCACGTACGGCCTGCTGCGAGCGGGACGCGAGCCGGGCTGAGGGGCGGTCCGTACCGGGCCGGGTAGCCTCGGCGGGGTGCGCATCGCGAGGTTCTCGACAGGAGACGACCCCCGGTACGGGGTGGTCGAGCAGGACGGGGACGACGAGGTGGTCGCCGTCGTCGAGGGTGACCCGCTCTACCGTCCGGTGACGTTCACGGGGGAGCGGGTGCGGCTGGCCGACGTGCGGCTGCTGGCGCCCGTGATCCCGCGCAGCAAGGTCGTCGGCATCGGCCGCAACTACGCCGACCACGCGGCCGAGACGGGCGACGAGCCTCCCGAGGAGCCGCAGCTCTTCCTCAAGCCGAACACCGCGGTGGTGGGCCCGGGTGACCCGGTGGCGTACCCGCGCCAGTCCTCCGAGGTAAACCCCGAGGCCGAGCTGGCCGTCGTCATCGGGCGCATCTGCCGGGACGTGCCCAAGGAGCTGGCCCTGCACGTGGTCTTCGGCTACACCTGCGGCAACGACGTCACCGCCAAAGACCTCCAGCGTGCGGACGGGCACCGCTCGCGCGCGAAGAGCTTCGACACGTTCTGCCCGCTGGGTCCCTGGATCGAGACCCACCTCGACGTCCGCGACCTCGCCGTCACCGCGACGGTGAACGGGGAGAAGCGCCAGGACGGCCGGACCTCGCAGATGATCCACGACGTGCCCACCGTGATCGCGCACGTCTCGTCCGTCATGACGCTCCTGCCCGGTGACGTGATCCTCACCGGCACTCCGGCCGGGGTGGGCCCGGTGGCAGTGGGGGACGAGGTCTCCGTCACCGTCGAGGGCGTCGGCACGCTCACCAACCGGATGGTCTCTCGTGACTGACGGAACCGTGACCGAGGGCGGCAGCCGTCCCGTGCGGGTGCGGTTCGCGCCGTCCCCGAGCGGCGACCTACACGTCGGCAACATCAGGACCGCCCTCTACAACTGGGCCTTCGTCCGCCACAACCGCGGCACGTTCGTGTTCCGGGTCGAGGACACCGACCGCACCAGGGTCACCGAGGAGCACATCAACGGGGCCGCGGACACCCTGCGCTGGCTCGGGCTCGACTGGGACGAGGGCCCGGAGATGGGCGGCCCCTGCGCGCCGTACCGACAGAGCGAGCGGCTCGAGCTGTACGCCCGGTGGGCCCAGCGGTTCCTGGACGAGGGCAGCGCGTACCACTGCTACTGCAGCTCGGAGGAGCTGGAGGAGCGCCGCGCCCAGCAGCGGGCCGAGGGGCGCCCGCCCGGCTACGACGGGCGCTGCCGCACGCTGACCGCGGCCCAGGTCGAGGCGTACCGGGCCGAAGGCCGTAAGCCCGTGGTCCGGTTCCGGATGCCCGAGGGCACCACCCGGTTCGACGACCTGATCCGCGGCGAGGTGGTCTTCGACCACGCGCACGTGCCCGACTTCGTCCTCGTCCGGGCGGACGGCCAGCCGCTCTACACGCTGGCGGTGGCGGTCGACGACGTCCTCATGGGCATCACGCACATCCTGCGCGGTGAGGACCTGCTGTCCTCGACCCCCCGCCAGATGGCCGTGTACGCGGCCATGGGGGTGAAGCCGGAGGACGTCCCCGCGTTCGGGCACCTGCCGTTCGTCATGGGCGCGGACAACGCGAAGCTCTCCAAGCGCAACGCGGAGTCGGGGATCGCGTTCTACCGCCGCGAGGGGTTCCTGCCCGAGGCGGTCGTGAACTACCTCGCGCTCCTCGGCTGGTCGATCGGCGACGACCGGGAGGACTTCACCCTTGCCGAGATGGTGGCGGCGTTCACGCTCGAGCGCGTCAACGCCAACCCGGCGCGCTTCGACCTGAAGAAGCTCGAGGCGATCAACGGCGACAAGATCCGTGCCCTGCCCGCGGACGACTTCACCGAGCGCATCATCCCGTTCCTCCAGCGTGCCGGGCTCGTCGCGCACCCGCCGACGCCGGACGAGCAGCGCGTCATCGCCGGCGGGGCTCCACTCGTCCAGGAGCGCATGGGGCGCCTCACCGAGGCTGTGGACATGCTGGGCTTCCTGCTCGTGGACGAGGCCCACTTCTCCGTCGACGAGGAGGCCGCGCATCGTTCGCTGACCGCGGAGGGTCGTCCGGTGCTCGAGGCGGCGCTCGCTGCGCTGCAGGCGCTCACGGTCTGGGCCGCACCGGACATCGAGGCGGCGCTGCGGTCGGCGCTCGTGGACGGGCTCGGTCTCAAGCCCAAGCACGCGTTCGGCCCCGTCCGCGTGGCGGTGACGGGACGACGGGTGTCCCCGCCGCTCTTCGAGTCCCTCGAGCTGCTCGGCCGTGAGCGTACGGTGGGCCGCCTGCGGGGCGCCATGGACGGCTTGTCCGCCTGAGCGGGGACGACGCGGTGGCGCGGGGTTGTGCGGCCCGTGGGGTTCCGCGGGTGATTTGGACGGCTTGAGTGGCTCGGCTATCCTCGTGGCCCGGAGCGAAGCCCCCGCGAGGGCCGAGCCCGATGGGGTATGGGGTAATTGGCAGCCCGACGGATTCTGGCTCCGTTAGTCTAGGTTCGAGTCCTGGTACCCCAGCCGATCGGAACCACATCCCGGTGTTCGGGTAGGGTTCCGGTCCGCGATCGCGTGTCAGCGTCGCAGCGGCCCCGTTGTGTAGCGGCCTAGCACGCCGCCCTCTCAAGGCGGTAGCGCCGGTTCGAATCCGGTCGGGGCTACAGGTGAAGGCCCCTGCTCCCTCGAGCGGGGGTCTTTGTCATTCCCCTGTTCACACCACGGTCGCGCGACGGATGTGGGGTCGTCCGACATCCCGTCGGTCGAGGCCGGACCTCGCGACCACGTGCGCGGCCGCTCGGCTGTCAGCTCTCAGCCGGGCCGGGCCAGTGCCTCGGTGAGCTGCTGGGCGGCGCCGAGGAGGGACGGCGCGTGCAGCCGCCCGGGCGCCCGCGTGAGGCGCTCGATCGGGCCGGACACCGACACGGCGGCGACCACCCGGCCTGACGCGTTGCGCACCGGCGAGGACACCGAGGCGACACCGGCCTCGCGCTCGGCGACGCTCTGCGCCCATCCCCGGCGCCGTACGCCGGCAAGGGTCGCAGCGGTGAACCGCGCGCCCATGAGGCCGCGGTGGAGGCGGTCGGGCTCCTCCCAGGCGAGCAGGATCTGTGCGGCCGACCCCGCGGCCATGGTGAGCGTCGTCCCCACCGGGACGGTGTCGCGCAGCCCGGACGCACGCTCGGCCGCGGCCACGCAGATGCGGACGTTGCCCTGCCGCCGGTAGAGCTGAGCGCTCTCCCCGGTGACGTCGCGCAGGTGCCCCAGGACGGGCCCGGCCGCGCCGAGCAGGCGGTCCTCGCC
>JBOGEN010000226.1:0-18894 GCA_050743265.1 Actinomycetes bacterium
CGTGGAGGCCGCGACCGCGGACGAGGTCGTCGAGCTGGTCCGTGGCTGCGACGCCCGGGACGAGCCCGTCCTGGTGCTCGGCGGGGGCAGCAACGTGGTCGTCGCCGACGCCGGCCTGGACGCCACCGTCGTGCGGATCACCTCCCGCGGGATGGACGTTGCGGCCCACCCCGACGACCCGGGCCGCGTCCTGCTCACCGTCGCCGCCGGGGAGCCGTGGGACGACGTGGTCGCTCGTGCGGTGGGGGAGGGGTGGTCCGGCCTCGAGTGCCTGTCGGGCATCCCCGGGCTCACCGGGGCCACCCCGATCCAGAACGTCGGCGCGTACGGCCAGGAGGTCGCCGAGACGCTCCACCGCGTCCGGGTGTACGACCGGGTGACGTGCGAGGTGGCCGAGATGGCACCGGAGGAGTGCGGCTTCACGTACCGCCACAGCGTGTTCAAGTCCACCGATCGGTACGTCGTGCTCGCGGTGTCGTACGGCCTGCCCCGCGACCCCCTGTCCCGCCCGGTGAGGTACGCCGAGGTGGCGCGCACGCTCGGCATCGAGCCCGGGGGGCGAGTGCCCCTTGCGGCCGCCCGCGAGGCCGTCCTCGGGCTGCGTCGCGGCAAGGGCATGGTGCTCGACCCCACCGACGCGGACACCCGCAGCGTCGGCTCGTTCTTCACCAACCCCGTTCTCGACGTGGACGGCTTCGCGGCCCTGCAGCGCCGGGTGACCGAGCATCTGGGCCCCGACGCGGTGCTGCCGCGCTTCCCGGCGGAGCCGGGCCGGGTGAAGACGTCCGCCGCGTGGCTCATCGAGCGGTCCGGGTTCGCCAAGGGGTACGGGGCCGGGCCAGCCCGCATCTCCACCAAGCACACCCTCGCGCTCACCAACAGGGGTGAGGCCAAGGCCGACGACGTGCTCGCCCTGGCCCGCGAGGTGCGCGACGGCGTCCGGGCCACGTTCGGGGTGACGCTGGTGAACGAGCCCGTCCTGGTCGGGCTGGTCCTCTAGCCGGCTCAGACTCTGGCGTCGGCTCAGACTCTGGCGTCGGCTCAGCCCTCGGGCGACGTGGCCAGCCACGCGTCGACGTCGCCGAGCAGCCGCTTCCTCACGTCCTCCGGGGCGGTGGACGCCCGCACCGAGCACCGCGCCAGCTCTGCCAGCCCGGCGTCGTCCAGCCCGTGCACGTCGCGGGCCAGCGCGTACTGGTCGACGAGCCGGGTGCCGAAGAGCAGCGGGTCGTCCGCGCCCAGCGCGATGGACACCCCGGCGTCCCGCAACGCGGCCAGCGGCACCTCGCTGTGCTCCCGCGCCACCCCGAGGGCCACGTTGGACGCGGGGCACACCTCGAGCGTCACGTCGTCGTCCACCAGCTGCTCGACGAGGCGCGGGTCCTCGACGGCGCGGACGCCGTGGCCGATGCGGCGGGCACCGAGCGCGTCCAGGCACTCGGCCACGCTGCGGGCACCAGCCAGCTCGCCCCCGTGCGGGACGGGCAGCAGCCCGGCGCGGCGTGCGATACGGAACGCCCCGTCGAAGTCGAGCGCCCGCCCGCGCCGCTCGTCGTTGGACAGCCCGAACCCGACCACGCCCCGGCCCGCGTACTGGGCGGCCAGCCGGGCCAGCGTCTTGGCGTCGAGCGGGTGCTTGGTGCGGTTGGCCGCGATGACGACGGCGATGCCGACGCCTGTGGCCGCCGAGGCCGCCCGCGTCGCGTCGAGCACGAGCTCCACCGTGGGGGTGAGCCCGCCCAGCCACGTCGCGTACGACGTGGGGTCGACCTGGATCTCCAGCCACCGCGACCCCTCGGCCCGGTCGTCCTCGGCGGCTTCGTGCACCAGGCGACGGATGTCCTCCTCCGTGCGCAGGACGGACCGCGCCGTGTCGTACAGCCGCTGGAAGCGGAACCAGCCCCGCTCGTCCGCCGCGGACAGGCGAGGCGGGTGGCCCGACCGCAGGACGTCCGGCAGCACGACACCGTGCCGGTCGGCCAGCTCGATCATGGTGGCCGGCCGCATGGAGCCGGTGAAGTGCAGATGTAGGTGCGCCTTCGGCAGCGCCGCCAGGTCACGCCGCCCCACGCGCGCCACCCCTACCCCCGTCGGTCGGTCCGCTCGGACGCGACCCTCACCGTGCCTCGGCGAGGAGCTTGTGCAGCCGCCCCACGCCCTCGACCAGGTCCTCGTCGGACAGCGCGTACGACAGGCGCAGGTAACCCGGGGTGCCGAACGCCTCGCCGGGCACCACGGCGACCTCGACCTCGTCGAGCACCAGCGCCGCGAGCTCGGCTGAGGTGGCCGGCCGGTGCCCGCGGATGTCGCGTCCGAGGACCCCTTTCACCGAGGGGTACGCGTAGAACGCGCCCTGCGGCTCCGGGCAGGTCACGCCGGGGATCTCGCCGAGCATCCGGACGATCGTGCGCCGCCTGCGGTCGAAGGCCTCCCGCATGCTCGCCACCGCGGACAGGTCACCGCTGACCGCGGCGAGCGCGGCCGCCTGGGACACGTTCGCCACGTTCGACGTCGCGTGGGACTGCAGGCTCGCGGCGGCCTTCACCACGTCCGCAGGACCGACGATCCAGCCGACACGCCAGCCGGTCATCGCGTACGTCTTGGCGACGCCGTTGACGACGAGGCAGCGGTCGGCGATCTCGGGGACCAGGGCGGGCATCGAGGAGAACCGGGCGTCCCCGTACACCAGGTGCTCGTAGATCTCGTCGGTGAGCACCCACACGCCGTTCTCGGCGGCCCAGCGGCCGATCTGCGCGACCTGCTCGGGCGGGTACACGGCGCCGGTGGGGTTGGAGGGGGAGACGAAGACGAGCGCCCGCGTCCGGGGAGTGCGGGCCGCCTCGAGTGCCTCCACGCTGGCGAGGTAGCCGGTCGACTCGTCCGTCGCCACGTCCACCGGCACCCCACCCGCGAGCCGGATCGACTCCGGGTACGTCGTCCAGTACGGGGCGGGGAGGATCACCTCGTCGCCCGGGTCGAGGATGCTGGCGAACCCCTCGTAGATCGCCTGCTTTCCGCCGTTCGTCACGAGTACCTGCGATGCCTCGACCTGGTAGCCGGAGTCGCGGCGCGTCTTCTCGGCGACCGCCTGGCGGAGCTCGGGCAGGCCACCCGCCGGCGTGTAGCGGTGGAACCGGGGCTCTCGGCAGGCCGCCACCGCGGCCTCGACGATGTAGTCCGGTGTGGGGAAGTCCGGCTCGCCCGCGCCGAAGCCGACGACGGGGCGACCCTCCGCCTTGAGCGCCTTCGCCTTGGCGTCGACGGCCAGGGTGGCGGACTCCGCGATGGCGGACACGCGGGCGGACACGCGACGGGGAGTGGGCTCGGGACTCATGGGGGCCATCGTCCCATCCCCGGCAGGCCGGTCTGAAGAGTGCTCCGGGGCCGTCCTGCCGTGTGGTCCGGGCCGCGTCACCGTGGTTCGACCTTCGCTGGCCTGGCCCGTACACTGCACTTCCTGGTGACTTCCGTCCGACCTGTCCCGTACGGGTCGGGTACGGTCATGTCATCGGAGGGCAGTAGCTCAATTGGCAGAGTCCCGGTCTCCAAAACCGGTGGTTGGGGGTTCGAGTCCCTCCTGCCCTGCGAGGCTGAACACCCGTACCCGCGGGCGTGACGCTCGCACCACGACCGCACGCCGCCGACGGCGGTGCGCACGAACCAGGTGAGGCCAGTGACCGAGATCCGCTCCCCGGCGACGCCGGAGCGCCGGTCAGGCGCGCCTGCACCACGCAAGAGCCTGCCGGGTCGCCTCGCCCTGTACTACCGCCAGGTGGTCTCGGAGCTCCGCAAGGTCATCTGGCCGACCCAGCGGGAGCTGATCACCTACACGATCGTCGTGCTCGTGTTCGTCCTGATCCTCATGACGATCGTGGGTCTGCTCGACCTCGGCCTGGCGAAGCTCGCGTTCGCGATCTTCGCCTGACCGCCACCGTCCCCGTCCACCAGAGAGAGTGACCGTGTCGGAGTCGTCCCCGTTCTCGTCGTCCTCGCCCCCTGCGCAGCCGCAGGCGGACGAGGCGACCGTCGCGCCCGAGCAGGCGGAGACGCCCGAGCAGGTGGAGGCGCCCGAGCAGGCCGTCCCGGCCGAGCTCGCGACCGAGCCGGAGGGCTCCGCCGATCTGGACGGTGCGGACGGGGGCGCGCCGGCCGCGCCGGGGCCCGACGCGGACGACGAGCCGGACGGCGAGCTCGCCCTCGAGCCCGAGGTCGAGGCGAAGGCCGACGAGCCCGAGGTGGACAAGGCCGAGGAGTTCCGGCTCTCCCTGCTGGCCCTGCCGGGCGACTGGTACGTCGTCCACTCGTACGCCGGCTACGAGAACCGGGTGAAGGCCAACTTGGAGAACCGCACAGCGTCCCTGAACATGGAGGAGTTCATCTTCCAGGTCGAGGTGCCGCAGGAGCAGGTCACCGAGGTCAAGGCCGGCAAGCGCCAGCAGGTCAAGCGCAACAAGTTCCCCGGGTACGTCCTGGTGAGGATGGAGCTCACCGACGAGTCCTGGGCCGCCGTCCGCAACACCCCGGGCGTCACCGGGTTCGTCGGCGCCACCCACCGGCCGAGCCCTCTCACTCTGAGCGAGGTCGAGAAGATCCTCGCTCCGGAGGAGGAGAAGCCGGTCGAGAAGGCCGCGCCGAAGGTCGTCGACTTCGAGGTCGGCGAGAGCGTCACGGTCATGGACGGGCCGTTCGCCACGCTGCCCGCGACGATCAACGAGATCAACGCGGACGCCCAGAAGCTCAAGGTCCTGGTGTCGATCTTCGGCCGGGAGACGCCGGTCGAGCTCTCGTTCAACCAGGTCACCAAGATCTGACCCACCCCGGCCCACGCACGTTCGACACGAAGGACCCGGAGAAGAATGCCCCCCAAGAAGAGGCTCGCCGCAGTCATCAAGCTGCAGATCCAGGCCGGCCAGGCGACACCGGCCCCGCCGGTGGGCCCGGCGCTGGGCCAGCACGGCGTCAACATCATGGAGTTCTGCAAGGCCTACAACGCGGCCACGGAGAACCAGCGCGGCAACGTGATCCCGGTGGAGATCTCGGTCTACGAGGACCGGTCCTTCACCTTCATCACGAAGACGCCGCCGGCGGCCCGGCTCATCCTCAAGGCCGCAGGGCTCGAGAAGGGCTCCGCCGAGCCGCACAAGACCAAGGTCGGCAGGCTCACCCGTGACCAGGTCCGCGAGATCGCCGAGTCGAAGATGCCGGACCTCAACGCCACCAGCCTGGACGCCGCCGAGAAGATCGTCGCCGGGACGGCCCGTTCCATGGGAATCACCGTCGCGGAGTGACCCCGGGAGCCTCCTGCTCCCCCGTGGAAGGGCCACGCGCTGGCCCGCTCGACCACGACCCTCGACCTCACCAGAGGAGTACGACGTGAAGCGCAGCAAGGCCTACCGCAAGGCCGCCGAGCTCATCGACGACGAGCGCCTGTACGGCCCGGGCGAGGCTGTCCGTCTCGCCAAGCAGTTCGCGACCACGAAGTTCGACCCGACACTCGAGGTCGCGCTGCGGCTGGGCGTCGACCCCCGCAAGGCCGACCAGATGGTCCGCGGCACGGTCAACCTCCCGCACGGCACCGGCAAGACCGCCCGGGTCCTGGTCTTCGCGACCGGCGACCGCGCGGAGGAGGCTCGCGCCGCAGGCGCCGACCACGTGGGTTCGGACGACCTGATCGCCAAGGTGTCCGACGGCTGGCTCGACTTCGACGCCGTCGTCGCCACGCCCGACCTCATGGGCAAGGTGGGCCGGCTGGGCCGCGTGCTCGGCCCCCGCGGGCTCATGCCCAACCCGAAGACGGGCACGGTCACCCCGGACGTCACCAAGGCCGTCGGCGACATCAAGGGCGGCAAGATCGAGTTCCGCGTCGACCGGCACGCGAACCTGCACTTCATCATCGGCAAGGCGTCCTTCGGCGAGCAGCAGCTCGTCGAGAACTATGCGGCTGCGATGGACGAGGTCATGCGGCTCAAGCCGTCCGCAGCCAAGGGCCGGTACGTGAAGACCGCCACGATGGCCACGACGATGGGACCAGGCATCCCGCTGGACCCGGGCAAGATCCGCGCCTCCGCCGCCGAGGACGCGCCGGCCCACGCCTGAGATCCCGCGGGGCGGCGTCGTCGATTTGGCCGCGACCTGTCCGACCCCGTACTCTGTCCGTTGCCGAAGACCGCTGGTCGACGCCCATACGGGCGGCCGAAGGCCCCGCGTCACGCGGGCGGCCCGCGCAGGTGAGGAGAGCGAGCGGCGCCCCACGCCGTCCACGCCCCGTGCGCCTGCGCCGGGGCGTTTCGCGTGTCCGGGCCCGAGCCCCGCCACGTGGGCCCGACTGGCGACACACCCCGGAAGGAGGCCCATGGCGAGGCCGGACAAGGTGGCCGCGGTCGCCGAGCTGACGGAGGAGTTCCGCAGCTCCAACGCCGCCGTGCTGACCGAGTACCGCGGGCTCACCGTGGCACAGCTGCAGGAGCTGCGCCGTGCACTCGGTGAGCACGTCAGCTACGCCGTGGTGAAGAACACGCTGACCAAGTTCGCGGCCCGTGAGGCGGGGGTGGACCAGCTCGACGAGCAGCTGCTCACCGGCCCCACCGCAGTCGCGTTCGTCAAGGGCGACCCGGTCGAGGCCGCCAAGGGTCTGCGTGACTTCGCCAAGGCGCACCCCGCACTCGTCGTCAAGGGCGGCATCATGGACGGCCGGTCCATGTCGCCCGACGAGCTGACCAGGCTCGCGGACCTCGAGTCCCGGGAGGTCCTGCTCTCGAAGCTGGCCGGCGTGATGAAGGCCAAGCAGTCGCAGACCGCGTCCCTCTTCGCCGCGCCGCTGTCGAAGACCGTGCGGACGGTCGAGGCGCTGCGTGCCAAGGTCGAGGCGTCCGACGGGCCGGCCGAGCCGGTCGCCTCGGCGAGTGCGGGCGGTACGGAGCCCGACGCTCCGAGCGAGGAGGCCGCGGCCGCCGGGGAGCCGGCGGGGGAGAGCAGCCCGCAGGAGAGCGCCCCGGACGAGAGCACCCCGCAAGAGAGCACCGAGAGCAGCGAGGGCTGACGACCTGACCACCGCGGGCCGAGCGCCCGCACGCGAGGGCGGACAGCCCCACGCCGAACGCAACCCACCAGCAGGTAAGGAAGGACCGCCACCATGGCGAAGCTCAGCACCGACGAGCTGCTCGACGCGTTCAAGGAGATGACGCTGCTCGAGCTCTCCGAGTTCGTGAAGCAGTTCGAGGAGACCTTCGACGTCACCGCGGCCGCCGCGGCCCCGCAGGTGTTCGCCGGCCCCGCCCAGGGCGGGGGGGACGGCGCCGCCGCCGAGGAGGAGCAGGACGAGTTCGACGTCATCCTCGAGAGCGCGGGCGACAAGAAGATCCAGGTCATCAAGGAGGTCCGCGGGCTCACCAGCCTCGGCCTCAAGGAGGCCAAGGACCTCGTCGACGGCACGCCGAAGCCCGTTCTCGAGAAGGTCAACAAGGAGGCGGCGGACAAGGCCAAGGAGGCGCTCGAGGGCGCCGGAGGCACGGTCACCGTCAAGTAGCACCGTCACGTAGCACCGCCTCGCGGCACTGCCGCGACGTGCACGAGGGCGAGGCGGCCACCCCGATCCGTGGGGTGGCCGCCTCGTCACGTTGCGTGGCCGTATGACCTGCGGCGATGCCTACCAGCAGGTAGGCCGGTCGTGTCGGGTGTGTCACACCCCTGCTACGGTCTGCCACGTCGTTCGAGGGGGCAATGCACCCCGGTTTGCCCGACCCGCCCAGAATGTGTTCCCCCGTGACCGATACGGGGTCGGCGTCGTTGATATCCGGGTGCACCTGAGTCGTCGAGAGGTGTCGGTGTGGGCGTCGAGATCCGAGTCGAAGGGCTGACGAAGTCCTTCGGCAGACAGGTGATCTGGCAGGACGTCTCCCTCACCCTCCCGGCGGGGGAGATCTCCGTCCTGCTGGGCCCGTCCGGCACCGGTAAGTCCGTGTTCCTCAAGTCCCTCGTCGGCCTGCTCAAGCCCGAGCGGGGCTCGATCTGGATCGAGGGCAAGGACGTCACCCGGCTCCGCGAGCACGACCTGTACGAGGTCCGCAAGCTCTTCGGCGTCCTGTTCCAGGACGGCGCCCTGTTCGGGTCGATGAACCTCTACGACAACATCGCGTTCCCGCTCCGGGAGCACACGAAGAAGTCCGAGGGCCAGATCCGCCGGATCGTCGACGAGAAGATGGAGATGGTCGGCCTCGTCGGGGCGGAGTCCAAGCTGCCCGGCGAGATCTCCGGCGGGATGCGCAAGCGGGCCGGGCTCGCCAGGGCGCTCGTGCTCGACCCCGAGATCATCCTGTTCGACGAGCCGGACTCCGGCCTCGACCCGGTGCGTGTCGCGTACCTCAACCAGCTCATCGTCGACCTCAACGCGCAGATCGAGGCGACGTTCCTCATCGTCACGCACGACATCTCCTCGGCCCGGCAGGTGCCCGACAACATCGGGCTGCTCTTCCGCCGCAACCTCGTGATGTTCGGCCAGCGCGAGCAGCTGCTGGCGAGCGGCGAGCCGGTGGTCCGCCAGTTCCTCAACGGCCGGATGCAGGGGCCCATCGGCATGGCGGAGGAGAAGGACGCGGCCCAGGTCGAGGCCGAGCTCGCCGAGCTGCGTGCCGCGGGCGTCGAGCAGACGGACGAGGACGCCGCCGTGACCACCCCGCGGCTTCTCCCCGGCGAGGGCATCGACCGGCCCGCTCGGTGGGACGAGATCGCCCGCATCGAGGAGGAGCGCTTCGGCGCCGCCGCCGGCCGGCCGGACGCCGGCGTGCTCGCCACGGCCGGCGGGGTGGCGTCTGCGTCCGGTGCGCACCACTACGGAGGCAACGGGTCGAGCCCGTCCGGGAGGCCGGGCGCATGACCAACCCGGCCACGGGGGCGCTTCGACACTCGGGGAGCCTCTTCGCGCTGTTCCTCGACGTCATGCGCGCCCTGCCTCGGCGCCCGTTCCAGACGAAGGAGTTCGTCAACCAGTCCTGGTTCGTCGCCAGCGTGACGATCCTGCCGACCGCACTCGTCTCCATCCCGTTCGGCGCAGTCATCGCGTTGCAGGTGGGCGGGCTCATCCGGCAGTTCGGTGCGCAGGCGTTCACCGGGTCGACGGCTGTGCTCGCGGTGGTCCGCGAGGCCTCGCCGATCGTGACCGCGCTCCTCATCGCCGGTGCCGGTGGCTCGGCCATCTGCGCCGACCTCGGCTCCCGCAAGATCAGGGACGAGATCGACGCGATGGAGGTGCTCGGCATCTCCCCGATCCAGCGCCTCGTCGTGCCGCGCGTGCTCGCCGCGATGCTCGTCGCGGTGCTGCTGAACGGGCTCGTCTCCGTCGTCGGGGTGTGCGGCGGCTACTTCTTCAACGTGGTGCTTCAGGGCGGCACGCCGGGTGCGTACCTCGCCTCGTTCACCGCCCTGGCCCAGCTGCCCGACCTGTGGATGGGCGAGATCAAGGCGCTCATCTTCGGGGCCATCGCCGCGATCGTCGCCTCGTACAAGGGGTTGAACGCAGGGGGTGGTCCGAAGGGGGTCGGCGATGCGGTCAACCAGTCCGTCGTCATCACCTTCATGCTCCTCTTCGTCTTCAACTTCGTGCTGACGGCCGTGTACTTCCAGGTCGTCCCGCCGAAGGGGGGCTGAGCGTGTCGTTCCTCACCGCGGGCCTCGTCCGTACGCTGCGCGGACCCGGGCACCTCCTCTCCCGTGCGGTCAGCCGGCCCCTGGACGCGCTGGAGGACCTCGGCGGCCAGCTCTCCTTCTACGGGCGCTCCCTCGGCTGGAGCGTCAAGACGGTGCGCCGCTACAAGAAGGAGGTGCTGCGCCTGCTCGCCGAGGTCAGCCTCGGCTCGGGCGCACTCGCGGTCATCGGCGGCACGGTCGGCGTCATCGCGTTCCTCACCTTCTTCACCGGCACCGAGGTCGGCCTGCAGGGGTACGCCGCGCTCAACCAGCTCGGGGCGTCGAACTTCACCGCGTTCGTCTCGGCGTACTTCAACACCCGCGAGATCGCCCCGCTCGTCACCGGCATCGCCCTGGCCGCGACCGTGGGGTGCGGGTTCACCGCCCAGCTCGGCGCGATGCGCATCAGCGAGGAGGTGGACGCGCTCGAGGTGATGGGCATCCCCTCGATGCCGTTCCTCGTCACCACGCGCATGATCGCGGGCTTCGTCGCGGTCGTCCCGCTGTACGTGGTGGGGCTGCTGTCCTCGTACCTCGCCTCGCGCACGATCGCGACCGCGTACTACGGCCAGTCGGCCGGCACGTTCGACCACTACTTCCACCAGTACCTGCCGCCCGAGGACGTTCTCTGGTCGTTCGGCAAGGTGCTGGTCTTCGCGATCGTCGTGATCATGATCCACTGCTACTACGGCTACCACGCGAGCGGCGGCCCCGCGGGCGTCGGCGTCGCGGTCGGCCGCGCGGTGCGGACGTCCATCGTGGCGATCAACATCGTCGACTTCTTCCTCAGCCTCGCCATCTGGGGCGCCACCACGACCGTGCGGATCGCGGGGTAAGGATGCACATGAGCGCGCGCCCGGGTACCTCCGGGCTCCTCACCCGCGTACGGCAGCGGCTGTACGGGGTGGTGTTCCTGTGCGTCCTCGGCTCGCTGGTGGCGCTGAGCGCGGCGGCGTACAACAAGACGTTCACCGAGGTGGTGCCGGTCTCGCTGCAGACCGACCGGATCGGCAACCAGCTCAACCCGATGGCGGACGTCAAGCTGCGCGGCATCCGGGTCGGTGAGGTGCGCGAGGTCAGCTCGGACGGCCGCAAGGCCACGATCGACATGGCGCTGGACCCCGAGCAGGCCGCGCTCGTCCCGGCGGACGTGAAGGCGCGCATCCTGCCCAAGACCCTGTTCGGCGAGAAGTACGTCGAGCTCGTCGTGCCCGGCACGCCGAGCACCCAGGCCGTGCAGGCGGGTGAGGTCATCCCGCAGGACAGGTCGCAGACAGCGATCGAGCTCGAGCGCGTGCTCAACGACGTCCTGCCGCTGCTGCGTACGGTCAGACCCGAGGACCTCAACGCCACCCTGTACGCGCTCTCGCACGCCCTCGAGGGCCGCGGCGACCGGATCGGCGAGAACCTCGAGCGCGTCGACACCTACTTCACCCGGCTCAACCCCGAGATGGCCACCCTGCAGGCGGACATCACCGGGCTGGCCGACGTCACGCACATGTACGCCGACGCCACTCCGGACCTCATGCGCGTCCTGCGCAACACGGCCGTCACCCAGCGCACGGTGGTGGCGAAGCAGGAGTCCCTGGCCAACCTGCTCGTCGGCGCGACCGGCGCCGCCCAGACCGCCGAGCAGGTGCTCGCCGAGAACGAGCAGAACCTCATCCAGCTTGCGGACGTGAGCCGCCCGGTGCTCGACCTGCTCGCTGCGTACTCGCCCGAGTACCCCTGCCTGCTCGACGGTCTCGCCAACTACGACAAGCCGCTGTCCCAGGCGTTCGGGGGCGGGTACCAGGGCCTGCACATCACGCTCGAGGTCATCAAGGACCGCGGCCCGTACGAGCCGGGCACCGACGACCCCGCGTACGCCGACCAGTCGGGACCGAACTGCCACGGCATGCCGTCACCGCCGAAGCCGCAACCGGGCGCGGAGGTCGAGGACGGCGCACAGAACACCGGCCAGCCCGGGCTCCCGCTGCTGGGCAGCCCGAGCAGCTTCGGCAGCGCGAACCCGTCGGCGTTCTCCCCGCAGCCGTTCACCACCCTGGCCGGGACGGCTGCCGAGCGTGACTTCATGGCCTCGCTGCTCACGTCCCCGATGGGGACGACCCCGGAGGAGGTGCCCGACCTGGCGGCGCTGATGTTCGCCCCGATGGCCCGGGGGACGGCGGTGAGCGTCTCGTGAAGACCACCGCTGCGCTGGTCAAGCTCACGATCTTCGCCATCGTGACCGTCCTCGCCACGGGCCTGCTCGCCGCGACGATCGGCAACATCCGCTTCGTCGACTCCTCGGAGTACAGCGCGGTCTTCTCGGACGTGACCGGCCTGGTCGAGGGGGACGACGTGCGGGTTGCCGGTGTCCGCGTCGGCGAGGTCGAGGACATCGCGGTGCACAAGGGCGACCGCGCTCTGGTCACCTTCACCGTGCAGGACAGCCGTCCGCTCTCGCGCAGCACGCAGGCGATGGTCCGCTACCGCAACCTCGTCGGGCAGCGGTACGTGGCGCTCGCCGAGGGCCCGGGCACCGGGGCGCGGTTGCCCGAGGGCGGCACGATCCCGATGGCGCACACCCAGCCCGCGCTCGACCTCACCGTGCTCTTCGACGGCTTCAAGCCGTTGTTCCAGGCGCTGAACCCGAAGGACGTCAACCGGCTCGCCCTGGAGATCGTGCAGACGCTGCAGGGGGAGGGCGGCACGGTCAACAGCCTGCTCGCGCACACCGCCTCCCTGACGAACACGCTCGCCGACCGGGACGCCGTCATCGGCCGTACGGTCGACAACCTCAACACCGTCCTCGCCACCCTCGGCGAGCGGGACGAGAAGCTGGCCTCGCTCATCAACGAGCTGCAGCGGTTCGTCAGCGGACTGTCCGCCGACCGGGAGGCGATCGGGTCGTCGCTCACGAACATCGCCGCGCTCACGGACGAGACCGCGGGGCTCGTCCGCGAGGGTCGCCCGGCGATCCGCAAGGACATCAAGGGGCTCGGTGAGGTGGCCAGGAACCTCGACGAGGACCGTGCGTTCGTCAACGGCGTGCTGCAGCGCCTGCCGACCAAGCTGGAGACGATCACCAAGACCGCCACGTACGGCTCATGGTTCAACTTCTACCTGTGCGACTTCGAGGGCCGCATCCGTGTGCCCGCGGGCGTGGAGGCTCAGAAGCTCGAGGCGTACACGGTGAACTACCACTCGACGGCGACGAGGTGTGCGCCGTGAGGCCGTTCCGCGAGCGCAACCCCGTCCCGATCGGCGCGGCGGGGCTGACCACGCTGGCCCTGCTCGTCGCCGCTGCGTTCAACGTGGAGAAGATCCCGCTGATCGGCGGCGGCGAGACGTACCACGCCGCGTTCTCCGAGGCCGCCGGCCTGCGGGAGGACGACGAGGTGCGGGTCGCCGGCGTCAAGGTCGGCGCGGTGGACGCGGTGGAGCTGGCGGGCGACCACGTCCGCGTCTCGTTCCGTGTCGAGGACGACGAGGTGCACGTCGGCGAGCGGACACGGGCGTCCATCCGCATCAAGACCGTGCTCGGACGCAAGTACGTCGCGCTGGAGCCGGTCGGCGAGCGCGAGCTCGAGCCGGGCTCGCAGATCCCGCGCTCGCGCACGGACTCGCCGTACGACGTCGTCCAGGCGTTCGGTGACCTGTCCACGACCGTGGGCGCGATCGACACCGCGCAGCTGGCCGACGCATTCGACACGCTCTCGCAGACGTTCGAGAACTCGCCGGAAGAGGTGCGGGCGAGCATCCGCGGGCTGTCGCGGCTCTCCCGTACGGTCGCCTCGCGCGACGAGCAGCTGCGCACCCTGCTCGCCCACGCCAACGACGTGACCGGCGTGCTCGCCGACCGCAACGAGCAGCTCACCCGGCTCATCCGCGACGGTGACCTTCTGCTGCAGGAGGTACGCCGCCGGCGTGAGGTGATCCACCAGCTGCTCGTCAGCACGTCCGCCCTCTCGCAACAGCTCACCGCCCTCGTCCGCGAGAACGAGGCGCAGATCACCCCGGCGCTCGAACGGCTCGGCGCCGTCGTCGACGTGCTCCAGGCGAACCAGCGCAACCTCGACCGCAGCATCCGCATGCTCGCCCCGTTCGTCCGCGGCTTCTCCAACGTGCTCGGCAACGGGCGCTGGTTCGACACCTACGTCCAGAACCTGGTGCCGGTGCCCGGCACGGTCCAGCCGCCGACCAAGAACCCCAGCCTGACCCCGGGACTCGAGTGATGAGGATCTTCCCGTCCAGCGTGCGCGTCCCGGCCGGGACGCGGGTCGTCGCATCGGTCGTCGCGCTCGCCGTGATCGCCGCAGGGGTCGTCGTGTTCTGGCCGTCCGAGGACCGGATCCGGGTCGTCGCCCACTTCGGCAAGGCGGTCGGCGTGTACCCGGGCTCGGACGTCCGCGTCCTGGGCGTCCCGGTCGGCCGCATCACCGCGGTGGAGCCGGCCGGCGAGTCCGTGCGCGTCGCGATGGAGGTCGACCCCGAGTACGAGGTGCCCGCCGACGCGAAGGCCGCGGTGGTCTCGCCGTCGGTCGTGAGCGACCGGTACGTCCAGCTCGCGCCGGCCTACCAGGGCGGCCCCACGATGCAGGACGGCGCCGAGATCCCCATGTCGCGGACGGCCACCCCGGTCGAGCTCGACCAGATGTTCTCCAGCCTGGACAAGCTGAACGTCGCCCTCGGCCCGCACGGCGCGAACAGGGACGGCGCGCTGAGCCGGCTCCTCGACGTGGGTGCGCAGAACCTGGAGGGGCAGGGCAAGCCCCTCAACCGCACGCTGGCCGACCTGTCCCAGGCCGTGGAGACCCTCTCGGACGGGCGTGAGGACCTGTTCGGCACGGTCCGCAGCCTGCAGGTGTTCACCACCGCCCTCGCCGAGAGCGACGAGCAGGTCC
This sequence comes from Actinomycetes bacterium, assembly GCA_050743265.1. Taxonomy (GTDB): domain Bacteria; phylum Actinomycetota; class Actinomycetes; order JBOGEN01; family JBOGEN01; genus JBOGEN01. The sequence goes on from JBOGEN010000226.1 coordinate 14,571, forward strand.
GGGCGTTCAACTCCGACCTGGCCGACGTGTCGTCCCAGCTCGCCGGCGAGCGGGAGGAGCTCGCGGCGGCGCTGCGCAACCTGGCCGTGGCCCTGGCCGAGGTGTCCGACTTCGTCCACCAGAACAAGGACGCCCTGTCCCGCAACATCGCCGGCCTCGCCGAGGTCACCGGCGTGCTGGTGAACCAGAAGAAGGCGCTGGCCGAGGTCCTCGACACCGCCCCGCTCGCGCTGGGCAACCTCAACCTCGCGTACAACCCGTCCTCGGGCACCCTCGACACCCGCGACAACGTCCGCCAGCTCGACGACCCGGCGCTCTACCTCTGCTCGCTCATCGAGGCGACGGACGCGCCGAAGCAGGCCTGCGACGACATCACGAAGCTGTTCGCGCAGATGAAGACACTGCAGAGCCAGGGCAGGCTGCCGGACGACCTGGCCGGGCTGGTCCCGCAGGGCGGCGTCGCAGGGCCCGCTCCCGGCGACGCGGACATGCGGCGCCTGAGCCATCTCGGCGGGCTCATGGAGGACGAGTGATGACCCGCCGCGCCCCTCGGCTGCTCCGTTCGCTGGCCGCCGTCGTCGCCACGGCGATGGTCGGCTCCGGTTGCCAGTTCTCCGGCGTCGGCGACCTGCCGCTGCCCGGCGGCGTCGACCTCGGCGACGACGCGTACGAGGTGGAGATCGAGTTCCCCGACGTGCTCGACCTGGTCCCGCAGTCCTCGGTCAAGGTCAACGACGTGAGCGTCGGACGCGTCGAGGACGTCCGGCTCGACGGGTGGCACGCCGTCGTGACCGTCCAGCTGCGGGACGACGTACGGCTGCCGGACAACGCTGAGGCACGGCTCCGCCAGACCAGCCTGCTGGGGGAGAAGTTCGTCTCGCTCTCCCCACCCACGGCCGAGCAGGCCCGCGGGCGGCTCTCGGACGGCGACCTCATCCCGCTCGACCGCAGCGGGCGCAACCCAGAGGTCGAGGAGGTGCTCTCCGCGCTCAGCCTGCTCCTCAACGGCGGGGGAGTGCAGCAGCTCCAGACCATCAACCGGGAGCTGAGCCAGGTCATGCAGGGGCGCGAAGAGCGCATCCGGTCGGTGCTCTCCGAGCTCGACACGTTCATCGGCGGCCTGGACCAGCACAAGGCGGAGATCGTCCGCGCCATCGAGGGCCTCGACCGGCTCAGCGCGCGGCTGGCCGCGCAGCGGCGGACCCTCAAGGTTGCGCTGGACGACATCCCGCCCGGCGTCAAGGTGCTCGCCGACCAGCGCCGCCAGCTGACCCGCATGCTCGAGGCGCTGTCGGACCTCGGCGAGGTCGGCACCCGGGTCATCGAGCAGTCCAAGGCGGACACGATCGCCGACCTGCGTGCCCTCGTCCCGATCGTCGGCAAGCTCGCCGAGGCAGGCCACGACCTGCCGCGGGCGATGGAGCTGCTCGTCACGTACCCGTTCCCGAGCACGGTGGGCAAGGGGGTCCGCGGCGACTACACGAACCTGCGGATCACCGCCGACCTCGACCTGAAGAACATCCTCGGCAGCCTCGAGGCCTCCGCGCCGCCGGCGACCCCGGAGCTCCCCGGCTCGGGCGAGCAGGGTGGCCTGCCCAACCCCCCCGACCTCGACCTGCCGGAGGACACCAAGCCCGACGACCTCGTCAACCGGCTCTGCAACGACATCCCGGACCAGACGGGTCTGCCGGGGGCATGCACGAAGCGCAACCTCAACCTGTCCGGCCAGAAGATGCCGGACGTGGTGAAGGGTCTCTGCTCGCTCACGCCGCGGAAGGACCGTGCCGCGCTCTGCCCGGACAAGGTCAAGGACGCGGACGACGACGGCAACGCCGACATCTGCGTCGTCGGTCTGGTCTGTCCCGACAAGGACGCGCGGGAGGAGGACTCCGGCGGCGACCCGTGGGAGCCCCCCGAGGACGACTCGGGCGCGGGCGGCGGCCTGCTCTGCCCGCCGCTGTGTGCCGCCCGGCAGGGCGCGGACGACGACCTGACCCGGCTGCTGATGGGGGGCTTGTCGTGATCAGTCGCGGGGTGAAGGTGCAGCTCGTCGCGTTTGCGGCGCTCACCGCGGTCGGCATCAGCTACGTCGGTGCCAACTACGTGGGCCTCACCGACCGGATCACCGACGCGGGGTACGACGTGACCGCGGAGTTCGACGATTCCGGCGGCATCTACGAGAACGCTGAGGTCACGTACCGAGGGGTGACGGTCGGCCGGGTGAGCAGGCTCGGCCTGTCGCCGAACGGCGTCTCGGCCACCCTCCACCTCGAGGACGAGATCCGCATCCCCTCGGACGCCCAGGCGGTGGTGGCCAACCGGTCGGCCATCGGCGAGCAGTACGTCGACCTGCGGCCCCAGCGTGCCTCCGGGCCCTACCTGGACGAGGGCGCGCACATCAGCGCGGCCGAGACCCACACGCCGCTCTCGACGAACCGCCTGTTGGTCAACCTGGACGAGCTGGTGAACTCGGTCGGCCGGCGCAACCTCGCCACGGTGGTGGACGAGCTCGGCACCGCGTTCGACGGCACAGGCGACGACCTCACCCGACTCGTGGACAACGGCAACACCCTCACCGAGGAGGCCACCGATGCGCTCCCGGAGACGGTCCGGTTGCTCGAGGACGGCCAGGTCGTGCTGAACACCCAGCGTGACTCCGCGGGCAGCATCGAGTCCTTCTCCCGCGACCTGGCGACCCTCACCGACACCATGCGTACCAGCGACGGCGACCTGCGCACGGTGCTCGACGAGGGGGCGCGCACCTCCTCCGAGGTCACCGACCTGCTGCAGACGACCAGGCCGGGGCTGTCCGTGCTGGTGGCCAACCTGCTCACGGTGAGCCAGGTCCAGGCGGTACGCCTGCCGGCGCTCGAGCAGATCCTGGTGACGTACCCCGCCAACGTCGCCGGCGGGTATACGGTCGTCCCCGGGGACGGCAGCGCCCACTTCGGCCTCGTCCTCAACGCGGACGACCCGCCCGCCTGTACGAAGGGGTACGAGGGCACGAACCGGCGGACCCCCGCGAACACCGGGGACCAGCCGACCAACACCCGCATCAGGTGCGAGGAGCCCCGGGGCAGCGCGACCTCGGTCCGCGGGGCCCAGAACGCCCCGCGAGGCCCGGACACCCCGACGTACGCGCCGGGCATGACCAGCGCCCCGGCGCCCGGCAGCGGCTCCACCGGCGCCGCGGGAGAGGGCAGCGAGGCCCAGCCCCCGGGTGCAGGGCCGCTCGTCTCGGGGTACGACCCTGCTACCGGCGAGACCGTCGGGCCGGACGGGACGCCGCTGGTGATCGGGTCCATGGGTGGACAACAGGCAGCGTTCGGAGAGGACTCGTGGAAGTGGCTGCTCATCGGCCCGCTGACCGGCTGAGGGGCGTCTCCGCTCCGGTGGCGGTCGCCATCGTGGCGGTGCTCGCGCTGCTGGCGGTGACCGCCCTGCTCGGGCTTAGGCTGCGTGCCGCGTCCGCCGAGGAGGCGTTGCGCGAGGAGGTCCTGCACGCGGCCAGGCAGGAGGCCGTCAACTTCACGACGATCGACCACCGGCACGCCGCCCGCGACATGCAGCGCATCCTCGACGGCGCCGCCGGCACGTTCAAGAAGGACTTCGCCCGCGGCCGCGGCCAGGTCGAGAAGGTGATCACCGACAACCAGGCGGTGTCGCGCGGGGAGTTCGTCGAGGCGGGCCTCGTCAGCGCGGACGAGGACAGCGCCCAGGCCCTCGTGGTCGTGGACGCCGACGTGCGCAACACCGGGCAGCCCAAGGGCACGGTCCGCCACTACCGGATGAAGATGCACCTCGTGCAGCAGGACGGTCGCTGGCTGACCTCCCGCCTCGAGTTCGTCGGCTAGGTGTCGGGCCGGGCCCCGTCCCGCTCGACCGGAGAGGAGCGCCCCCGCGGTGTCGTCCGAGAACCCACCCCCTGAGCGTCGCCGCGCGGCGGCGCAGCTCCGCCGGCGGCGCGCGAAGTCGCGCGTCGTGGTCGGCGGTGCCTCGCCCGCGGAGGAGTCGCCGGGTCACGGGTCCTCCACCGACCCTCCCCCCACCGGCTCCGTGGAAGCAAAGGGCTCCCACCACACGGATCCTGCGACCATGCCCGAGCGCTCGCTCTCGGAGCGCGGGACGTCGCAGGTCGAGACCCCCATGCACGAGTCGTCGGACGCCGATGCCGATGCCGAGGCCGACGCTGACGATGGCCGGGCCGACGACGGCCGGGTGGACCGGCGCTCCCCTGCGGCGGGGCGTTCCCGGCCCGCTGCGGCGGACGTGGCGGGCCTCGTCCCGCGCGGGCCGGTGGCGGTCGTGCTCGCCGCCGTCCTCG